>DATBMR010000183.1:0-30109 GCA_036554745.1 Binatia bacterium
TGACAAGAAGATACATCTGTTTCACTCTTAATCCGAGTCTTCCCGCAAGGAGCGAAATGCTGCTACTCCGCCTCATCGCAGTTTTTCTGATTTTTTACGTTCTGGCAAACGTCCTTCGAACGTTGATCGGCCGCCGGCTGGGCGGTCCCTCAAGCCGGCTCAACTCCAAACCGGATGGCGAAGAGATGGTGCTGGATCCGCAGTGTCATAGCTATGTTCCCAAATCGGCCGCGGTCCTGCAGTCCGGCCGGTTCTTCTGCAGTCAGGAGTGTGCGCAACTGTACTTATCGGGCCGTTGAGCTCGCTTCCCCAATTGAGCTTGGAGTGGTAGAGTACTGGAGCAATCGGTTCAACCCGCTATCCTCCCAGCACGCGTCGGTCTGCTTCTGAAATCTTTACCACCCTGAGATTATTTCTTGCCTGCTACCCGGCCAGCGCCTGCAAAATCTTATCGTGAACGCTGTCGAAGCCGCCGTTCGACATCACCAAAACCACGTCTCCCGGTCGCGAATCCCGCGCAACGATCGCCGCGATTTCGTGTCCACTTGCCGCGTTGCCGGCACGCTCGTCACCGGACAAGCGATTGATCTGGGTAACCACGTTGTTGACCGAAAGGCGCTCGCCATCGGGAACTCTTTCGGGTTGGTAGACGTTGGCGACAAGAATTCGATCGGCCGGCGCCAGAGCTGCCGCGAATTCCTGCTCAAAAATGTTGCGTTTACTGGTATTGCTGCGCGGCTCGAATACCGCCCATAACCGGCGCCCACGATAGGCTGCGCGCACGGCATCGATAGTTTCGCGCACCGCGGTGGGGTGATGGGCGAAATCATCGATCACCAACACGCCGCGCCGCTGACCGCGAATCTCCTGACGTCGCTTGACCCCGGTAAAAGTCTGAAACCCATCGCGTAACTTGGCGCCGTCAATGCCCATGGCCCGGCCGAGCGCATAGACAGCCAAGGCGTTCTTTACGTTGTGCCAGCCGATCAGCCCGACTTCGATCTTTCCTTCCGACTTTCCGTGATAACAGGGATCAAAAAATGTCCGCCCCTCGTAAAATTCCGGACTACGCGCTTGCCAATCACCGTCGCTGGCCCCGTAGGTGACAAGTTGACAGCACGCCGTACCGGCAATTTCGTTGACGGCGGGATAGTCGCGGCAGAGGACCAGCAAGCCCTGTCGAGGAATGATCGCCATCAACCGCACAAACGCGCTCTTGACATGATCAAGGTCGCGGTAGATGTCAGCGTGGTCGAATTCGATGCCGGTCAGAATAACCTGGCTGGGACGGTAGTGAAGAAACTTGGGTCCCTTATCGAAAAAGGCCGTGTCGTATTCGTCGCCTTCGATGACCACATGATCGCCGCTGCCGACCCTCCAGCCGCTGCCGAAATTGGTCGGCACCCCGCCGACGAAAAAACCCGGGTCCAGGCCGGCCCTGGTAAGCACCCAGGCGGCCAGGGCCGTGGTTGTCGTCTTGCCGTGCGTGCCGGCAACCACCACCGACGTCCTCGTGCCGATAAGAAACTCGCCCAGCGCCTGCGGAAACGACACATAAGGGATGTTTTGCTCGAGGGTCGCTGCCGCTTCGGGATTGGCGCGCGGCACAGCATTCCCGATGACCACCAAATCAGGGCGGGGTGACAGATGCTGCGCGGCGAACCCCGACGCGACCTTGATGCCAATCTGCTCAAGGTACGTGCTCATGGGCGGATAGACATTCTGATCCGACCCCGTGACGCGATAGCCGCGCGATTGTAGCAGTCCCGCCAACGATGCCATACCGACGCCGCAAACGGCGATCAAATGGATGTGGCTGCCAATGGGCGGAACCTTGTTCATGGGAAAAGAACCTTCATGATTTGATCGTGGATTGCTGGTCGAAAATCTTTTATCTTCTCGTTTTTACGCGAGGGATGGACTCGGTTAGTCAACAAAACGATATGGCAATTTCTTTTCAGGTCGCACCATACCGAGCACCCGGTGTAGCCCAGGTGACCGACCGAATTGGCGGAGAATAGATGACCACTCGCGGAGTGCTCCGACGATGGGGTATCCCAGCCGAGGGCGAAGGTGGCGTTGTTTGGCACCGGCTCTCGCTTGAAAAAATCTCGCATCAAGTCCGCCGGTAAAAAGCTATCCTTGCCGTTGAGGCATCGGCTGAGGCGCACCAGCAAGCTATGCACGTCGCGCGCCGAGGAGAAGAGCCCGGCATGACCCGCCACTCCTCCCATCGCATAGGCGTTGTCGTCATGGACTTCACCACAGAGAATTTTTTTCCGCCATGGGCAGTTCTCGGTCGGGGCGATCATTTCTTCGACCGGCTGCAGACGATGGGTTCTCAGCCGCGTCAGATCGACGAATCCCGTGGCTCGCAGCCCGAGCGGCTTAAAAATCTTCTCCTGGCAAAACCGGTCGAGCGTATTGCCGCTGAGAATCTCGACGGCTTCCCCTAGAATAATGAAACCTAGATCGCTGTAGAGACACTGAGTTCCCGGCGCGCTAATCAGCTTTTCACGGTGGATCTGCTCATAGACGTAATTCTTCGCCGCGCGGCTTGCGACAAAATTGATGCGTCCGGTTTTTTCGCCATTGCGGATCTCTTCAAAATAGGCCTTCCAGGCCGGCAGCCCGGAAGCGTGATGCAACAGGTGTCGAAAAGTGGTGAGATTCTTGCCAAACACCCCGTACATGGGAATGACGCGCGTGACCAAATCGTCAAGCCGCAGTTTCTTCTCCTTGATGAGCAGCATGATAGCCACAGTAGTCGCGAGCGGTTTGGTGAGCGAAGCGAGATCGAAGATGGTACCGAGTTCCATAGGAGTTTGGCGCGGTTCCAATGAGCGGTGTCCAAACGCCCTCTCGTAAACAACTTGCTCCTCCAAGCTCACCAGGACTACCGCACCCGGGAAAACTCCCTCCGCGACCGCTTGTTGAAAGACGCTGTCAACCGAATCAAAATCCATCTTCAAAAAACGCTGGGCGTGAAAATGATCGCGAAGTTCAGAACTGGTTGGATCTTGCACTTGGTTGCTGGTCATGACAAACAGCGCGCGGCAAACCGGATCGGATCGGTGACTTGGTGTAGATCAAGCGACCGGCGCTTCAAGCATTTCGAGTGTTCTCGCGTCCCCGTCCAAGGCCATCTTTACGCCAAACGGCAGTGCTAAGTTTTCCCGCCCATGACCGGAACTCATGCCCATTACCACCGGATAGGGGGCATCGTGAAAAATGTCTCTGACGATCTCGCGAATGCCCCTACCGCCAGGGCCATCGCACTCGGTAAAATCGCCGAAGAGCACACCCGCCGGTTGCTCCAGCTTTCCCGCCATCTTAAGATGTGTCAGCATCCGCTCAATGCGATAAGGCTTCTCTCCCACGTCTTCGAGGAAAAGCAGCTTTCCCTTCGTGTCGATTTCATAGGGTGTTCCGAGTGTGGTTACCAACAGCGACAAACAGCCTCCTAAGAGTTCAGCCTGGACCTTTCCCGGCCGGATCATGTCACCAAGATTGATTTTCCATCGGATCGTCGCCCCGGTCAGTAAGGGCCAAAAATGAGCCTTGTCCCGCTCGCTCAGCCCCCGCGCCAAATCCATCGCCACCATCGGTGCGTGAAAGGTTACCATATGGCAAAATTGGCCCAGCCAATTGAGCAAAATCGTAAGGTCGCTGTAACCGACAAAAATCTTGGCATGACGACCAAGCACCGGGCTTAGATAAGGCAACAACTGAGCCGACCCAAAACCGCCGCGCGCGCAGAAAATCGCGTCGATGTCCGTACGTTGAAAAAAATCTCGCAGATCACGTGCCCGATCCTCCGCCTTGCCGGCAACATACCCGTCATTCGCGAACAGGTGGTCGCTCAGTTCGACTTCGAAGCCTTCGGCACGAATCGCCTCGAGGCCAGCCTGGAGCGCGTTTGATTCCACGCACCCCGCTGGCGCAACCACACCAATGCGCCCGCCTGGTTTCAGGCGCGCGGGTTTATGCACAGCTAGGCGACCTCTCCACCGCTAATCCAAGCCGCGACGGCTCGTGGAACTTCGGAGCCTGTGGACAACTTTCGTTGCGAATTGCATGAATTTTGTCAGGATATCTATTTTCGCAAAAAAGCTTTGTTTGCACAAGATTTTTCCTTGGTCGGCGCGGGACGAAAAGCAGTCCCCGAGCGGAACCGATCAATGATTGACTTCGTGGTCGAGCCTGGATAGAAAAATGGTGCCCACAGCTTTTACCGGTGGTGGCACCAAGATTCATTAAATTATCCCCAAGTTGTCGACAGATGAAAATCACCCCGGAACAGCTAGACAGACTAGCGGCAACGTTGGTCGCGCGCTACCGCGATAAGGAACTTATGGTCGCAAAGGCGGGTGACGGCGCGATCAAGGGCAAAATCGCCGAAGTGATCGCCGGGAATTTTGCGGAGGAGGCAGCGATCGAAGAAGAAGCACGCCGGATGCTCAGCTCTCACGCTCGCGCCGCCCGCGATATGGATTCGTTCAAAATGCTTCAATTGGCGAAACAAAAGATCGCTGCCAAGAAGGGCTTTATTCTGTGACTCGCTTATCTGACGATCGCACCTCGCACCTAGCGCATTTGATTCTCAGAGGTCTGCACAATGCGAAATTGGCCGATTTTCCAAACGAAAGCCGGATGCTAACCGAAACGAAACAAGCCTTGCGCGAATTTTTTCAACGCGACGACTCACTCGACGAGGCGGTGCGTCGCAAAATCGCGTCGCTATCCCGTCACGTCCCGCCGGGGAGTCGCGAATGGGATGTTCTTTACCGAAAGTACTTCGAGGAAGAGTCGCGCAAACAGCGCAAATAGCGAAATCTTCGATGGCCGGGGCTCGATGATTTTCTCCTGGAAAAACCTTGACATCAGCCGATCGATGCTTACATTGTCCCCGCCGCGTAACCACAACGGCTTCTCACAGTTACCGTGGCTGGCTTAAATAAATCTGTTAAAAGTTAGTTAGTTAAATAAACACAATGAAAGGAGTTTAGGAGGTGAAAATTAGGCCTTTGCAGGACCGGATTATAGTCAAACGCATCGCCGAAGAGGACAAAAGCAAGGGAGGGATCATCATTCCCGATACCGCTAAGGAAAAGCCACAGGAAGGCAAAGTGGTTGCGGTCGGCAAAGGGAAAGTCAATGACGATGGTAAAATCACTCCACTGGATGTCAAAGTCAACGATCGCGTTCTGTTCGGAAAATATTCCGGCACGGAGATCGCTTTGGACGGCGAAGAACACTTGATTATGCGCGAGGACGATGTCCTCGGCGTCATTGAGCGATAACGAATTTTAAGAATTTAGGAGGGGAACGATGGCAGCCAAAATAGTCAAATTTAACCGCGATGCAAGAGACGCCATACTGAAAGGCGTGAATATCCTTGCCGATGCTGTGACCGTCACACTGGGTCCCAAAGGCAGGAACGTTGTGCTCGACAAATCCTTCGGGGCGCCGAACGTCACCAAAGACGGCGTTACCGTAGCCAAAGAAGTCGAGCTTGAAGACAAGTTCGAAAATATGGGCGCGCAGATGGTCAAGGAGGTTGCCAGCAAGACGTCCGATGTTGCTGGTGATGGTACCACTACGGCGACGGTGCTGGCGCGTCAGATCTACGCTGAAGGCATCAAGCTCGTGGCGGCCGGGCATGATCCGATGACTCTCAAGCGCGGCATCGATAAAGCGGTCGGCGCGATGGTCAACGAACTCAAGTCGCTTTCGAAGCCCACCAAAGATCCCAAAGAGATCGCTCAAGTCGGCACGATCGCCGCCAACAACGATTCCACTATCGGCGATGTCATCGCCGAGGCCATGAACAAGGTCGGTAAAGAAGGCGTCATCACCGTCGAAGAAGCCAAAGGTCTCGAGACCACTCTCGATGTTGTCGAAGGGATGCAATTCGACCGCGGTTACTTATCGCCGTACTTTGTCACGGACCCGGAGAGAATGGAGTGCGTTCTCGAAGACGTCTACTTACTCATCCACGAGAAAAAGATCAGTAACATGAAGGAAATTTTGCCGATTCTCGAGCAGATCGCCAAGTCCGGCAAACCCTTCATTATTATTGCTGAAGATGTCGAAGGCGAAGCCCTCGCCACTCTCGTCGTCAACAAAATTCGCGGTACCTTGCGTTGCGTTGCGGTCAAGGCACCCGGTTTCGGCGATCGGCGCAAAGCCATGCTCGAAGATATTGCGATCCTCACCGGGGGTAAACTGATCGCCGAAGAGTTGGGCATCAAACTCGACAACATCGGTCTACAAGATCTCGGCCGCGCCAAGAGAATTGTCGTGGACAAAGACAACACCACGATCGTTGACGGCGCGGGCAAGAAGTCCGATTTGGAGGGACGCATCAAACAGATCCGCGCCCAAATCGACGAAACCACCTCCGATTACGATCGGGAGAAACTCCAAGAGCGGTTGGCCAAGCTGATCGGCGGCGTTGCAGTGATCAACGTCGGTGCTGCCACCGAAGTGGAAATGAAGGAAAAAAAGGCTCGGGTCGAAGATGCCCTGCACGCTACCCGGGCCGCCGTCGAAGAAGGCATCGTCCCCGGCGGCGGTGTTGCGCTCCTCCGTTCGGCGTCGGCACTGGAGAAGATCCGTGTGTCGGAAGATGAGCGATGGGGCGTGAACATTATCAAGCGTGCTGCCGAAGAGCCGCTCCGCCGTATCGCGATCAACGCTGGTGTCGAGGGCTCGATAGCGCTACAAAAGGTTAAGGAGGGCAAAGGAGCGTTCGGTTTTAACGCTGCCACCGAAGAGTACGAGGACCTGATGAAAGCAGGCATCATTGACGCCACCAAAGTGGTGCGAACAGCGCTGCAAAACGCCGCGTCGGTCGCCAGCATATTGCTGACTACGGAAGCCATGGTTGCCGAAAAGCCGGAGGAGAAGCCGGCGATGCCGCCGATGCCTCCGGGCGGCGGGATGGGCGGTATGGGAGGTATGGGCGGCATGATGTAGATCATTTCGTTTTGGCCCGCCAAAGCCCGTTGCGCGCGCCGCGCGCAACGGGCTTTTTGTTTCTTCCACCTTGACTAACAGCGTTTTTCATACTACTTTGCTTTGATCTTTTCCTTTTAAATATAGTTATTTACGGCGAGATCCATGTTCGAATCTTTAACTGATAAACTTGAGCAGACCTTTAAGCGACTTAGAGGTCAGGGCAAGATCAGCGAAAAAAATATCGACGAGGCCCTGCGCGAGGTTCGTCTCGCCCTGCTCGAGGCCGACGTCCATGTTCAGGTGGTCAAGTCTTTTTTAGATTCGGTTAAAGCCAGGTCGATGGGTCAGGAGGTTTTGCAAAGCCTCACTCCCGAACAGCAGTTCATCAAGATCGTCCGCGACGAGATGGTCAACCTCCTTGGCGGCGAATATCAGGAACTCGATCTGAAGACCGCACCTCCTGTCGTGATGATGCTGGTTGGCCTGCAGGGATCTGGCAAGACGACCACATTGGCCAAGCTGGCGCGACATCTTAAGAAAGACAAAAAGCGCTCTCCTTACCTGGTCCCTGCGGACGTTTATCGCCCGGCAGCCATCGAGCAACTCAATATCCTGGGCCAGGAGCTTCAGTTGCCGGTTTATGATTCCAATCCGGAAACCTCACCGGTGGTAATTTGCCAGCGAGCCTTGCAGGAAGCCAAACAGAAGTTTTGCGATGTCGTGCTCATCGATACCGCCGGGAGACTGCACATCGATGACGCACTAATGCAGGAGCTAGCAGCAATCAAGGATGTCGTACATCCCCACCATATTCTGTTCGTCGCCGATTCGATGACCGGCCAGGACGCCGTCAACCAGGCGATCGGTTTCGACGGCAAGCTCGGCCTGTCCGGCATTATCCTCACCAAGCTCGACGGCGACGCCCGAGGCGGCGCCGCGCTGTCGATCCGCCAGATGGTCGGTAAGCCGATCTTGTTTTCCGGCATCGGCGAGAAGCTCGACGCCCTCGAGCCTTTTTACCCGGACCGCCTGGCTTCGCGGATTCTCGGCATGGGAGACGTGCTCTCGTTGATCGACAAGGTTCAGCAGAACGTCGAACAGAAGGAGGCCGCGCGCCTGCAGCAGGCTTTTCAGAAACAACAATTCACACTGGAAGAATTTCAAATCCAGCTCCAGCAGATCAAACGCATGGGACCGGTGGGCAACCTCTTAGAGATGATCCCTGGCGGTAAAAAGCTTGCGGGTCAAGTGGACTCGGAGAAAGCGGAACAAGAGCTGAAGCGTGTCGAAGCGATCATCAATTCGATGACGCTTCAGGAAAGACGCAACCCGGCGATCTTAAACGGAAGCCGGCGGCGACGTATCGCTCAGGGAAGCGGCACGACCGTGACGGACATCAACCGGTTGATGAAACAATTTTTAGAAATGAAAAAAATGATGCAAAGGGTGAGCAAAGGCGGCATGCGCTCTCTGCTCGGCCGCATGCCCAACCCTTTCCACTAACAAGAGGAGAACAAACGCAACATGAGCGTGTCTATTCGAATGAGCCGGCACGGGGCCAAGAAAAAACCTTTTTACCGTATTGTCGTGAGCGACCAGCGCTATCCGCGCGACGGCCGTTACATCGAACAGGTTGGCACGTATGATCCGCGGGCAAAAAGCGGTGCGATTAAATTGGATCGCGACAAGATCGAGGCGTGGATCAAAAAAGGCGCGAGACCTTCGCAAACCGTGTCCGAGCTGATCAAGAAAGAGCGTCAAGCCGGATAATTTTGCATGAAGGACTTGGTCGAGTACTTGGCAAAGTCGCTGGTGAACAATCCCAACGCGGTGGAAATCCACGAAACGACGAGCGAGGGAACCTCGGTCTTCCAGCTCAAAGTCGCCAAGGAAGATCTTGGCCGGATCATCGGCAAACAAGGGCGTACCGCCAAGTCGATCCGCACTTTGATGAACGCCGCGGCGTCGGTCCAAAACCGCAAGGTCATCCTGGAAATCTTCGAAGAAAAGTAGCCTCCATCCGGTGGCCGATGGCTGAGCCGTTCGTTCCCTTGGGCGAAATCGTCACCACCCATGGGCTTAACGGTTGGTTGAAGTTAAACTCTTACAACCCGGACACCACAACGTTGTCACGGGGGGTCGAAGTCGTTCTTGAAAAAGCCGGCGAACGATCGGTACATCAGCTTGAGGCAAGCCGCGGCCGTCGCAAACAGTGGCTGGTTAAATTACAGCAAGTCGACAGCTTCGACGAGGCCGTGAAATATGTCGGTTCGACTGTTTCGATCAGCGCGGATGCGCTAGAGAGTCTGCCACCCGGTCAATACTACGAATATCAAGTCATCGGCTTTGAAGTTTTGGCTGCCGACGGCAGGCACGTTGGCTCGATCTCGGCGGTCATGTCGACTCCCGGCGGCGATCTCTTGGTCGTCCAGGGCACCGACAAGGAACACTTGATTCCAGCGAACCGGGAGATTGTCGAAAAAGTTGATTTCACCTCGGGCAAACTGATCATCAACCCTCCCGACGGTTTGTTGGATCTCTAATCGCGCCGGCCGAGTCCTCACGTGAAAGGCGATGCTCAACTTCACGGTTATCACCATTTTTCCACAGATGTTTGATTCTCCTTTGAGTCATAGCATCTTGAAAAAGGCGCGGGAGAAAGGGCTGGTCAAGTTCGACTTTGTCGATCCGCGCAGCTACGCGATCGACCGCCATCGCACCGTTGACGACACTCCTTACGGCGGGGGTCGGGGCATGGTAATGAAACCGGAGCCACTCGTCGCAGCGATTGAACACGCGAAAAGTCAGGCACCCCATGCCAGGGTCGTTTTGCTGACGCCGCGGGGGCAGGTGTTCAGCCAACAGGCGGCGCAACGCCTTTCCAAGGAACAGGAGATTGTATTGATCTGCGGTCGTTACGAAGGGATCGACGAACGCGTCGAGGCGTTCGTCGATGAAGAGATCTCCATCGGCGACTATACACTGAGCGGAGGCGAGCCGGCTGCCATGGTCGTGATCGACGCCGTCGCGCGTTTGGTACGCGGAGTTTTAGGCAACGAATATTCCGCCGTCGACGAATCCTTTGCCAGCGGGCTATTGGAATACCCGCAGTATACCCGCCCCGAAAACTTTCGCGGTATGAAAGTTCCCGAGGTTTTACTCTCCGGTAACCATGAGCGCATTCACCGCTGGCGGAATGAGCAAAGCCTTGCCGTTACCCGCGACCGCCGGCCGGATCTTTACAAGAAAATCGCGCTGAAGCGAGATCGAACCGCTGGTGGCCGGACGTTCTTCGCGCCAATCTATATCGCGCTGCTGCATCATCCAGTCTACGACAAAAACCGTCAGGTCGTCACCACGGCGGTCACCAACATGGATATCCATGACATCGCTCGCTCCGGCCGCACGTACGGCGTGCGCGGCTTTTTTGTCGTCACACCGATCAAGGCGCTCCAGCGGCTCGCGCTCAAGATCATCGATCATTGGGAAACCGGTTATGGCAGCCAATACAATGCGACGCGCAAGGAAGCCTTGGCACTGGCACGGATTTGCGACACTCTCGACGATGCGATCATCGCCATCGAGCGCGAAACCGGTGAAAAACCGGCGCTGGTCGCCACATCGGCTAGGCCATCCAACCAGCGCACCTCTTTCGCTCGGCTGCGAGACATGTTACATAAGGAGACTCGACCCTTCCTGATATTGCTCGGCACCGGATGGGGTCTAACCGAGGCGATACTTTCACAATCAGACTACGTCCTGGACGCCATCGAGGGGCGCGGTGATTACAATCATCTTTCCGTCCGATCGGCTGCCGCGATCATCTTGGATCGGCTTTTAGGACAAGAGTTATAACGCAGGAGCGAGTATGAATATTGTCGGTCAGCTGGAGAGTCAACAACTTAAGAAGCAGCCGCCGGTGCTCCGTCCGGGCGAGACTGTGCGCGTCCATGTCAAGGTTGTTGAAGGCGAAAAGGAGCGCACTCAGGTTTTCGAGGGCATCGTTATCGGCTTATCTGGCAGCGGTAACCGCGCCACATTCACCGTCCGCAAAGTTTCCTACGGGGTAGGCGTCGAGCGAATTTTTCCGATCCACTCCCCCCGGATAGATAAGGTTGAAATCGTCTCCCGCGGCAAAGTACGTCGCGCAAAGCTTTACTATTTGCGTCAGAGAGCGGGCAAAGCAGCGCGGTTAGTCGGCGAAGAGCGTTAGCACCCGGACGCGGCTCTTTTTCAGTTCCCTCCTAAAACGTTTCCGTTACCGTCGAACGTCGCTCCAGGGTGAACGCGCAGTTCACCTACCCTAGCTTCTCCCTTAAAATACCCGCCCGGCATAAGCTCAAAACAACCCATGGTTTGAACCGAGCCAACGAGCCTTCCCTCAAGATGAACTTGGCGCGCGGAGATATGCGCATCGACTTGCGCGTTGGAGCCAATCACCAGAAGCTCCGTCGACTTTATTTCACCAGTAAAATTGCCATCGATCTTGACCGGCAGATTGTAGCTTAATTTGCCGGAAATCGATGAGTTGGCGAATAAGACCGTGCGCGGTGTCGCTCCCTGGATAAATGACGGTTTTTCTTTGTCGTTCATGGCACTTTTCACCGAATTGCCAGGACAAACGGCCAACAGAATAACATCGAAGCGTCTCTAACAAAAGCGAGATTCTGGCCGCCCTGTCGCGATGCCACTCAGCTGTGTTAACATGATATCGTGGATCTTTTCGGTTCGTCCCCCTCATTCCGCCGGAAAACCAACGCCGAGCCCCTCGCTCAAAGAATGCGGCCGGCCAGCCTCGAAGAATTTGTCGGCCAGGAGCATTTGCTCGGCCCCGGAAAACTACTGAGCGGCATGGTGGCTTCTGGGAAACTTCGGTCGATGATTTTCTGGGGGCCGCCCGGCAGCGGCAAGACGACGCTCGCGCGGATCATGGCCAAATCGGCGCATGCGACCTGGGTGAATTTCTCGGCGGTCACCTCGGGGGTCAAGGATCTAAAAAGAATTGTTCAGGAAGCGGAGCAACTGGAGCGCGCCGGGCAGACGACTGTTCTGTTCATTGATGAAATTCACCATTTCAACAAAAGCCAGCAGGATAATCTGTTACCCCACGTCGAACGCGGCACGCTGATCCTGATCGGCGCGACCACGGAGAACCCCTCTTTTGAGGTGATCTCTCCGCTGCTCTCGCGCTGCCAGGTTCTCGTTCTCAACCCGCTCGCCCCCGCGGATCTCGGCAAAGTCATCGATCGGGCGCTCCACGATCGTGAGCGCGGACTCGGAAGGCTCGAGCTGTCGCTCTCTGTTGAAGGGCGAGAGTTCCTGATCCAACAGGCCCAAGGTGATTGCCGGACCGCCTTGAATGCGCTCGAGAATGCTGCAACCCTCGCGGAGGCGCACGGCGGCAAGGAAATCGGCCTCGCAGAGCTGCGAGAAGCGCTGCAGAGCCGTCCGCTGCAGTACGACAAAGCGGGCGAGGAGCATTACAACGTCATTTCGGCGTTTATCAAAAGCATGCGCGGCAGCGATCCTGACGCTGCGCTTTACTGGATGATGCGCATGCTCGAGGCCGGCGAAGATCCGCTCTTTATCGCTCGCCGCATGGTGATCTTCGCTGCCGAAGATGTCGGCAACGCGGATCCTCATGCGATTCAGATCGCGGTCGCCGCCAAGGAGGCGGTTCATTTCGTTGGCTTGCCCGAGGGCCGCATTCCACTGGCGCAAGCGGTGACCTATCTTGCCAGTGCCCCGAAATCCAACTCCTCCTACAAAGCCATGCTCGCCGCTGCCCAGGATGCAAAGGACCACGGTGCCTTACCGGTACCACTGCATCTGCGCAATGCCCCGACGCCACTGATGCAAGAGCTGGGCTATGGCAAAGGCTATAAGTACGCCCATGATTACCAAGACCACATTGTCGACCAACAGCACTTCCCAAAGGAACTGCTCGGCAGACGCTACTACGAGCCGTCGGAGTCGGGCTATGAAAAGCAGATCCAAGAGCGCTTGAAAGCATGGCGCGAAAAGAAGACCCAAGGAAAGCATTGAGTGGCGTAGTGACTGCTGCCCAGCGCTAGCGGACGGACCCGGATCATTGGCAAGCGCCAGACGCGCTCTTTGGGATAAGCGTACGGCTAAGTTATTCTCGAATCCCCGCCAAATCGAGCAAGAAGACATACGAGAATGCGGTTTCACGATGGCGCCGAAAACGACCTGAAGCGCCGCCGTGACCTGCTTCCATGTTGGTCTTGAGCAGTAGTCTATTATTGTCGGTCTTGAGCTCGCGCAGCTTGGCGACCCACTTGGCCGGCTCCCAATATTGAACTTGGGAATCATGCAAACCGGCGGTAATCAGCATCGCCGGGTAGGCCTTTCGCTCGACATGATCGTAGGGCGAATAGGACAGCATGTATTCGTAGAATCCTTTCTCGTTGGGGTCGCCCCATTCATCGTACTCGCCCGTGGTCAGCGGGATCGACGCGTCGAGCATGGTAGTCACCGCGTCAACAAAGGGTACTTCGGCGACGATGCCCCTAAATAACTCCGGACGCATGTTGCTGATTGCTCCCATCAGCAAACCGCCGGCGCTTCGCCCCATGGCAAACAACTTTTCCGGCCGGGTAAATTTTTCGCCAATAACAAATTCGGCGCACGCAATAAAATCATTGAACGTATTTTTCTTCCGGAGCAGCTTGCCGTCATCGTACCAGGGCCTGCCCATCTCCTGACCGCCGCGAATGTGCGCGATGGCGTAAATAAAACCGCGGTCGACCAAGCTCAGGCGCGGCGAAGAGAAGCTAGCGTCGATGCTGAAGCCATAAGCACCGTAGCCGTAGAGCAGCAGCGGGTTGTCGCCGTCTTTGACAATCCCTTTGCGATAAAGCAATGAAATCGGGATAAGCGTACCGTCCGCCGTGGGGGCATAAAGCCGTTCGGTCAGGTAGTTGTCCGGATCAAAGCCGCCCAACACTTCTTCTCGTTTGAGCAACGTTTTTTGCCTCGTGCTCATGTCGTAATCGTAAATCGACAGCGGCGTTTTCATAGACGTGTACTCGAAACGCAGCGCGCTCGTGTCAAATTGCAGATTAACGTTGAGATTAGCCCGGTAGGACGGCTCGTCGAACTCGAGATAATGCCCGGGTTCGCCGGACCACGGCACAATCCGAATCTGCGTCAAGCCACGAACGCGTTCTTCCAAAACCAGATAATCGCGAAACAGCTCGAAGTCGCCGAGATAAACGTCATCCCGGTGCGCAATGATTTCCCGCCAGTGCTCGTGCGCCGTTTGATCGATCGGCGTCGACATCAAACGAAAGTTTTTCGCTCGATCATTAGTGCGGATGATGAAGCGATCGTTAAAATGTTCTACATGATACTCATGCTCGCGCTCGCGCGGCTGGAATATTTTAAACGCACCGACCGGCCGGTCCGCTTCCAGATAACGATATTCCTGGCTGTTGGTATGCGATGAGACGATCATCAGGAATTTTTTCGATTTGGTTTTAAAAATATAAGTGATGTAAGTCTCGTCGTCTTCCTGATAAACCAGTTGATCGTCTGCCGTGTCCGCACCCACGATATGGCGATAGATCTGAAACTGCCGCAGCGTAGTCTCATCCTGCCTGCCATAAAAGAGTGTTTTGTTGTCGTTAGCCCATACCAGGTTTTCCGTCACATTGGGCAGTACGTCCGGCAACACTTCGGCGGTCCGCAAGTTTTTAATAAAGGCGGTATGGATTCGTCGGCCCTGCGTGTCGACGGCATAAGCAAGCAGATCTTGGCCCGAGCTGATCGCCGAGCCGCCGATCGAAAAAAAATCATGACCTGCGGCCAACACGTTGGCGTCGAGCATGATTTCTTCAGGCTGATCCAATGAGCCGCGCTTGCGCGCGTAGATCGGATATTCTTTTTCAGGCTCATAACGCGTGTAATAGTAATAATCGTCCCGTTGGTACGGCACCGACATGTCGGTTTGCTTGATTCGGCGCTTGATCTCTTCGAACAGTTTCTCCTCGAACTCGCGCGTATGAGCCATTTCTTTGGCGGCGTATTCATTCTCCTCGTTGAGAAACTTGACCACGTCGGGGTCGTCTCGCTCACGTAGCCAATAATAATCGTCCACGCGCATGTGGCCGTGCTTCTCAAGTCTTGTCGGAATCTTCTTGGGCATCGAGATCCTCAAACGGAGGCAAATTTTAGACAATTTCGTGACGGAAGACCAGGCGATTTTCGCAGCTCTGCGCCAGCGCAGCGGAGTCTATCGAGTCACAACAGGGGCGGCTGACTCAAATCATTGGCCGTTCGTAATGCAGCACCAACTGGACCACATTGCGCCGCGCGTTGACACGATAATTCTTTATCCGCTACTGTCGATTGAACGGCATCCGCACAGTGCTCACGGTGCTGATGATTTGAATACGTGCGTTCGTTACATCTTGGATCTGCCATGGTCACCCGCCGCCGCCCGGTCGCACAGTCGTTAGCGGTCTTGGCGGTATTTTCCTGCTTCGTCATCGGGCCCGCCTTCGCAGCGGCCGCAACTCGGGCTATGGTACTCGCCTGGGATGGCGCCGTTCCGGCTTTCGCGGAGGACATGTTACGTGCGGGAAAGCTTCCGAACCTTGCAACGCTAATACAAGGGGGGGCTTTTGCCGGTGACGTCACGCCGGTTTTCCCCTCTAAGACGGCTCCGGGGTTCGCGTCGTTGATCACCGGTGCGCCGCCGAATGTCAACGGCATCAGCGGCAATCGCGTGCCGCGAGCACCGCGCGATCAGTTCACGATCCTGGAAAGCCTCGCCGGTTTTGACGCGACGCCGTTACGAGCGGAACCGATCTGGGCTGCTGCCCGCCGCGCCGGAAAGAAATCGGTGGTTTCGCATCTCCCGACATTTGCTGGAGAGCTTGCCGAAGGAATTGTGCGTTTTTCGGGCTACACGTTGATCGCCGGCCGGGATGGGGTTGTGACCAAGAATACCGCGCAAGCTCGCGCGGCCGGACGATGGCACAATTCTCCCCCCAGCGCAGCGCCACCGCTAGAGATCCGCTTTAGCATTAACGAGTCGAATTTTTTTGGATTGCTCGTCGACGACCCCGGTGACGAGCAGGCCGGTTACGATACGCTGATGCTCGCCAGGGCTCGCGACGGGAATGCCATCATGGCTCGGCTCAAACCCGCCGCGCCCGCTTTCGGTGGCAAGTTCTTCTGGAGCCAGCCGATCCCGATCAAGACTACAGGCGATCGACCGACAAAATCCTATTTCCGGCTGTTCGATCTCAAGCCCGATGGCAGCGATTTTTTTCTTTACTATACCGGTCCCATGCGCGACTTGCCGCTCGGCGACCACGGCAACGTGGACCCGAGCCCCGTTGTGCGTACCTTTGTCGGCAACGGCGCCGCGCTCCTCTTTCAGCGCGGTGTCTTCGGCCGCACTATTCCCGAGGGCGGCAGCGGCACCGCGGAAGCGCGTTACCTCGAGACCGTGGCGTTCGCGCAACATCAATTGGCCGAAACGCACCTGTGGGCCATCGACAATCTGCCATGGGATCTCTTTCTTGCCTACACGCCGTTTCCCGACGAGTCGGAACATCTGTGGCGCGGTTATTTGGATAAGAGTCTTTCCACCTATCGGCAAGAGCTCGCCGACCGCATACGGCCTTGGCTTGAACAGGTGTATCGTAGTTCGGACGAGCTGCTCGGTTTGCTTCTGAGAAAGCGCCCCGCAGATACTCTGTTTGTCCTAATTGCCGATCACGGTCTGGGAGGCTTCAATAAGCGGGTTGCGCTCAACCACGCTTTGCAGCAAGCCGGTCTGCTGGTCCTCGACAGCCAAGGACGCGTCGATCTTACAAAAACGAAGCTGATTTATCCCCGAATCAACAACGGATATTTGTTGATCAACTCGAAAGACCGCAAGGGCGGCATCGTCGCGAACCACGAGCGCGCCGACTTGATCGTTCGAGCACGCACGATGCTTTTGGGATTGCGCGACGGGGAACGGCCGATTGTCAAGGCGGTCCACGACCCGGAGACTGACGGGGCGGCGATGGGGAACGGCGGCGAAGTCGGCGGCGACATATACGTCGAGTTAGCTTCGGGATACGATTTCGATTCACGAATCACCGCGGACAAACTAATCAGAGAAACAGCGCCCTACGGTAATCACGGCGGCAGTCCCGCGCAATCGAGCATGCGCACGCTGATGGTTTTCAACGGACCGGGAATCAAGGCGGGTCAAAAGCTCAAGAACGTACAGATCATTGATTTCGCTCCGACGCTGGCGCGGTTGCTTAATCTACCCAAGCCCAAGGACGCTACCGGCCGGGTGCTGTTCGAGGCGATGACCGATCGCCTCGACCGCGAGCGGTCGCCGGGCCGCATTGAGTCCAAACCTCAAGGAGAGTTGCATGTCGAATAAGTCATCCTGGGAGCCGCCTTCGGTCATATCAGCGGCAGAAGTCTTGAGCCTCAATGAGCAGGTCCTGGCGCTTGCAGACTCGCCAATTAACGTCCGCGAGGACATCTTTCGCATTCACGAGCTTGAAATGGACTGGGATATCGGGGTTGTCGTCTACGAACCCAACGAGCCGAACAGGATCCCCAGCGGAGCCGACGGAAACAAAGTAGGCGTGTTTCTTTTGCATGGCGGCGTCTCCGATTTTAAATCCGTCGCGCGCATTGCGCGGACATTGGCGTCAAAATACGCCATTAAGGTTGCGAGCATGACATTTCCCGGCCGCTTTTATTTCTCGCACCCGAGCCGCGACTGGCCAGACGACGTCGAAACTACGGATGGCGGCGGGCGCACGCCGCTGTGGAGCAAAGAGACACGGATTACCAAGGATCAATACACGATTGTTCAGGACCTTTCGAAGCGTCGGGAGTACGGTACGCTGATCTCGCTTTCGGCCAAACAAGGCACGGAATTCTTTTATCGCATGGCCGCCTGGCCGGTTGCCTTCGAAGAAGCGGTCAAAGAAACCGCTCGACGCCAGTTTCCCGAAGGTGAATTCTCGATCTACATTCACGGCCACTCGACCGGCGGTCCGTTTGCCATGATGTCCTCCCAGCGAGTGTCAAACATCACTGGTCTGCTCGGCTACGGCAGCTCGCCGTTCGGCTGGATGTATCCGGTCATTAGCGGTGATGATTGGCAATTTCCTTTCAACCAGCTGCGCCTGCGCACCTGGCGCGACACCGCCCGCTACCTGTACGAGGGCATGAAAGGTAAAGGCATCGGCTTGCCCATGCTGATCGAATTGACGTTTGAGCGCTGGGAAAGCGCCAAGAAGCGTCCCAACTTCAAGGCCGAAGACTTTATCCACAAAAACTCGACCAGTGCCCTCGAAGCGGCCGCCCGTGTTTCCGCCGAACGGCTGAAGTTTTCGAATCGCGAAAGCGACCTCCTCGTTAAACGCTATCTTGGCTACACGCGGGAGCGGTCCGACCCCGGAGTCAAGCCCGTGCCGAATTTCCTGTCGATCCACGGGGTCAACGACGACACCGTGACTTTGAGACGTTGCGAGCGATCGTTGCCGCTCTTTGCCAAGCTCGATCCTCCCCCAAAAGTGAGAGCCGTATCGCTCGGGGCCGGCGTGCACTCGTGGGGTTGGAGCGACGAAAAATTACCGCAAGGCATTGTTCCTCCAGTGGCAAAGCTCTGGTATGACGCGATCATGAATGGTTTCTTCATCGCGTGAAGGCCCGCGATGAAGGTTTGGGGTGATGGAGTATTGCAGTATTGAAACGCTGTTGCTCTCCAGAGTTTTTATCCGGTGATCCCGAACTCCACTATCCATTCCCTGTGTCATGATCACTTGACCATTTGACCGATTGAACTGTTGGGACGAATTCACTAGGTTCACCTTATGACGGACAAAGATCATTTGATTATGACCGCGATCGGGCCGGATCGCGTTGGTTTGGTGCAAAACATTGCAGAATTTATCTCACGCCGTGGCTGCAATATCGACGACAGCAAGATGGCGGTCTTTTGCGGCGAGTTCGCGGTGATCGTTTTGATCAGCGGCGATGGTGGCAGTCTGGCGAAGGTCGCTCGCGATTATCGCGAAATCGAAACCGAGACCGGCTTGACGATTTCCATCAAAACCCCGTCTATGCGCAGCCCGACGGAATTCTTTCTTCCCTACAAGCTCACGGCATCCTGCATGGACCATCCGGGAATTGTCTACCGGATCAGTGCCATTCTGACGAGTATGGGAGTCAACATTGAATCGATGGAGACCAAGACTTACGCCGCGCCGGTAAGCGGCACGCCGATATTTCAGCTCGAAGCGAATCTGGCGGTGCCGACGAAAACCCACATCACCCAGTTGCGCGAACGCTTCAACGATTTCCAGCGCGAAGAAAACATCGACATCGACTTGGCTCCGTCCAAAAGTTAGCTCGGTTAGGGACGTGTCTGAGCTTGGTCGGTTTGTGTCGCCGCAGTCCGTACGCTGCTCCCGGCCTGGGCGGTCTCCAGCGTATTTTGCCTTCGACCAAGCCACCACGCATTCATCAGCCAAACCAGCGACACCGGCACGGCAACGGCGGCAACTCCGGTCACTCCCAATCCGAGCCATGCCAATCCTGCATAAGACCACGCGCCAATCTGATCGCCGAAGCGATAAACCGCGGTATCGATGAAGCTCTTGGCTTTGTACTTATCCTCGCGTGGCACCACCGTGTACAACACCTCCCGCGACGGCCGAGCAAATGCGAAATTGCCGGCGCGCCGAAGCACCTGATAGACAACCAACACGGCGAGCGACGGCGCCAGCGCCAGCGTGCCGAAACCGACCAGGCTGATTGCCGGCAGTGCCGCCAAAGTAACAGCGACACCGAACCAGCGCAGCACCCTGCTGGTGAGAAACAGTTGGGCGCCCAGGGTTAGAACATTCACCCAAAGATCGACCCGGGCGAAAAAGGTGGTGCGCGCGCCGCGATCGGCGAAGCTTTGCCGGACGATCTCAGCCTGCTGAAAATAGACCAACGTCGAAGTGATCGTGAACAGCAGGATATAAAAGCATACGTTGATCAAGTAGGACGATGCGAGCGCGTGCTTCAACCCGGCGAACACCGATCCGCCGATCGGCGATTCTTCGCTCTCGCCCGCAGGGCGACACCGCAACGCATCGGACCAATGAGACAAGCGGCGCACGCAAAAGACCGCCGCTTCCAGGAGCAGCGCTGATCCGAGCAAAAGGTAAGTCGGCGTCACTTGCTTTGCCAGTGCTGCGGTTAAGACCGAACCGACGATGCCGCCGAGCGTCGCCCCCGCGCCGATAAACCCGAAGAGGCGCTTTCCCTGCTCGGCGTCAAAGACATCGACCATCAACGCCCAAAACACCGACACGACGAACAAGTTGAAAACCGACACCCAGATGAAAAACATGCGTCCGATCCAGATATTTTGCGCGGCAGTCGCGAGGTGCAAAAGCACCGCAAAGAGCAGCAGGTTGGCAATAAAAAATCGATAGGCCAACGCAATGAACCTGACACGCGGCAAGCGCGCCACGAGTGCGGCAAAGGGCGGATTGACGGCGATCATGCACAGCAGCGTGCCGGTAAAAAGCCAGTGGAGGTTTTCGACGCCGCCGGCCACTCCCATTTCGTCGCGGATGGGGCGCAGAATATAGTAGGAGAACAGGACGGAAAAAATGTAGAGCCAAGCCCAGACGAGCGCGCGCAGCTCCTCCGGGCGCACGTCGATCAAACGCCCAAACAGCCGCTTTGACACAGCGTCGCCCGACTGCCGGCTTGCGTCGCCGCTCACCGCACCTCCGCCAGCGTCACGCGTCAGACATCGTCGATAAATTGTTCCATCTTGCGCCGGGCGGCGGCGTCCGGCAGCCGGCCGCCCGCCGCGCCGAGATTGTCGATGACATATTCGGGGCGCGCCATGCCGGGTATGGCGCAGGTCACCGCCGGATGGGAGACGATATACTTGAGAAAAAATTGCGGCCAAGTTTTGCAGTCGAACTCACTGACCCATTCCGGCAATTTTTTCCCTTGCACCGCTTTGAAGAGCCGACCGCGGCCGAACGGCAAATTGATCATCACCGCCATGCCGCGGTCGCCGGCCAGCGGTAGGATGCGCTCGCCCGCATTACGATTATCCAGCGCATAATCGACCTGGATGAAGTCGAGATTTTCCTTCTTCATCACCTGCTCGAGTTCACCGTACTGGCGATCGAACGATGTGGTGAGACCGACGTAGCGGATTCGACCCGCCTGTTTCATCTCGCGCAGGGTGCGCAGCTGGGTGTCGGTATCGCGCAAGTTGTGCACCGCGAGCAGATCGATCTTGTCGGTTCTGAGTCGTTTGAACGATTGCTCGACCTGCGCGATCCCCTCTTCGCGCCCAACGTTCCGCAAACTCACTTTAGTCGCAAGAAACAGCGAGTCCCGCACTCTGAGCCCGTCGACCAACTCTCCGACCACAGATTCGGCGGTGCCGTAGGAGGGAGAGCTGTCAATCACCTTGCCGCCGAGTGCGTGAAACTGCCGGATGGTTTCACGTAGTGGGCCTTTCTCCGCATCGCTCCTGACGTCTTCGTAGCGGCGTGCCGTGCCGATACCGATGACCGGGATCAACTCGCCGGAGGAAGGGATCTTTTTTTGAATCAGCGGCTGGACCTGCGCGAACAGTTCGGTTTGCGGCAGCAGCATGGCAGCACCGAAACCCAACCCTGCTTTGAGCACAGTCCGACGGTCAATATCCATAGTCAAGGCTCCCTTCGCACGAACAAATTCCTCTAACATCCGCTCTACGGCTAATCAAGGAACGTGCGTGCTTTCTAAAATGCCGGTCGATCAATGGTCGCTGCAGGTCGCAGCTCTGCCAAGGAGTCCACAATTAAGTAACCAAGAAGCGACCGAGGGCCGAGTCCTGGAGATCGCGGGCATAGGAGCGGAAGGTTACTTTCAGGCCCAGACGCTGGGTATTTTCACCCATGGAGAGGAAGAGGTGGGGGCCTACAAGGCACAGACCCCATTGACCGCGATCGGAAGGGCTCGGTCCGGGGTCGCAACCCAGCCACATATTCGCTAAATAACGAACTCATTAGTAACTGGCTTTGATGGTCCCGAACGGGCAACACGCAAATGTCGCCACAAACAGAGGTCAGCGCAAGGCGGCTCGGACGAGAACCAGCGGCGCGTCACCTTCGGGGCCCTTGCCCGCGCTCTCGAGTAGTGGAGGCGGCAGACTCCCCGCCGCTCTTGGAAAATCTGTGAGACTTTGCACGGGCATGATCAGATAGCCGTTGGCACTGCTGTCCTTCCAAGCAACGAGCTCGGCCGGCTGATTCAGCCATTCTATGACGCTGCCGCGATAAAATACCACGGAGTCACTATTGAAAGGGCCATAAAGAAAAAGCTTGTCGTTCGGCTTGACGATCTCATTCACCTTGGCCATGAAATCACGATAGCTCTTGGACTGCGCGATGGCGGGCATCACCACCTTCCAGCCGAGAAACGCGTTAAAAAATGAAACCAAAAGCAGTTGGTGCGCGACCGTGCGCATTTTGCCTAGCCACAAAGAGCGCGCCAGGGAAAACCACAATCCCGCTTCGATCAAGGCCACTAACGTGAAAGTCCAGCCAAAGTCGTCGAGCTGGTTGCGCAAGGCCGCGGCGTTAGCGCGATCCTTGGGTTTCAACAAAGCTTCGATCGGTGCGAAAAACCAACCTTGATCTTGGTTCCACAGCGCGCCCGTCGTAATGATCAAAAGCAGCGCTCCGATGAGCATCGTGAAGCATGCAATAGCCTTGTAACCAATGGTCCTGACATTGCCGCCGGCATCGGCCTTGTAGAACCAAGCCGCCAGCAGCAGCGCGAGTGCCGGATAAAGCGGTAGCAAGTAGACGGGACGCTTACCCACTGAGATTGACAAAAACACGAACATGACCAACACCCAGAGTTTCAGGTAGAGCCGGCCGTCATCCGCCCTCAGGCCTGTCCTGAAAACGTCCCAGAGCAGTAGCGGGAAGAAAAGAGCCCACGGCATCCCCTGCGAAAACAAATAAGGAGCATAGTAATAGACTGGATGGTTGTGGCCTGCATCACCCACGAAGCGGCTGAGATTCTCCTCCACGATCTGTCGGTCGAAAAATCCCTCGCCGCCGCGTATGACCGCAACAACGTACCACCCAGTTGCCAAGATGAGCATCAAGACCACCCCGGGATGAAAACAAAACCGGCGGATCATATCCCAACGCCGCTCGACAAGAACAAACGATCCCGCAACTAACGCCGTCAGCACCACGCTCAAGGGCCCCTTCGCCAACGTACCGACACCGACCACGGTATAGAAGACATACAGCCACAGCGGGTTTTCGAGATAGCCGCGATAAATCCCGTAGAAAAGCACTAGGCCGGCAGTGACAAAAAAACACAGCGTCATATCGACCCGGGCGTTTAAAGCCTGATCCTGATAGATCATGGACGTTGCGAGAATGGCGCCGCCGAGCAGGGCTGTCGGGCCATCGAACATTTTCCGCCCGAGCCAATAAACCAGCAGTACGCCAAGGATGGCGTAAAACGTCGAGGGGAAGCGAATCGTCACCTCGTTGAGCGAGCCCGTCATCTTAGTCACCAGCGCAGCCGACCAATGCAGGAGCGGCGGCTTGGACGGAATATCGGTGGCGCGCTTGAGCGGCACCAGCCATTCGCCGCGCTGCACGATGTCTTGGACGGCCAATGCCTCACGCGGCTCACCTTTGTCGAAAAACGGTGTCGAGCCGAGATAAGGAAAATAGAGTACGCTGCACAGCGCGACCAACAGCAGAAGGTGCAGCGCCGGTTCGGATCGTAGCGGCATATTGGCTTGTAATTAATTAACGGTTTCCCGCGCCTTAGTGAAGAGAAGGCAGGGAAGAATGACAAGAAATCGATAAGCCTCCATCACGGCTTTTGGCGGCGAGCTAAACGGAAGCGTTGTAACTCATCGTGCGCAGGCGCATTGCCGGCAGCTGACCTATTCTCCAGCAGAAATGTATCGCCAATTTTCAAGAGCGTCCTCGGCGTCATCCCGACCAGCAGCTTGAACCGATCCACAGCCGCGCTATCGAGAATCGCGACGAGGCGACGTTCCGACGATTTCCACAGATCGGCGAATTCTTCATAACTGTACAGCACATCGCCATATCCCGCAGCCGGCCTGGGACGTCTGAATGCTACGTAGTGGCTGCCAAGAACAGCGCTCTTATTGCCGGACCATGCAACTCCAATCGGGCGCCGGATCCTTAAATAAAAAGGCAAGCTCGATGGGTAACCATGGTAGAGGACCAATTGATCTTCAGGACGGATTAAAAGCGAGGCTTTCTGAGCCAATGAACGAGATGAGCGATGAACTGAAACCGCGGCCGCGATCGGCTCAGCCAACATGACCATAAGAACAAAACTGAGAGCGGTGCCCGTATAGAGACAAAGTTGGTTGCGCCACAGCCGCTTCCGAATCACTACCAAAGCAATCAACACAACGCCTATGTTAGCGCAAACGAACGATATGGGCGTGCGCGGAAAAACATCGTTAACATAGGTTTGGAACTCAAACGAGATAAAATCAGGCCGCATCAGTACGAGGGTCGCCACCAATGACAGCAATCCGAAGCCAAGCACCGGAATGGACAAAAGCCAACTCGCTTTCGCCGACGCATGTTTCAGTGTTTCTGCGATGGTTGCTCCAACGATGATAGCGAGCGGCGGAAATACGGGCAGAATATAATGAGGCAACTTCGATGACGACAGAGAAAAGAAGAGCAAAGGTAGAACAATCCATAAAATCAAAAACAGACGCTCTCCCTCAAGAGAACGCTTCCGTAAATGAGCGATCGTGGTGGGCAGGAATGCAGTCCAAGGAAAAAATCCTGCCGCTAGTACGCCGATAAAATAATACCAGGGGCCGCTCCGGTTGAATTGATCCGTGGCGTAACGCGCGATGTTTTCCTCCCAGAGAAAGTAATGCAGATATCCCGGATTGCGTAACTCTGCCAGCAGGTACCATGGGGCCGCCGTGAGGATGGCAACCGGAATGCCGAGGGGAAGCTCCATCTGACGGAGGAGGATTAACCGCTTGGTAACAAGCAGGTAGAAAATGATCACGACCGAGGGGAGCAGAAAACCTACTGGTCCCTTCGTCAGCGTCGCCGCTCCTAACGCGATATACATGAAAAGAAATTCAATTCTTCCTTTGCCGCTTTCGGCACCACGCTGGCCGAGGTAAAAACCGCAGAGAGCGAGAGTTATAAAAACGGTGAGGGTCATGTCCATGATCACGACACGGGCAAGACAGAAAAACTCGAGGCTGGTTAGCAATATAAGAGCGCTCCAGAGCGCCGCCTGCCGTCCAAAAAGCCATCCAGCAAAGCGGTAGGTGATCAAAAGACAAGCTACTGCAGCCAATGCGGAGGGCAGGCGAGCCGACCATTCCGAAATGCCGAAGAGCTTGTATGAAAGCGCGACCAGGTCAAAAAAGAAGATCGGTTTATCCAGCCGCGGGATGAAATCGTAGTGAGGCGTCACCCAATCTTTCAGTAATAAGACTTCGCGGGCAATTTCCGCATTTCTTCCCTCGTCCGGCTCAAACAGAGCCGCCCCTCCCAAGTTAGAGCAGAGGATCCACACGCAAAAAACTAAAAAACCAATCGCCCAATACCAAGCAAGGTCTCGAGGGTCGCTGCTTCCCTGGTCGCCCTCAAATCTGGACCCGTCATTGACGCTGGTCTTCACCCTGTTTCTTTTCCCTTCCTCCGACCGGGCAACCGGAATGCGGTAAAAATCGCCCGACTTGCACGAAGCTGAATCACGTCAAAGCTGGAAGGCCTGAAAATTCTTTGCGAGATCCACTATCGTCAAACGAGGCGGGAGCGGTTACGTCCTTCAATTCAAACATCTCAGCTCGTGATGGCATGCTTCCAGGACAGCATCCACTGACATGGCCCGTTGACAGTGGACGACACGGCCGAGGTCCAAAGGTGGGCTCCAACGATCAAAATCGTCTTTGAGAAATATAGCGATCGTTCGTACGCGGACCGCACAGGCAAGATGCACCGGACCGCTATCGCATGCCACGAAGAGACGGCAGTTGGCGACCAGCGATGCGAATGCTCGGACGTCAGGCTCGAATATCGCCGGTACCTTGCCTTTCAGTTCTCGCTCAAAGTATGCAAGCAGATCTTTTTCTTCCGGACCAACAAACATGACCGGCTGCACGGCTAAATCCGACAGCCGAATAGCCAGCTTTAAGAAATTTTCTTTATCCCATCGTTTTCCTCGGCTCTTTCGACCGCCGACGAAAATACCGACAATAACCGCGTTAGCATCGCAAACTTGCTTTCGCATTCGAGCTTTGCCGCATTCGATTTCACGGAAAGATAGCCTCAATTGGGGGTAAACCAGCCCACTTTTCAATCCCAGAGAGCCGATTAGTTTGGGGAGACTGTGATACTTGCTTACTGTATCCGGTCGATCAAGTCGAATGTTGAACCAGCGGTCCCATTTGCCTCTCACGCCGACGCGCAGCGGCGCACCGGAAAGACCGACGATGAACGAGCCTAACGCAGAGCTCGAGCCGCTCGCGTCGAAAGCCAGGTCGTATTTCATGTCACGGATCTTTTTTAGCAGCCATGCATAAGACCAACTGACCCGCGGAAAATTTTTAGAGACCTCAAAATGACCGTCAATCGGAAGATTCTCAAAAAGCGCCCTGGATATCTTCGACCCGACAAAATCGATTTTTGCGAGCGGAAAATTTCTGCGGAACAATAAGATCGCCGGAGTAGCGAGTATAACGTCGCCCATCCGAAAGAGACTGCGAACGATCAGAATTCTCTTGATTTCTTGCGACCGAAAATCGACCTCCTGATCATCCGCTGCGAATGTCACGCAATTCATGACCCTCATGACGGAGTTACGGATACGGCGATCTATGCGATAACGAAACGCCAACCTTGTTGGATAAAGTTTTGTCACTCCCAATCCTCCGCAATCAGTCGATGCTCTGACAACTATTATCTTGCAGCCCCGGGGGCGCTGTCGGTCAGCAGTTTTTTTGCGAACGACTCGCGTCGGTTTTGAACAGCCGATCGTGCCTTTTCAACTTCAGCAGGAATAGATAGAGCGCGCCGATGCCCAGGCTCAAGGAGAGCGTGCGTATTACCACGAACTCGGTTGCCTCGCGGCCGTAGAGAAAATAAGCACGCCAGACGGGAATTAAAATCAGCCCGATGGTAAGCCCCACCACGGTTCCCAAGTCTTTTTTTATGCTTTTTCTCCAGTCAAATCGTACGCCTGCGAACGCTTCACCGAATCGAGCGAGCGTCGGCAAGTAGCGGTTTACTGATTTCTCATAGTCTTTATACTCGGCACCGAATTTCTCGCGCAAATAACTCTCTTCCGCCGCCACGATAGCCCGGTACACGAACAGGAAAAACGGAATGATAACAAGGTAAGCGAGCGGCGAGCCGAATTGCATCGTCATGCCGATGGCGATAAGGGCGTTGCCGACATACATCGGATTCCTGGTGAGTCCGTAAGCCCCGCCTCGAACCAGGCGTCCGGCGTAGACTTGTCCACCTTTGCCGCCGCGATGGATATAATCGAACCCGATGGTAATGAGCCGGACAGTTTGGCCGAGCAGCGCGAGGGCGATACCCGCGCGCACCAAGAGCCGATCGACGACCATGTTGGCGAGCACGATCCGCGGACGCAGAACCAGAGCACTGATGGCAAATATCAGTGGAAAAAGCGCGTTCCGGTAACGAAAAAAGAACTTGCCGATGGCGATATTCCAGAAACGCAAGCGAGTCTTCAGCGGCTTTTCTCTGTCGCGATCCATTGACAACTATTAGCTTGGTCCGGCGGCGAAGTAACGCGATTACATTGCCGGAAGCTTAACGGAGGATTACACTTTTGAAAGGTTGGAATTAGGCGACGGAAAGCAACGGCAAGTATACGGAAAAAATTGAGCCTCCGCCCGGATTGGGAGCGGCTTCAACCCGACCGTGGTGTGCCTGGATCACCGCTTTGACGAGACTGAGTCCCAGCCCGAGCCCTCGTTGCGAACGGCTCTTATCGCCGCGGTAAAGCCGATCCCATATCCGGGGCATCTCTTCGACCGGTATGCCAATTCCGTTGTCTTTGACGAGCAGCACCGCTTGCTGCTTTTCTTGGGACGCCTCTATAGCGATGCGTCCGCCGTTGGGAGTGTATTTGATCGCGTTGTCGACGAGGTTGGCGAGCACCTGCCGCAATCTGACGTGATCCGCTCGCAAGCGGATATCGTTCGGCGCCTTTGTCAGAAGTTGGATGCTCTTTTCTTCGGCTACATGACGATAGAGATCCGCTACGTCGTCGATCAGTGCCGCCAGATTGATGCTTTCGAGCGTTAGCTTCATCGTTCCGGCTTCGGCCTCGGAAACGTCCATGAGCGCATCGAGGGTCGCCATGATGCGTTCGGATTCCTCCAAACAATCCGCGAGAGCTTCGCGCACCGCTCGGTCGTCCGCCTCGGATCGCAGTGCTTGCTCGGCCATCCCCCGAAGACGGGTGACCGGAGTGCGTAGATCATGCGCCACGTTGTCCAAGCCATCCTTCATGCCTCGAATCAATATCTCAATCTTCGCCAACATCTGGTTAAACAAGAGCGCTAGTTCATTCAGTTCATTACCGCGCTCTTTGGCAGGAACTCGAGTATCAAACCGGCCGGTATCGACGATCGATCGCACAACGGCGCTGAGGTGACGGATCGGCCGCAGCGCACGAAAGGCCAGGAAGGCTCCTCCAGCGAAGCCGATTAGCGCCATTGGAATAATCGTAGCAAGCAGTGTGTCACGAAAGTGCTCAAGGACTTCATCCCGGTCCTGGATCGCTTTGCCTACTTGTAACAGTTTGTTGTCCTGCAGCCGTGCCGACATGACCTCCAACAGGTCGCCATCCCGTCGGGAAGTGTAATACTCCCAAGAGCCTGCGACTGGTTCATCTTGCCGGCGAGTAAATTCGAACTGTTCCCAAAGACGCGAATTGGCCAGAAATAAAGTTGCGTTATCGGCAGCGGCAACGCGCACAAAAAATGAATTTCGCCGGCTGGGATTTTCCTGTTGAAGACTTGCGGACTTGATCGCTTCAACGCCGCCGCGTTCTGCTAGTGTAACGTACCTTGAGAGTTCAGCCTTGATCGCTTTTCGATTGTCGCGAATAGCGGAAAAAACGAATAGGTAGGAAATAACCGAGAGCAGCAAAAAACTAAGAACGAAAATTGCCGAGTACCAGAAGGTGAGCCGAAAGGCGAGGGTTTCTTGAAACCGTTTAGGAAGTTTTAAGAGCATAGCCCACTCCCCGGTGGGTTTGAATCAACTTCTTCTCAAAGTCGCGGTCGACTTTATTGCGTAAGCGCGACACCAGCACGTCGACGACGTTGGTCAATGGATCGAAGCCGTAACCCCAGACATGCGCCAGAATCATGGTTTTGGAAACCACCCTACCGGCGTTCCGCATCAAGTATTCCAGAAGCGCAAACTCGCGCGGTTGCAGATCGATGCGCGTTCCGGCTCGCGTGACCTCGCGGGCCAACAAGTCGATGACTAACTCACCCGCGACAAGCCGGGTGGGTTCGGGTTCACGGCTTGCCCTGCGAATCAGCGCCTGCACCCGCGCCAACAGCTCGACGAAGGAAAATGGTTTGGTCAGATAATCGTCGCCTCCGGCCTGCAGTCCTCTAACTCGGTCGTCAACGCTCCGCTTGGCGCTTAGAATCAATACCGGAGTAAGCGCTTTTCTTTTTCGCAGTTCGTCGATCAAAGTCAGACCGTCGAGCCTTGGCAACATAAGGTCGACTACCGCGGCGTCATACGGATGGGTTAGCGCCAAGCGAAGCCCGTCTTCGCCGTTCTCCGCTTGATCGACGGCGAAGCCCGCCTCTTTCAACCCGCGTCCAACGAAGGAAGCGATTTTTTTGTCGTCTTCAATGACCAGGATGCGCATCAATCGCAATTACCAAGGAGTCCACAATTAAGTAACCACGAAGCGACCGATGGCCGAGCCCTGGAGATCGCGGGCATAGGAGCGGAACGATCACTTTCAGGCCCAGCCGCTAGGTTATTGTCACCACGGAGAGGATGGGGCGGTGGCCCATCAAGGCACAGAC
>DATBMR010000262.1:0-38510 GCA_036554745.1 Binatia bacterium
CTATCGCTTTCTTAAAGGAAAAACGCCACGCCCTTGATATCGGTTGTGGAAGCAGCGGGAGAATCATCGATCTTCTGATTAGCCGTGGCTTTGCCGTAGAGGGTCTCGATATCTCGAGTCGGATGATCGAACTGGCGAAACAGCGCCATCCGAACGTCACATTCCACCATGCCGATATCTGCGCATGGAAATTTCCGAGAAAGTACGACCTCGTCTCGGCATGGGATAGCATTTGGCATATTCCTTTGAGGGAGCAAGAGCCTGTCTTGAAGAAGATCCTGCACGGCCTGACCTCAGGAGGCGTTTGCATCTTTACGACAGGCGGGTTGGATGCGCCGTCCGAAAAAGTGGATTCGGCCATGGGTCCGCAGATGTACTACAGCGTCCTTGGGATTCCGAACCTGCTGAAGCTCATAGCCGAGGCCGGATGCATCTGCAGACATCTGGAATACGATCAATATCCAGAACTGCATCTGTACGTCATTGCGCAGAAGACTTAGCAATTACACATAGCGCCGCCAGCTTCGGGCCGTTAGCGAACCTTCCTGAGATTTCCGCAGTAGAATCTAGAAGTGACCGCCAATGGCGCGAGTAACTGGAAAACTTTTGTGCTCGACTTGGGCAAGGCAGGCGGAGTATATCAAATGACCAAAGCCAGGGACACTGGTGCAGTTTGACCCTAACCCAGCATTAGCCCGCAGTCGTAAACTCTGCTAAAGTTGCGGATCTGAGGTGGTTATGAGCAAAGTCGAGAATATCGAACAAGAAGTTAAAGCTCTCACCCCGACCGAACTTGCCGCTTTTCGCAAATGGTTTCTTGAGTTCGACGCTCAAGTTTGGGATCGGCAGATCGAAGAGGATGTTAGACAAGGGAAGCTAGATAAGCTTGCCGAAGAAGCTCTCGCAGCACATCGCGCTGGAAAGAGTAAGGAGCTTTGAGACATTTTGCTGCTCCAGCTTTTGGGCTTGCTATCGAACCCTTCCGAGCTCAGTTCGCCACCTTGCCGATAAAAACTACGAACTTTTGAAGTCAAACCCTACGCACCCGTCTCTCCATGCGGTGGTTTGCAATACCGAGCGCTGGCTGTCGAAGCTGGCGACGACTTGTTGTGGTTCTGGATTGGTTCGCATTCAGAGTACGATAAGTTGATCGGTTAATTCGGTGCGCCGTTGTGTTGTATTCACGGACCCTCGACGAGTAGATCAGGTGACCGCCGCGAGTCTGCGCGAGTTCGCCTGATCAAGGATGCCAAGGTCCCGCCCTCGCCGCCGGCCGTGATCGAGGCGCGCGAATTTCTCCGGCAGCGGATCAAAAGGACTGGAGCGCGCGAGAAGACTTTGTTCCCCAACGAAGCGAGCAATTACCAACTGGGCGGGCAGTTCGCCGCCGTGGCCGGCTTCGTCCTCAATCGGGCACGCGAAAAAAAATTGGGCCGCGACCTGCCCACGGAATGGTTTGCCCAAACACTGCTACCGTAATGCGCAGGGATTATTACAGTCGAGAAAAGAGCGCGGGGAGTAGGGTTTTAGGCGCGAGTTATTGACTATATTCACCGAGCGGGGTTCTCAGACGGCTAATTCATGCCGTTCATCGACGTATACTGGGCGTCACACAAGAAGACTTAGTAAATTTAGGCAAGTCTGACACGCGCTATTGCTCACAGTATGAAGGCGGGGAGCCATGGAGGTGCGAGACAGCGGTGGCGTAGGGGCCGAGGATGGCGCCCAGGTGTACAAGAGGTCATGTTGCCGCGGATGGTGCCGAAGGGTTTGCGGCCGCTAGCCATTTGCTGCCCGCCGCCTTCGGCGCTAATAATCGAGACATTTTCCGAAGATCAACATCCACGTGGACTCCCGTATCAACTATCTACTTCTTGCCACGGCGCTTCTCGGAACATTTTTTTCGGGCACGGCGACGCGCATCGTGAGTATCTCATTGCCGACGGTGGCGCAGAGTCTCGGCACCGATCTACTCGGAGTGTCTTGGGCGCTGTTATCCTATCAGCTTTCGAACATCGGCCTGTCGGTCATCTTCGGACGTATATCCGACCTATGGGGCAGGGAAAAAATGTTCACGCTGGGCTTCCTCGTGTTTGCCGCGAGCTCTCTGCTTTGCGGTTTTTCCCAGACCGTGCTGCAACTGATTCTCGCGCGCTTCGTACAAGGAGTCGGTGGCGCCATGCTGCAGTCGTCGAGCCGAGCGCTCGCCGCCGAGTCGGTGACGGAGGATCTCGCCGGCCGGGCGCAAGGCTACATGACGACGGCACACCACGTCGGCTTTATCCTGGGGCCGAGCATCGGTGGATTGATGATCGATTATTTTAGTTGGCGCTGGAGTTTCTTCTTGTTGGCGCCGGTCGGTTTCGGCGGTGCCGTGCTTGCGCTGGCGAATCTCAAGCGGCGTAGCGGAGCGCTCCGGCGTCACGCGGTTTCCATCGACTATTTTGGCGCCGCGCTGCTCTTCGCGATTACCACGACATTGGTGTTTCTCTTCGACCGCCGCACGCAGCAGGTGATCAGCGATTCCGCTCAGTTGCTACTAACATTGTTCCTCGCGGTCGCGCTGTCAGGTTTCCTTCTGCACGAGTCACGGGCCAAAAACCCATTCGTCAATCTCGAGTTATTTAAGATCCGCCGCTTCAGCTGCAGCGTCATCAGTCTCTTGGTGATAGCGATGTGCTACTCGCTTACCGGATTTCTTCTGCCGTTTTATCTGCAGGATGTGCTCCATCTCACGGCAACGCAGGTCGGCGTGTTGTTCATGGCGCCTTCGGTTCTCACCGTCGCTCTGGCGCCGCTCAGCGGCTACATGACCGACCGGCTCGGGCCCCGTGTGCCGGCGACTTTCGGGGTGGTTTTCATGATTGTGTCGCTGGCACTCGGCGGTTTGTTGCGCACCGATTCGCACTGGCTTTTGCCGGCGGCATTGATTGTCGTGGGCGCAATCACTAACGGCATCTTCAATCCCGCCAACTCAACGGCAATGATCAGCATGATGCCGAGGGAGCACCGTGGCTTTGCGTCCGCGGTTAATCACGTGACTTTCGGCTTTGGCAACGTGTTGGGGGTCGCGCTTGGCGGATTAAGTATGTCGCTTGCCTTCGAGCGCTATACCGGAATGCGGACCACGAGTCTAACGACGGCGAATCCGTATGGCTTCGTTGCGGCGCTGAATACGACTTTTCTTGCAGCGATCGTCTTGAGTCTTATTGCGGTGGCTACGTCGGCGCTCGGCGGCGCAAAGAAACGCGTTGGTTTGACAGAGTCGGTCGCGCCCCACTTGCGCCGACCGGAGTCTCGCGACCAGGGTGATGTTAGCTGAACACCGCCGACTACAATTTTGGAAATCAACTCATGGTTCACCGGGCCGGCAGCGCACAAAATTCACCATTTTCATGCTCATGACGATTTCTTTGTTTTGATTGAGCACCTCGATGAACGTGCGCACGATACCGCGGCCGGGACGGGATTCGGAGCGGCGGGCTTCCAAGACCGTTGTACGCACCGACAACGTGTCCCCGGGAAACACAGGTTTGTCCCAACGTAGCTCGTCGCCGCCCGGAGATCCCAGATTGGCGACCTTGGAGAGATAGTGTTCGGTATAGATGCGCATCATGAGCGCGGCGGTGTGCCAGCCGCTGGCGATCACGCCGCCGTAGATGCCCTGTTTCGCGGCCTCTTTGTCGACGTGATAGGAGAGCGGAACGAAGCGTCTGCCGAACTCGATGACCTCGGCTTCGCTGACGGCGATGGAGCCGAACTCATGTACAGCACCCGGGATGTAGTCTTCAAAATAGCGATCTTCAGGAGGATGGGCAAACCCGAACCGGCTCATCTTCTTCGCGCGGTGAAAACTTATGGCTGCGCGCGGTTCTCTTGTTGGTGCAAGATCCGCTGGACTTTGGCTGCAATATGGTCGGCGCGCAGGATATCGCTGATGATCGCCGCCGAATCGGCTCCCGCTTGCCAAACCTGTCGCACATTTTGTTCCGTGATACCGCCAATGGCGACGATTGGAATCCGTACAGCGGCGCGAATCTGGCGCAGTGTTTCAATGCCGCGGGCGGCGTAACCGGTGTCTTTGGTCGAAGTGCCGAACACCGGTCCAAAGCCGATGTAGTCAGCGCCGCCGCGCTCGGCTTCCTGCGCCTGCGCAAGATCATGCGTCGAGATGCCGACAATTTTGGCGCCAACCAAGTTTCGGCCGACTGCAAGCGGCAAATCTTCCTGGCCGAGGTGAACCCCATCGGCGTCGCAGGCGAGCGCGATATCGATGCGATCATTAATGATCAATTTGCAGTCATGGGCGCGGGTTTTTGCGCGCACCCGACGCGCCAGCTCCAAAAAATCGGCGGCCGTGAGCGCTTTCACGCGCAGCTGGAGCCAGCGCGCGCCGCCTTCTAATAGTTCTGCGAGCGCCGCCTCGGTGGCTCGCTGCGCGGTTTGTTCAGGATCGAGAATCGTATAAAGCGAGGGGAGCTTGAGTGGTGGCATGGAGTCAGGCCGGTTCTTTTTTGAGCTCGATACGAAGGTCGGTAATTTTCTTGCGCAGCGTGTTGCGATTGATGCCGAGGATCTGGGCAGCGCGAATTTGATTGCCTTTGGTCTTCCTGAGAGTCAGCTCGATCAGGGGGCGTTCGACGCGTTCGATGACCAGCGCATAAAGATTATCGACGTCGACGCCTTCAGTCCTGCGAAAGTAATCCTCAAGCTTGTGGTGGATGATTTCTTCGAGCGACAGCTGGTCGACCTCCAGCGTCGGCGCGGCTGGTTTGTTCTGCAGCGTAAAATCCTTCGGGAATAGGATCGGGCCGGAGGACAGAACGGCGGCGCGAATCAGGGTGTTTTCCAACTCGCGCACATTACCCGGCCAGGAGTGTCCCTCGAGCAGCCTTTGGGCTTCGGGCGAAACCCCCGAAATCTGCAGCCCCATTTCGCGATTGATTTTGTCAATAAAATAGCCGATCAACAGCGGAATATCGCCGCGCCGGTCGCGCAGCGGCGGTAGATAGATCGGGATCACTTTGAGACGGAAATAGAGATCTTCGCGAAAGCGTTTTTCCTTGACGGCTTTTTCCAGATCCTGGTTGGTGGCGGCGAGGATGCGCACGTCGGCTTTCAAGGTTTCGCGCCCGCCAACTCGGCTGTATTCGTGATCCTGTAGGACGCGCAGCAACTTGGTCTGAAGATCCAGCGGGATGTCGGCGACTTCGTCGAGAAACAGTGTTCCGCCCTCTGCGAGCTCGAATTTGCCCAAGCGCCGGTCCAAGGCGCCGGTAAACGCGCCCTTTTCATGACCGAAAAGTTCGGTTTCCAGCAAGTCGTGCGGGATGGCGGCGCAATTGATCGCGACAAACGGTTGATTCCAGCGCGGCGAGTTGTAGTGAATCGTTTTGGCGACCAACTCCTTGCCGGTTCCGCTTTCGCCCAAAATCAGGATGGTCGCCGAGGTATCGACGACCTGGCCGATGATCTTATAAACGCGTTGCATACTCGAGCTGGTGCCAATAATGTTGACGCCGGGCTCGAAGCGTTTTTTGACCTCTTCTTTGAGCTCGCGGAAATCCCGGCTGAGTTTGCGGCTATCGATAGCGCGCTTGACCAAGACCAGGACTTCATCGAGATCAAAGGGCTTGGTGATGTAGTCGAAGGCGCCGTTTTTCATGGCGCCGATGGCGTTGCGCATCGTGTTCTGCGCAGTCATCAGGATCATTGCCGTATCGACACCGTTTTCCTTGAATTCCTTGAGCAGTTCGAGACCATCGCCGTCGGGAAGCTTGATGTCCATGAGCGAAACGTCGAAATGGGTTTCGTTGAATAGCCGCCGTGCGTTCGCGCCGTTGATGGCGATTTGAACCCAGTAGCCTTCGGCTTCCAAGGCTTTCTGCAACACGAAACGCAGCGATTCTTCGTCTTCGGTAACGAGAATTTTTCCTTGATCCATCTTAGTCGGCCACCACCAGTGAGACTCTAAAAGTGCTTCCCTTTCCCTCGGTGCTCTCGACTCGGATCGTACCGCCGTGCTCCCTGATTATGCGATAGCAGGTGGCCAGTCCCAGTCCCGTGCCGTTGTTTCTGGTCGTGAAGAACGGTGAGAAAATATGCGGCAGGTCCTCTTCGCGGATACCGCGGCCCTGGTCGGCGAGGTCAACCCAGATCAATCGGTTGGGTCCGGTGCCGCGTTCGCGAATATGATAATCGGTTTCTAACCGAGTGGTCACGGTGAACGTGCCGGAATCCATGGCTTGAAAGGCGTTCTTCGCGAGATTGAGAAAAACTTGCGTGAGTTGGGCGCGATCGCCGCGAATCGGCGGCAAGCTTGGGTCGAACCACTTGCGCACCTGCACGTCCTTGGCGCCAAGAGTCTGGCACTCGAGTAGCAGCACGTCGTCCAGCACTTCGTGAATGTTGACGGGGGCGAGATGGAGTTGCGCGGGTCGCGCCAGATCCAGGAGTTGCTCGATCAACTGATCGACACGATCCACCTCGCGAATCATGATATCGGTAAACTCGCGCACCGATGGATTACCTTCCGCAGAGCGGCGTAGCAATTGCGCCGCGCCCTTGATGCCGCCGAGCGGATTACGGATCTCATGAGCCAAGCCTGCGCCCAGCGTGCCCATCAAGACCAACCGGTCGGCGCGCTTGAGATCCTCTTCGAGCTCCTTGCGGCGTTTGATGTCGCGCAGCAGCAGAATCGTGCCGACGAAGTTCCCGTGGCGATCTTTCAATGGCGAGACGGTGACACTCACGGGAATCTTTCTGCCCCACCGGTTGATAAAGTCACCTTCACCCCGTGCGCGCTTTTGTCGCGGCGGATGAGTCTGGCTGACAAGATCGACCAACCAAGGCTCGCGTTTGAAAATTTGCTCCAGCGACTGTCCGGTGGCCGCCGCGGACGAGATATCGGTGAGCACTTCCGAGGCCTCATTGAAAAAAATCACTTTACCCTCGGCATCGAGAGCGATGACGCCGTCATCAAGATTGGCGAGTATCTGTTCCCACGAGATTTGGGTGGGCGATGGCCGTTTGGCTGAAGCGGACACTTTCATTACCGGAGCTGCGATTGGAAAGCGATCATAGCAAATACCGGCGCCGGTGCAATCGCGTAAAGATCCCGGCACTTGCATGGCGAGTTACTCTATGGTATCAATTTTTCTACACTTTAGGGTCGACACTCAAAAGTGGGCTTTGCCCGCTTTTTTTGTTTCTGGGGCCGAAGCATGGATGCGACCGTTGCCCGCATTTGGGAACTCGCCGCGCCTTTGGCGGAAATGCAACAAATGGAGATTATCGACATTGAACTCAGGCGCGAGGGCAGCCGCAGCGGCCGGGTTTTGCGTTTGTATCTCGATAAAGCTGGCGGTCCAAACATGGAGGATCTCAGCCGCGTGAGTCGGGAGTTGAGCGCGCTTCTCGACGAGCACGACTTCATCGAGGGCGCTTATACGTTGGAAGTTTCCTCGCCGGGTATCAACCGGCCGCTCAAGCAGCCGGAGCATTTCAAACGGTTCATCGGCAAAACCGTTCGGGTGCGGACGCGCGACTTGGTGCAGGGCCGGCGGTCTTTTTTGGGGCCGCTGCTCGAGGTGAGGAACGATACGATTGCGTTGGACCAGGATGGAACCCGTATTGAAATTCCGTTCGCGGTGATTGAAAAATCGAATTACGAGCACGACTGGAGTGCCGAATATGCAGCAGGATCTAAATAGGGTTATTGAACAGGTCAGCAAGGAAAAGGGAATCGACAAGACGATTCTCATCAGCGCCCTCGAAAACGCCATGATCTCGGCGGCCAAGAAGAAATTCGGCCATCAGCGCAAGATCGAGGCGCAATTTAACCCGGAAATCGGCGAAGTCGAGCTCTTCGAAGCCAAGACGGTGGTTGATCAAGTTCAAGATGAGTCCACCGAGATCACCTTGAAAGAAGCACAAGAGACCCTTGATCCAGACGCGCAGGTCGGCGACGAGCTGTTGTGCAAGCTTGACTCGAGTCTGTTCGGCCGCATCGCAGCGCAGGCGGCCAAACAAAATATTGTACAACGTTTGCGCGACGCCGAACGGGAGATCATTTACAACGAGTTCAAGGGGCGCGAAGGGCAACTCGTAAACGGCATTGTGCAGCGCTTCGAAAAGCGCAACATCATCGTCAACCTCGGTCGCACCGACGCGATCTTGCCGGAGAAGGAACAAGTGCCGCGAGAACGTTATCGCCAAGGCGATCGCATCCGCGCTTATATCGTCAGCGTCGAGATTACCAGCCGGGGGCCACAGATAGTTTTATCGCGCACGCATCCCGGCATGCTGATTCAACTATTCGCGCAGGAGGTCCCTGAGATCTACGAGGGCATTGTCGAAGTTAAAGGCGCCGCGCGCGAGCCAGGTGGACGGGCCAAGATCGCGGTGGTTTCGCATGACCCGGACGTCGACCCGGTAGGTGCGTGCGTCGGCATGAAAGGCACCCGCGTCCAATCTGTCGTGCAAGAGCTGCGCGGCGAGAAAATCGACATCGTGCACTGGATTCCGGACCAGGCGGAATATGTCTGCCGCGCTCTGGCGCCGGCGAAGGTTTCGAAAATTATCATCGACGATGACGAGCATACGATGGAAGTCATCGTGCCTGACGATCAGCTCTCTCTGGCCATTGGCAAAAAGGGACAAAACGTCCGATTGGCATCTCGTCTTACCGGCTGGCGCATCGACGTGCGCAGCGAGGCCGAGGCGGAGGAAGAGACCCGGCGGGCGCGCCAATCGATCAGCTCGGTCCCCGGCATCGGCGATTTCGCGACCGAGCTGCTCTATCAGGCGGGCTTTAAATCGGCGGAAGATGTCGCCGATAGCGACCTGGAAGAAATTCTCGATGTCGAAGGAATTAGCAAAGAGAAGGCCGAGGCTTTGCATGCTGCCGCAAAGCAGTACGTAGCCGAGAAACGAGAGCGAGAAGCCGAGGCAGCTGCGGCGGCTGCCGTGGCTCAAGCGTCACCGGGACCCGAGCCAGAGTCGCCGCCCGAATAGATGTCTAAAAAGGGCCATCGACCGCAGCGAACTTGCATGGGCTGCGGAAAGAGGGAAAATAAAGATCAGTTAATCCGCTTGGCCCTGGCGGATGACGGCGGACTCGTGATTGAAGCGGACACTGGACGCGGCGGTTATTTACACCGAAATCTGGTGTGTTGGCGGGCGTTCTTGGGACGGAAAGGGCAGTATCGCGCTTTCCATGTAGAAGTCACCAGGCCCATGAAGGAAAGAGTGGTAAACGAACTTATGGATCGAGACTGGGAGTGAGCAGAGATGGCGAAAACTAGAGTCCATCTATTAGCCAAGGAATTGGGCATTGAAACGAAAGATCTCATCATCCAGTTGGACAAGCTGGGAATGAGAGGGCGCAAGGCGCAAAGCGCGATTGAAGACGACGAGGTGGCGCGGTTACGCGCGTCCTTGGTCGCCCAAGAAAGGCCTCAGGTCCACGTCGGCGAGGAAAAAGTAGTCGCCGATCGCGTGATCAAAAAAGAGGAAGAAGGAGACGGCGGTGCCGCGGCACGCGAAACGATCGTCGAACGGCGTGTGCGCGCGAACGTAATTCGTCGTCGCACGAGTCGAACCGAGGTAGCGCCCGCAGAAGCGCCGGCGGCCGCCGCGGAGATTGCCAAGACTCCGGCAGCCGAAACCGCCCCGTCGATCAGCGAAACCATCGCTCCCACGGCACCTGCTGAAGAGTATCCCACCGAGTTCGTGCCCGAATTCGAGGCCCCTTCGCCAGCCGTCGAGCCACTCCATATGGACGTGGAAGTTCCAACTGGACCTTTGGAATCCGAACCTGCAGGGGATTTGGCGCCGGCGCCCATCGAGCCCGAGACTGAACCTCAGGCGGAGGTGAAAAGCGCCGAGGCAGCGCAGGAAGCCCCTCGCGGTGCGCGGATTCTTGGTCGAATCGATTTAAAGCAAACTATGCGAGTCGAACCGGCGCCTACCCCAGTCATGCGCAAAGCCGGGGCCGGTGCTCCGGCGGTTCGGATCGGCGAAGCAGAGCGAGCGCGACCCGTCGATGGCGCCACGGTTCCTGCCGCTGACGACAAACCGAAAGCCGGGCGGCACAAAAAGCGGGTTGTTAAGAAGCAAGACGTGCTCGAAACACGCGAGCGAGAGCTGCGCGGCGGGCGCATCCCCAGAAAGAAGCGGGTTTTGCCCGGCAAAGAGGTCCGCAGAACTGAAATTACCGTTCCAAAAGCGAGCAAACGGGTCGTGCGGATTTCCGAGGTGATCACGGTCGGCGATCTGTCGCGAGAGATGGGCGTCAAAGCCGGTGAGGTGATCAAAAAGTTGATGAGCATGGGCATGATGGCGACAATCAATCAGGTGCTCGATGCCGATACGGCAACTTTGATCGCGTCGGAATTCGACCATCAGGTGGAAAACGTCGCCTTCGACGTCGACAGCGCGCTTGAACTTGAGCATCAGGCCGGAGATCTGGATACGGCTCTGGTGCCGCGGCCGCCGGTGGCAACGATCATGGGTCACGTTGACCACGGCAAGACATCTTTGCTGGACGCGATTCGCAGTACCCACGTGACCGAACAGGAGCATGGTGGCATCACGCAGCACATCGGCGCTTATCATGTGCAGGTGGACGGGCGCAGTGTGACGTTTCTCGATACGCCTGGCCATGAGGCGTTTACGGCGATGCGTGCGCGCGGCGCGAAAGTGACCGACATCGTCGTGCTGGTCGTCGCGGCAGACGATGGTGTGATGCCGCAGACCGTGGAGGCGATCAATCATGCCCGCGCCGCGGAAGTGCCGATCATCGTCGCCGTCAACAAGATCGATCGGCCCGACGCCAACATCGAAAAGGTCAAGCGCGGACTTTCCGAGTATGGCTTGGTGGCCGAGGATTGGGGCGGGGACACCGTGTTTGCGCCGGTGTCGGCGAAAACTCACGAGGGTGTGCCGCATCTTTTGGAGATGTTGCTGTTGCAGGCCGATATTTTAGAACTCAAGGCCAACCCGGAAAAACTCGCGCGCGGCACCATCGTCGAAGCGAAATTGGATCGCGGGCGGGGACCTGTGGCGACGGTTCTGGTGCAGGAAGGGACTTTGCGCGTCGGTGACGCTTTTGTCTGCGGCGTCTATCACGGCAAAGTGCGCGCGATGATCGGCGATCGCGGTCACAAGGTTGACTCGGCGCCGCCGTCGTTCCCCGTGGAGATTCTTGGTCTCCAGGGCGTACCGCAGGCTGGCGATTCATTTATCGCAGTTGCAGACGAGTCCAAAGCGCGCCAAGTGGCAGACTATCGCCAGAGCAAGCAGCGTGAAAGCGAGCTGGTTAAGTCGAGCAAAGTGTCTCTCGAGGAGCTCTACGATCAGATCAAAACCGGAGATGTCAAGGAACTCCGCGTTGTTGTGAAGGCCGATGTTCAGGGGTCGGTCGAGGCATTAACCGAGGCGCTTACTCGGATGTCCACCGAGGAGGTGAAGCTCAAAGTAATTCACGGGTCGGTTGGCGGGATCACGGAGAGCGATATTTTGTTGGCGACCGCGTCGAATGCCATCGTCATCGGCTTCAACGTGCGGCCGGAATCCAAGGGCGCCGCTTTAGCAGCACGAGAGGGCGTCGACGTGCGGCTCTACACGGTCATTTACGAGGTGGTTGCCGATGTGCGCGCTGCCATGGAAGGATTGTTGGAGCCGACGTTTCGCGAGCAGACTCAAGCCCGAGTGGACGTGCGCCAGACCTTCAGCATTGCCGGCGTCGGCACCATCGCGGGCTGCTATGTTACCGAGGGAAAAATCGCTCGCGGCAACCAAGTCCGCTTGCTGCGCGATCAGGTGGTCGTCTACGAAGGCAAGCTCGCCAGCCTGAAACGCTTCAAAGACGACGTGCGCGAAGTTGGTGCCGGGTACGAGTGCGGCCTGTCGCTCGAAGGATTTCAGGACATTAAGCAGGGCGATGTCATCGAGGCCTATGAGCGTATTCCGGTCGTGCGTCGCATGACACCTGCGCCGTCGGGACGCGAAGCGCAGCGGTTGAGCGGCGTCTAAGCGGCCGTCACCGACTGCGGCTCGTCGTCCATGGTGGTCGGCGTTCTCAAACTCCAGTTGCTCATTCCGGAAAACCATTCACTGAAGGGCAAGCGCGGAGTCGTGAAGAGCATTCAAGCCCGAGTCGGCAACCAGTTTAATGTCTCGGTTACCGAGTGTGGCGGCCAAGGCCTGTGGCAAACCGCGGTTTTGGGTTTTGCCGCCGCAGGATCGAATCAATTTGTGGTGGAGGCCACGTTGCGCAAAATCGTCGATTTTGTCGAGGCGCAGGGCTTGGCGCAGCTCGGCGATGCCGAGGTGGAGTGTTTCCATTGTTGAGCGGGGCAGAGCATAGCGGCTCGCGTCTCCGCTCGGCGAGCAAGATTCAGATTCATGGAATACCAGCGTTCAGATCGCGTCGCAGATCTACTGATGGAGGTAATCGCGGAGCTGTTTCGTCGCGAAATTCACGACCCGCGGCTGCGTTGGGTCAATTTAACCGCCATCAAAGTGAGCAAAGATCTCCGACACGCCAAAGTCTACTTCACTGTGCTCGGGGACAGCGTTGTCAAAAATGAAGTCATCGCCGGTCTCAAGAGCGCGAGCGGATTTATCCGTTCAAAGGCTGGCACGAAGCTAAATCTACGCTTCGTGCCAGCCATCGATTTTATCTACGACGATCGCGCGGACGAAGCCAGACGGATCGACGCCCTGCTCCGGAAGGTCAAGGAATAGAGCGCTCGCTTCTGCGATCTAATATCCGGATATTTCATGGTCATGACCCGAAGCGGTATTCTGCTGATCGACAAACCAGAGGGCCCATCGTCGGCTCAGGTCGTGCATCGAGTTAAAAAACGTTTGCAGGCTAAAAAAGTCGGTCATCTCGGGACCCTTGACCCGTTTGCGTCGGGGCTGCTCTTGATCGGTGTCAACGACGGGACCAAGATCGCCGATATCTTTCTGGGCGGCGTGAAAAGCTATCGCGGCGTGATAGCGCTGGGAATCGAAACCGATACCCAGGATGCGACCGGAAAAGTGGTGATGCAGCGGCCGGTGCCGCTGTTCGGGGACGCGGAGTTGCGCCGGCTGGAGCAGAAATTTAGTGGTGAATTACAGCAAGTGCCGCCGATGTTTTCGGCATTGAAGCGTGACGGAGTTCGCTTGTATCGGCTGGCGCGCCAGGGCAAAGAGGTTCCGCGCGAGGCGCGTCCGATCCGCATCGATCATTTGCAGTTAACTAGGGCGGGCGAAGCCGAGCTCCAATTCGAAACCACCTGTTCACGCGGAACCTACGTCCGCACTTTGGCCGCCGACATGGGGACACAGCTCGGTTGCGGCGCGCATTTAAAAAAACTTCGGCGTATCGCCTGCGATCATCTCAGTGTCACAAACGCCATCAATCTCGAAGATTTCGAGAGCCGGGCTGCCGGTGGCGCCGTCCCGCTGTTGTCGTTGCGTGACGCACTCGCGCATTTGCCTACCGTGACTTGGCAAAGTCGACTGCTGTCCCGTTTGCGGCTGGGCCAGCAGGAGTTACTCGCACAAATTAGCCCACCGCGGGCCTGTGATAATTTGGTTGGGATTCTCGATCCGTGCGGCGAGCTGGCAGCGCTCGCCAAATGGACCGAGGACTTAGCGGAGCGCCGTTGGCGTCTTTATCGGGTGTTCCACGCCTCGTGATTGACATCGCCGCGAATCATCGGATACGTTAAAAGTCTCGCGCCGGCCATCGGCGGGACTGCGCTGACCGTGCACCAACATCCTGCATCTCGCTGGATCGGCGGCGCATTGAGAGTCGACAAATGAGAAGGGTCATTTATGAGCCAATCAACGGGTACGGTTCCGGCAAACCCTAATATTCAAAGATGGGTTAAAGAAGTAGCAGCTCTGTGCCAGCCGGACGAAGTCTGTTGGTGCGACGGTTCTGAAGAGGAAAAGGAGCGTCTGACGCGAATTGCGGTTCGTTGCGGCGATCTTATACCGCTCAATCAGAAGGAACTCCCGGGCTGCTACCTTCATCGCAGCGCCCTCAATGATGTGGCGCGCACCGAGAATCTTACATTCGTGTGTACCGAGCAGCAGGAGGAAGCAGGTCCCAACAATAACTGGATGGCGCCCGCCGAATCTTACGATAAGCTATCAAAAATCTTCGCCGGCTCGATGCGCGGCCGGACACTGTATGTCATTCCCTTTCTCATGGGGCCGCACGGATCGCGCTTCAGCAAGGTCGGAGTGCAAGTTACCGACAGCGTTTATGTTGTGCTAAACATGCGCATAATGACGCGCATGGGCAAGATTGCTCTCGATCATCTCGGCGACTCTGACGACTTTACCCGCTGCCTGCACTCCAAAGCTGACCTCGACATCGACCGCCGCTTCATTTGTCATTATCCTCAAGACAACACGATCTGGAGCGTCGGTTCCGGCTATGGCGGAAATGCTCTGCTTGCGAAGAAGTGCCTAGCCCTGCGGATCGCTAGCCAGCTCGGCCAACAGGAAGGTTGGTTGGCTGAGCACATGCTGATCGTCGGCGTAGAGAACCCGGAGGGCGAAATCACTTACATCTGTGGCGCCTTCCCAAGCGCCTGTGGAAAGACCAATATGGCCATGCTGGTACCGCCAGCCAGCATGAAAGGCTGGAAGATTCACACGGTCGGTGATGACATTTCATGGCTGCGCGTCGGCGCTGATGGCCGGCTCTGGGCAATCAACCCTGAAGCGGGCTTTTTCGGCGTGGCGCCGGGAACCGGCTCGAATACCAACTCAAACGCCGTTAAAACTATCAAGCGGGATACGATTTTCACCAACGTCGCGCTGCGCGATGATGGCACCGTCTGGTGGGAAGGCCACGACGACCCGGTGCCGAACAATGCGCAGGACTGGCGGGGCAAGCCGTGGGACCCCGAAGGCGGCCTTCCTGCGGCGCATCCGAATTCGCGCTTTACGGTATCGATCAAACAGAGTCCGACGTATTCGCCGGAATGGGAAAACCCCGAAGGCGTGCCGATCAGCGCGATTCTTTTCGGTGCGCGCCGGCAAAAAATGGTTCCGCTCGTGTTCCAATCCTTCAACTGGCAGCACGGCACGTTTCTGGGTGCGACTTTGGCGTCCGAGACCACAGCGGCGGCAACAGGCGCAGTCGGAGTCGTGCGGCGCGATCCGATGGCGATGCTGCCGTTTTGTGGCTACAACATGGGGGATTATTGGACCCATTGGCTCAATATGGCGAAGCGCGTAACCCAACCGCCAAAAATCTTCCGAATCAATTGGTTTCAGCGTAACGAGCGTGGCCGCTTTCTCTGGCCGGGCTTTGGCGAGAATCTCCGGGTGCTGCGTTGGATTGTCGAGCGCTCCAGGGGCGGCGGACTGGCGGATGAAACGCCGATCGGTTACATCCCAAAGGCGGCGAGTCTAATTGGAGACGGCCTCGAGATTTCCAAGACCGACATTGATCAACTACTGGCGGTCGACCGTCAGGCTTGGAAGAATAACCTCAAGAGTCAGAGCGACTTTTTCGATACTTTCGGCGACCATTTGCCGACGGGCATGCGGGAGGAACACACCGCGCTCGCTAACCGCCTCAAGGGTTAACATAGCTGAGGTACATTATGGCGCGTGGACATCATGATATCGGTGGACTTCCCGGGGCAGGCCCGATCGATCAATCGGAACATCAGCTTTCCGATTGGGAGATCCTCGCTGACGCGGTCAATCAGGCGCTGGGAGCGCGGGGCATCAAGCGGACGGACGAGATGCGCCGGGCCCGTGAAGAAATGGACTCCGCCGCCTATCGCGACATGACCTATTACGAGCGCTGGATCGCCAGTATCGAAACGATCCTGATCGAGAAGAACATTCTCACCAGGGAAGAAATCGACCGCAAGCTCGCTGAGTTCGAAGCCAAGTGGGGCGAGTCGTGAGTCAGGCGCCGTGCGAGTTCAAACCGGGAGACCGGGTAAAAGTGAAGTTCGAGGACCGGCCCGGTCACATTCGCACTCCGTGGTACATTCGCGGCAAGACCGGCTGGGTTGAGAGGGTATACGGCGAGTTTCTCAATCCCGAGTTGCTGGCGTTCGGCCGCGACGGTCTGCCTAAGCGGACGCTTTACTTGGTCGCCTTTACACTCAGTGACGTATTCGGAAGATCGGGCGGTGCCAACGACAAAGTGCTGGTCGACATTTACGACCATTGGTTGGAGCGGACGGCTTAAAGGGCATAGTTATGAGCGAAGAACAGGGCCATGAACATCCGCGGCACGAACTGAGTCATTACGCCAAACGAATTTATGCGATACGCGACCTCTTGCTGGAAAAAGGCGTCATCACCGAGACCGACATCCAAAACCAAATCGAATACCAGGAGGCGAGAACTCCCGCCAACGGGGCGAAGCTGGTCGCTCGGGCATGGGTCGACCCGGCTTTTAAACAGCGCCTGCTAGCTGATCCCAAGTCGGCATGTTTGGAAATGGGCATAGACGCGACGGCGATCAATGAATTCGTTGTGCTGGAGAATACCGCGAAAGTGCGACACATGGTCGTCTGCACTCTATGCTCGTGCTATCCGCGGCCAATTTTGGGTCGTCCACCGGATTGGTACAAAAGCTTCAACTATCGACAACGTGCGGTCGTTGATCCGCGCGGGATCATGCGTGAGTTCGGTTTGGAGTTGCCCGACGACATCGAAGTGCGGGTTCACGACAGCACCGCCGACATTCGATATCTGGTCTTGCCGCTGCGGCCGCCGGGGACCGAGGGCTGGAGCGAGGCTGATCTCGCCAAGCTGGTGACTCGCGACAGCCTGATCGGTGTCATGGACCCGTTGCCTGGCATTCCTGGCTGATCCGAAATAATCCCTCAACCTTCCCAGAGCGCCAAACGATCACAGCGTCGTGGTCGTGGGCGAACGACCGGCGCCATGTTGATATTTTTGTTGATTTTTTTCCTCAGCGGCCTTACCATGGGCGGTTATAAAGGCGTTTGAAAGGCAACCATTGAGATCTCAACGAGTGGGCCGTGTGAACTATGCGACTGCGTTGCGCTGCATCGGCCAGGATCTCGAGCGCAGAGGCTTGAAATCGTTCGATATTCGATTTGAAGGCAATGAATACATCGCCGAGTGCGGTTATCAGGAACCATCTTCACCACTGCCGGTTTCGATCAAGTACACATCTACGGACATTGCAGAGCTCGATCGAATCGGTGAAAGCAGACGGGGCGGAACACTGCCGGCAGCGGAATTCATCAATCAAGCCCAGATCTTTCGGACCATTGGGGGTTACCTGGATCGGAGCGAATCGCGCTTGGTGCGCATTACCAACAATGACGGCACGTCGAAGGAGTCGCTAATGAAGGTCGAATATGTGACGCGCGACGGCGAGCACGTGCTGGACGATCGGGCGGGCTCGGCGATCTACGATATGTGTGTGCAGATGTATAAACAAAGAGGAAGAATGACCGGTACCGAAAAGCGACGTTTACGGTACCGCTAACAGGCCGTAATCGGTCAAAAAGGACGCTCGGAAGCGTGGGCTCCACGCCCTGGTTATTGAAAATTGGACGCGACACCCGACTATTATTCCATCTTAGGTATCCAACCCAACGCTAGCCAAGACGAAATCAAGCGGGGCTATCGTAAGGCGGTGTTCCGCTACCATCCCGACCGTAATCCCGGCGACATTGAAGCGGCTGGAAAATTCAAGCAGGTACTTGACGCCTATGAGGTTCTGTCGGATGCCGGAAGACGTGCAAGTTATGATCAGGTAACGCGCCCCAGTAGCTCGGACGACACCGCGCGCCCCAGCGAAGAAGAACCATCATCCTTCGGGTTCGACCCGGGCAACGGTTTTGGTTTTAGGCAGGATTTCACGCATAAAGCAGAACCGGAGCCGAAATGTCCGTCCTGCTCAGTGGTCGGCACCGATCATATCATTGCGCGCAAGTCAGGCTCATCTTTGGCGCGCGGCAAGCAATTCATCCTTGCGCCTTTTAATATCATTTTCTGCAGTGCCTGCGGCCATGTCTACGGCGTAACGCCGACCGTCTCGTGATCTCTCTTTCGAAAATTCGGGGTGGCAGGCAATTTAAATAACGCCCCGCCGCAGCAGGCATCGGGTCTAATGCATGATCCCGCCGCCTTCGACGACCAGCAATTGGCCGGTGATAAAGTCGCTGTCGGAACTCGCCAGAAAAACCGCCGTACCAACGATGTCGGCCGGTGTTTCAATGCGGCGGAAGGCGCGCTTGTCCACGCTGCCCTCGCGCCGCTTTAGCACTTCGTCCGAGACCGCTTCTTCGCTCATCGTCGATCCCGGAGTCATGCAGTTTACATTGATACCCCACTCGCCTAATTGCCGTGCCATGACGCGGGTGAGCGCGACCACGCCACCTTTAGCGCTGGTATAATGCGGCATGTTGCCGGAGCCGCTGAAAAATGTCCCCGAGGCGATGTTAATAATCTTGCCGCTCCCTTGCTGCTTCATGATCGGAATCACGGCTTTGCTGCACAGGAACACGCCTTTCAAGTTAACCTCCATAACGCGGTCCCATTCGTCGAGCGGCAGCTCTTCCACCGGCCCTTTCCATAATTGCTGCGTAACGTAGATCGCCGCATTGTTGAGCAACACATCGACCCGGCCGAATCTTCTAGTTGTTTCCTGTATAAGTGCCTGCACGTCGGAATAACGACGAACGTCGGTCGTACGGGCCCAAGCCGACCCGCCGCTGTCGGCAATCGCTTTGGCGGTCGCTTCTCCGCCGGGGGCGTCGATGTCCGCGATCACAACATGGGCGCCCTCTTCGGCGAAACGCCGCGCGTACGCTCTGCCGATGCCGTGTGCGGCGCCGGTAATGATCGAAACTTTATTTTTCAATCGCATGGTATCTTGACCTCGCCCGCCGCGGCTCGCCAGGCGCCGCTCAATTGACCAGACTTAAGTGAGGGCTGGAGTCTTGCCTTCGAAAAAAGTACCCAGCCCGGTAGGAGGAAACCGTAAGCCGACGAAAAAACCCCCAAACGACCCGTATACCGCGCTGGCCTCGTCGAAACGCATTTCGTAAACTAGCTTTTTAAAAACCAATGGATCGTCGGCGAAAAGGTCGACACCCCACTCCCAATCGTCAAAGCCGACCGACCCAGAAATAATCTGAGTGACGCGCCCCGCGTAGTGGCGGCCGATCCTGCCGTGCTCGCGCATCATGCGCTGGCGCTCCCTTATCGGTTCGGCGTACCAGTTTTTTATTTCGCCACGAACCTTGTTCATGGGATAAAAACAAAGATAGCGCCGCTGTGGTATTTCCGGCCACAGTCGCGCCGCGGCTGCTTCGCGATGTCTGGCCAACTCGGCTTCGACTTCCCGGTTCCACTCCGCCGTGCCAGGCTGTAATCCCTGGGTGGTCCACTCGCCGTAGGCTTTGACCGAAGCTTCGTAAAGTCCCAGCTCCACGACCGACAGATACGAAGAGGTCGGTTCGAGATACTCGCTCAACTCGGAGTGTGCAACCGCCAGCTCGGCGTTATTGAGATCTTCCAACGTCTTACGAAAGTGGACAAGCATCAAATCGCCCTTGTGGCCAAGTAGAGAAAATAGCGCGCTCGCCTGCTGGGGGTTCTGCTGCATGCTTGCGAACATCGCTACGGCGTGGGTCAGTATATGCTTTTGCTCCGATGAACCCAGCCCACGCCATGCCGGCCACCGCACGCGGAACATCTGATGCAATAAAAAAGACCCGTCAAGGGTGAGAGGTGCCGCCGGCAACTCGGCGGCTTGACGATTGGCGGACTGTTGCTCCATGGGATTGACGGCGGCCGGCGTTTCAGGTCGGTTGCGGCGTCGAGCCGGGCGGTTGATCGGGTTTAACGCCGCGCAACTTGTCACGCAACATTTGAAATCCGCGCTTGGCGAAACGGTAGATCTTGGGTACGAGCCAGATGACAACCGCGATGAAAGCGAGAATTAAAACCAGTAGGAGGATCGGGTGATTGAACATGAGCCACAGACTGCCGAACACGGTCACATCTTCGGCAACGCTTGCCATCCAGTTGCTGAAAGGTTCGGGGCTCGCGTTGATCGCGAGCCGGGCGGTCGCTTTGGTGCCGTGAGCGGCGAGCGCAACCGATCCGCCGGCGAGCAGCGCCATCAGTTCCAAAGCGGGGTTCAGGTCACCGAGCGATTGGGCTGCGAGAATCGCTCCCGCCGGCACTCTAATGAAGGTATGGAGCACGTCCCATCCGTTATCGACATACGGAACTTTGTCGGCGAAAAATTCGATCACATACATGATGCAGGCGACAGCAATAACGCCGGGATGGGAAAGCACTTCGAGATTCTGCGGCAGATGAATCATCTCCATGCGATTGGCGATCCCCAATGCCGCTACGGTGGCGTAAAGGTTGATACCCGACGTCCACGCCATGCCCATGGCTAGACTCAAAGCTTCAATTGTGCCCATCGGATCACCTCAGTCGGCCTGAAAAATGGCTCATTCTAGGTTTGACGGCGGTGCAGCGAAACTGTAGCAAACAGCCAGCACTGTGCAGTTAGATATTGAACTTCTCCCCAATCTTGTCCTTGACATCCTGAGTAAACGCATTAACCGCGGGGAATTGCTCCATCCATTTGAACGGCCGGCAGGCATCGATCAGGACTCGATCCGTCGTATAGCCGCGCGGCGAGCGCTCTTCGGGCGGGAGCGCGGGCTCGCAGACCGAGGCCCAAACGCCCTTCACGACATCAAGGTCTTCGCGCACGTGACAGCGGGTGGCGATCGCCCAGATCACGTCTGCGGCATTGGTAATGTCAATGTCGTCGTCAACAACCACCACAAACTTTCCGCCGTACGCTCCGGCTCTTGCGCCGGCGGCGACGAGCAGCGCTTGTTTTGAATGACCGGCGTAACGCTGCTTGATTGAGATAACGGTAAACGGTCCGGGCTGGCCGCCGTAAACGAAACCCCACACACCCTTAACGTCCGGAATCCCCGCTTTCTCCAGTTGCTCCCAAAGCGTGGCCGCGCCGAGCGGGATCGGCAGATAACTTGACGGCGGTTTCAGTGGTGGCGCGCCAAGCAAGATCGGATTGTTCCGGTAATAGACGCGCTTCACCTCCATCACGGGGGTCTCGCCGATGTTCTCTTCAGTGAAATAGCCCGGCCATTCGCCGAACGGACCCTCCTTGGGCATCTCTTCATCTTTCATGGGCAAGAGATCGCCTTCGAGAACAATCTCCGCGTTTGCCGGAATCGGCAGTCCGGTGGCCGCGCCCCGGACTACCGGCACCGGAGATCCTTGCAGATAACCTGCGAACTCAAATTCGTTGACGTCCGGCGGCAACGGCATTTGCGCAGCAAGAAAAACTGCCGGTCCCTGACATAAGGTGATCGCCACCGGCAGCGGCTTGCCAGCATCGCGGGCGCGCTCGAAGGCGAGTCGCCCATGCTTGCCCATGTTCATCTTCACTGAAACATGGTTTTTGTCCTGTATCATGACACGGTAAGTGCCGATGTTAATCTTGCCGGTTTCGGGATCCTTGGTAATGACGCCGCAGCCGGTGCCGATATACGGGCCGCCGTCCAAATCGTGCCACTTGGGTGTGGGAAACTTGTAGAGATCAACGTCGCGCCCAATCATCTGGTTCTCCAGAACGGGTCCGCCTTCCAATTGACTGACTGGCACGGGCTTGTAACCTGCGAGTTTTTTACGCCAAGCGTAGAGGTAGTCGATAGCTTTTTCTTCATCGATGCCCATCGCCGGGCCGGTGCGTCTGCAGGTACGAAAAACGTTAGAGATGATGCGAAAGCCCGCCGGATAGTCTTTAAAATTGTCGAATAACAATGCCGGCCCTTGCTTGTCGGCCGCCAGTTCCGTCAACGCGCCCACTTCCGTTCTCAAGTCAGCGCCGTCAATCCGGCGGAGTTCGCCGATTTCTTGCAGCAGCTCGATGTAGCCTCTCATATCGGTGACGTCAGCCATGAAGTCCCCCAGTCATCGGTCATAGTATGGCGCTGTTTCGAGGTAGTCAATCGATGAGCTGTAAACGGCCCGCTCGATCTTGGTTGTAACCCAGGCGGCGAGCCGCTATACGATCAGAAACTCGAATCTGAATTCGAATATGCATGTACGGCAGTAAACAACGGCGAAAATCGCGTTCTCGTCGTAACACCGAGGAAGGCCACAGGTGACCCTGCCGTTTTTCTATGGCTGGGTGATCGTGGCCATCGTCGTGTTGGCGGGCGTGCTCGCGGCCGGCGTAAGCAACATCACTATGGCCGTGGTGCTGAAGCCGATCAGCGATGAACTCGGTTGGAGCCGCTCGATGACCGCCGCCGCGATTACTCTGGGGGCGTTGTTTGGCGGTGTACTCTCGCCGCTGTTTGGGCCGCTGGCGGATCGCTGGGGCCCACGATTGCTGTTGCCAGCGGGTGGAGCGTTGGTGGGGTTGCTATCGATCGGCGTGAGTCTCAGCACCGAGCCTTGGCAATTCTATCTAACCTTTGTTCCCGCCCGCGCCCTCACCGAGTTTTTGCTCTGCGGCATGATCGCCTTCACCGCGGTCGCAAACTGGTTTTACATCAAGCGGTCGCGAGTGATGGGGCTGGTGGCGATGGCCACTCCGCTCGGATCGGCGGCGCTGTCGCTCGTCTATCAGTTCTTTGTGAGCAACTATAGCTGGCGCAGCGCGTTTCTCGCTCTCGGTATCACGCTATGGGCGCTGGTTGTCATCCCGGGCGTGATCTTTCTCCGTCGTCAGCCGGAAGACTTGGGATTATTTCCCGACGGCATAACTCAGCTTCCATCGCTGCACGGGACGGGAGCAGGACGCGCGGCTGAACCCCAGGCCGCTGAACCCGACTGGTTGCGTGCCGACGCCGTGCGCACCACCACGCTCCAGCTGCTTGTCGCCGGGGCTTTTCTGTCCGCCATCGGCACGGGTGGCGTGGCCTTTCACATGGCCGCATACATGACCGACAGTACCATCGGCGCCACGCTGGCTGCTGGCGTCGTGAGCGTGATGGCGCTATCCGGGGCGCTCGGCAACGGCATCTGGGGCGCCCTCGCTGAACGTTTTCATCCGCGTCATCTGAACGTCACCACCATGTTATTGGCGGCAGCTTCGGTGGCGCTGCTCATGCAGGTGCGTTCAACACTGACGGCTTACTTGTTTGCGCTGCTCTTTGGTGTCAACGCGCGCGGCGCAGCGGTGCTGACCCAGGTGCTGATCGCCCGCTATTTCGGCCGCCGTTCTTTTGGCGCGATCAGCAGCGTCCTCGACCCGTTTCATAAAGGCGGGCTTGGCCTCGGCGCGCTATTCGCCGGCATCGCATTCGACCATAGCGGTGACTACCGTGCGATTTTTACAATTTTCATTCTGAGTTACCTTGTGTCCGCGCTGTTGATTTTTCTGGCACATCGACCCGTGCCGAAAAACCTCCGTTGACGGCCCAAGTTGGTGCACGAACTGCAACCGCTGTATCGAAAACTTAGATGAAAGAGCAACTTTCCTTGACTTTAGGGTTACATCTTTTAAGTTTACTGAACATGCCGCGACTTCCATCTGCTCTGGTCGTTCTGCTGATTCTTATGCTTAGCGCTCCAATCCGCTCCGATGCTGCGCAGGTCCAAGAGTTTGTACTTGAAAACGGCCTCAAGGTCTTATTACTCGAGGACCACAAGAGCCCGGCGGTGACCTTTCAAGTCTGGTACCGGGTGGGTGCGCGCAATGAAAAGGACGGCAAGAGCGGTCTTGCCCATTTTCTCGAACATATGATGTTTAAAGGCACGCCGACCACCGGACCGGAACAGTATGGGCGCATCATCGCCAAGAACGGTGGGCAGTCGAACGCGTTTACGTCCTCGGATGTGACGGTTTATTTCGCCACCATGAGCCGTGACAAGGTCGGCATCGCAATCGACCTCGAGGCTGACCGCATGGCGAACGCCTTGTTGAGCGAGACCTATTTCGAGGCCGAAAAGAAGGTCATACAAGAGGAGCGCCGGCTTCGGACCGAGGATAACCCCGCATCAGCCCTGAGCGAAGTCGCCAGTGCCGTGGCCTTTACCGTTCATCCTTATCGAAGGCCGGTTGTCGGGTGGATGCAAGACATCGAAAATTTGACGCGCCAGGATCTGGTGGACTTTTACAAGCTCTACTATGTGCCCAACAATGCCTTTGTGGTGGTCGTTGGTGATTTTTCAATTGGTGAAATTCTACCCAAAATTACAGCTGCCTTCGGCAAGATTCCGCGGGCCCCGGAGCCGCCCAAGGTAAACACGGAAGAGCCGGAACAGCGCGGCGAGCGTTCAGTGGTTCTCAAAAAGCAAGCCGAGCTGCCGTTCGTCCTATCGTTTTACCATGCGCCCAATCTAAAGAGCCCGGATAGTTACGCGCTCGATCTCCTCTCCGTGATCCTGGCTGGCGGGCGAAGTTCGTTGCTCTATCGCGATCTGGTCTATGAAAAGCGCCTGGTGCGCGGTGTCGACGCCGACTATAGCGGCGTTTCGATCGATCCCACCGGCCTGTCCATCTATGCGCAGCTCCTCCCCGGGATTGAACCGCCCACCGTGGAACGCGAGATCGATCGTCTGCTGGAACAAACCAAATCCGAGCTGGTGAGCGAGCGCGTACTGCAAAAAGCGAAGAATCAAGTGGAGGCGGCATTTATTTTCGCCCAAGATTCGATCTTCGGCCAAGCGATGAAGGTCGGCTATTACGAAGCGGTTGGCGACTGGCGGGAGATGAATCATTATCTTGACGGCATTCGAAAAGTGACCCGTGAAGATATCCAACGGGTGGCGCGCCAATATCTTGACGCGGATCGGCGCACGGTAGGTACGTTGATTCCGACCAAAGAACAATCCTGATGAAACAGCGGAGATGGCTTGCGCTCGCGGTTTTGTTAGTCTCCCTGCGGGCGCTTCCGGCGATGGCCAGCATAGTTCCTCAACGCACGGTGCTCGCTAACGGTGTGGTGTTGTTGACATCGCAGCAGCGCGCTTTGCCGATGATTTCGATCGAGCTGTTAATCGATGCAGGATCGCGTTTTGAGCCGGAGCACAAAGCCGGATTGGCCAACTTGACGGCGAAGTTGCTGAGTTACGGCACCGAACGCCGCGGCGCGGCGGAGATCAGTGAAACGCTTGATTTTATCGGCGCTAGTTTGACGACCGGCAGCGGCAAGGACGTTGCGAGCATAAGCCTAACGCTGCTCAAAAAGGACCTTGCCACCGGGCTCGAGCTGCTCGCCGAGATCCTGACGCAGTCAAATTTTCCGCAGGCGGAAATCGACCGTCAAAAGCAAGCCGTCATCGCCGCGATCCGAGCACGTGAAGAAGAGCCGGGCGCCTTGGCTCACACCAAATTCGTCGCCGCTTTATTCCCAGTGAGCCCCTACGGGCGACCCGTGGAAGGGACCGAGGCGTCGGTGAACCGTCTCGAGCGAAAAGACTTGCAAGAGTTTTTCGCCGAGCATTACTTGCCCAACCGCACGATCATTGCGGTTGTCGGCGACATCACGGAGCGCGAAATTGCCGGGGCGCTCAATCGCGCAATGAAGGGGTGGAGCAAGGGTGCGCCAAGCGGTAAGCCGCTGATCCCGGAAGCGAACGGCAATCCCCAAACCGTGCGGGTCCATAAGGAGCTCACCCAGTCGAACATCGTACTGGGACACGAAGGGGTGGCGCGCAGCAATCCCGATTACTACGCAATCCAGGTGATGAACTACATCTTGGGCGGCGGCGGGTTTTCGTCGCGGGCGATGGATTCGATCCGCAACGAACGCGGTCTGGCTTATTCGGTTTACTCGTACTTCAGCGCCGAAAGGAGTCACGGCACGTTTCAGTTCATCATGCAGACCAAGAACGAGACCGCCACGGAAGCGATGCGTATCGCCCGAGAGGAGATTCGCCGGATACGCGAAGAGCCAGTGAGCGAGCAAGAATTGAGCGACGCCAAAGATTATCTGATCGGCAGCTTTCCGCTGCGTCTTGACACCAATCGCAAAGTAGCGAGCTTTCTTGCTCAGGTCGAATACTACCAACTCGGTCTGGACTATCCCGAACGCTACGCAGATCTCATCGGCAAAGTTACTCGCGAGGATGTACAGCGGGTCGCCAAGCGCTATTTGCATCCGGAAAAACTGATCACGGTCATTGTTGGAAATCTCAAAAGGATCGGCGAAAAGTAGCGCCGGCCAAGCGGCACAGAGACGCAGAACAGCTTGACAGTCGCCGACCGGCTGCGGCATAGTTGAACGCAAGATTGCATGTCGACAATTTCCTTTGACTTGCCGAGTTTGCGCCTGTGAACAAAGTTCTCATTGTTGAAGACCACGGCGACATGCGCGAGCTTCTGACATGGCAGATCGAGCTGATGGGATTGGTGCCGATCCCGGCGAATCGCGGCAGCGAGGGCGTCGAGAAGGCGTTAAGCGAGAAGCCGCAGCTGATCATCATGGATATTATGATGCCAGGAATGGATGGTTGCGAGGCGGCGCGTGAGATACGCGCAAACGCCGAGACCGAAGATATCCCGATACTGGCGGCGACGGCGCTCTTTCGCGACTCTGATCTCAAAAGCTGCATCGCAGCCGGGTGCAACGCCTACATCGTCAAACCGTTTACTTTCCAAGAGCTGCAAGCGAAAGTACGGGAATTGATCCCTGCGGCCAGTACGACCTAGCCGCGTTGACTTTCGGTTCTGCTTTTTCTTTTAAACTGAAACTCGAGCGGGGTGAACACGCCAGTGACGGCGCGTGAGAGAGCCGTTTCCATCGTTGAGCGTCTGCGGCAGGAGGGCTATGAAGCCTATTTTGCCGGCGGATGCGTGCGCGATATGCTGCTCGACAAACCGCCGCAAGACTACGACATTGCAACCAGCGCCCACCCCGAAGATGTGCAGGCACTATTCGAGGAAACGATCCCGGTCGGGGCGCAGTTCGGCGTCATCCTGGTGCTGATTGAGGGCCAGCCTTTCGAGGTCGCCAGTTTTCGGCACGACGGGCCGTATCTGGACGGGCGCCGGCCGAGCCAAGTGCGCTATGGCAGCTTGGAAGAAGACGTCCGGCGACGCGATTTTACAGTCAACGGCATGGTTTATGATCCGATCGCTGGCACAGTCATCGACCTGGTCGACGGACGCGAGGATCTGAAGCAACGGCGGATTCGCGCCATCGGCGATGCGCAGCGGCGATTCGAAGAAGACCGTTTGCGCATGATCCGCGCCGTGCGCCTTGCCGCCAGCATGAATTTCACCATCGAAAACTCGACTTTCGCCGCCATTCAGCGGCTCGCGCCGACCATTAGGGACATCGCGTGGGAGCGCATCGGCGATGAAGTAACCCGGATTCTGACTGAAGGCGGCGCTCGGCGCGGCTTTGAGATGCTCGATGAAAGTGGCTTGTTAAAAGTCTTACTGCCCGAGATCGACGCGCTCAAAGGCACCTGGCAGAGTCCCGATTTTCATCCTGAAGGCGACGTCTTCAAACATACGATGCTCTTGTTGAGCCACTTGGAGGCGCCTTCGGAATCATTGGCCTATGGCTGTTTGCTGCATGATGTCGCCAAGCCGCTCTGTTTCAGGCAGGACGGCGAACGCGTCACCTTCTACGGCCACACGGAAAAAGGCGCCGCCATGGCCGAGGAGATTCTCAAGCGCCTTAAACGCAGCCGCGCGGTTGGGGAGCGAGTGAGCTATCTCGTGCGCAATCATCTGCGCCATGTGCAGGCGCCGCATATGCGGCTGAGCACGCTCAAGCGTTTCTTGCGCGAGGACGGGATCGACGAATTGCTCGAGCTGACGCGCATTGATGCGCTGTCCTCGAATGGCGATCTGGGCTATTACCTATTCTGCAAGGAGCGTCTCGCCAGCCTCAAGGAGGATGAGATTCGTCCCGCGCCGCTGCTGCGCGGCGATGATCTGATCGCTCTCGGATACAAGCCCGGTCCGCTATTCGCAAAGATATTGCGCGAGGTCGAGGACCAACAGCTCGGCGGTGAGCTTGATAGCCGCGAGGAAGCGCTGGACTGGGTGAAACGAAATTACGAGATTGAGGTTAATGGATGAAACACGCACAAGCCTTTAAAGTCGTTGGGCGGCCGGAGCCGCGCTTGGATGGTGTAGAAAAAGTGACGGGGAAGGCGCTCTATACGGTGGACGTGAAGCTGCCCAGCATGGCCTACGGTAAGATCTTGCGCAGTCCGTACGCGCACGCCCGTCTGGTGCACGTCGATGCCACCAGAGCGGAAGCTTTGCCGGGCGTTTTCGCGGTGATCACGGGCAACGATCAGAGACGGCTGGGAATGTTTGGCGCCGCCTATAAGGACCAAACGGTTGTCGCGGTCGACAAGGTACGCTACGCCGGTGATCCGGTCGCTGCGGTGGCTGCGGTCGACGAAGCGACAGCAGAAGAAGCCTTGACGTTGATCCAGGTCGAATATGAAGAATTACCCGCCGTCTCGAATATCGACGAAGCCTTAGCGCCGGGCGCGCCGCTGGTCCACGACGTTTCGGCTAGCGGCGGCGAGCTGATGGGACAGCGCTACGAAGTGCCGCGAGAATTTGCCGGCACTAATCTCTGCTATCGGTTCAGCTACTCCAAAGGCGATGTCGAAGCAGGGTTTGCCAAGGCTGACCATGTTTTCGAGCACACGTTCACGTTTCCCCGAGTGCAGCATTTTTCCATGGAGCCCCATGCGACGGTCGCACTTATGGAAGGCGACCAGATGACGCTGTGGGCCGGCACTCAGGAGCCATTTACCCTGCGCGAGCATCTTGCCGAAATTTTTCGCATGCCGCTCAACAAGATTCGTATCATCGTGCCCTACGTTGGCGGGGGCTACGGCGGCAAGCTGGCGGTCAAGACCGAACCGCTGGCGGCGGCGTTGTCGTGGAAGGCGAAACGGCCGGTGCGTCTGGCTCACACCATCGAAGAGAGTTTCCGCACCGTGACCCGTCACCCGGCGCGCGTGAAGATCAAAACCGGCGTCAGCCGGAAGGGTCAGTTGATCGCACGGCAGTGTTTGATTCACATGGAGACCGGTGCCTACGCGGATGCCGGTCCGCGGGTGACACAAAAGGCCGGATATCGCTGCTTCGGCCCCTACCGGCTGCCGCACATGAGAACCGACGCCTACACCGTCTACACGAACACCGTGCCGGCCGGCGCGTATCGCGGGTTCGGCACACTGCAGGTAACCTGGGCCTACGAATCGCAAATGGATATCATCGCCCAAGAGCTCGGCCTTGATCCGTTGGAATTCCGGCTCAAGAATCTGCTCGAGAAAGGTGACTTGTACACACCCGGCGATACTCCCGTGGATTGCGATCTCAAGGCGGGGCTTCTGCGCGCCGCCCAAGAGATCGGCTGGGGCGGTAAGAAGAAGCCCAACCGCGGTCAGGGACTTGCGGTCTGCATGAAAGACGGTGGTGGTACCTACAAGGTTTCTTCGGCGGCGGTGAAAATGAACGCCGATGGCAGCGTTGTTTTACTCACAGGCACGGTCGAAATCGGACAAGGAGCGCGTACCGCGCTCAGTCAAGTGGTGGCCGAAGAATTGGGTGTGCCCTTCGACGCGGTCACCGTGGCCGAAATAGATACCGACGTCACGCCCTACGACGTTAACACCAATGCCAGCAGCTCGACAGTCGTCATGGGTCTGTCGGTGCAGCGCGCGTCCCAAGACTTAAAACGCCAACTGCTGCGCCATGGAGCGAAAATTTTGAAAACCACGCCGGAACAATTGACCTTGAGTGGCGGCAAGATTCATGCGGGCAATGGCCAAAGTTTATCGTTCGCGGAACTCATGCAGAAAGTGTTTTTATCCAAGGCCGGTGAGATGATTGGACGGGGCGCGTACCAGGACATCAAAACCAGTAAGGCAGCACTGGGTTCGCCGACGACTTTCTGGGAGATCAGTTGGGGGGCCGCGGAAGCGGAAGTTGACGGCGATACCGGGGAGATTAAGCTGCTGAAATACGTCTCTCTTGCGGATGTTGGAAAGGCGATTCATCCGGTTCTCTGCGAAGGCCAGGACGAAGGTGGCGTGATGAACGCCATCGGCCACAGCTTGCTTGAAGAGATGGTGTACAAAGACGGCCAGCTATTGAATCCCAACCTGATAGATTATCGCGTGCCGACGTTTGGCCAGCTGCCGGAGGAATTCAAAACGATCCTGGTTGAAGAGCAGAATGGCCCGGGGCCGTTCGGTGCGAAGGGCACGGGCGAAGGCGGCTTGTTGCCGGTTGCGGCGGCGATCGCCAACGCCGTTTGCCGGGCAACCGGACTGCGTTTATATGATCTGCCACTCACGCCAGAGAAAGTGTGGCGCGGTCTTCAGAGTGAAAAAACGCCTGAGTCGAGTTGTTGAAGTGAAGTAATCACCAAAACCCCAGCGTGGCAAAGCCGCAACCAAAAGTGGGAATAACTCGCGCAAAGTCGCAAAGGCGGCTAGCCTGACTATCTTAATCCGTCCCATCGCCGCTTCCTGCTTTGGGTCGGGCTCAGTGGGGCTTTTGTACTATCACTGATTTTATTCTCCGCCTTTGATTAACGTAAACAGCAACCCTTCCGGAAACGGCACGTTTAAAGTTTTTTCAAATAGCGCCCAGAAAAACAGCCACGCGAAAAATGTTATTAAGGCGGTAATTTTCCAGCCTTCTTTTCCGGCTAGCTTGAGATAGAGCAGGATGGTCAATGGTACTGCATAGGAGAATCCCAAGAGCCAAATCGTGACGAAGAATCCGATGATCCACAAGAGGATCGATAGGGTTCTTTTGCGCACGAGTTGCGGAGGGATTTCTGCTGCAGCTTCTGCCGTCTCTCCCGGTATGACGGAGCTTTTCTTTGTTCTGCCATAAAGATCTCTGCCGAGTTGAGCCAATGCCAAGATCAGCGTCGGCGTGCCGATGATCCAAGGGAAGAGACCGGCGCGATAGCCGAAATTGCGGCTTTGCCACAGCGCCAGGCCCAGCACGACAATAACGACCAGCGTGAACAATGCCGGTTTGCCGAAATGTATGCCGCGTGCCCCTAGAGCTTCCGCCGCTTCCGTGCCGCTCACGGATTCAGCTTTTTTGCGCGCTTCCCTGCGGCTCTTAAACATTGGATAAAAAATACCCACCAGCGTCAGTATAAAAATACCGATCACTCCCGGCCTGGTTGTCCAGGCCCAGCCATAGTTGTCGGTGGAGAGAAACAGGCGGTTTTCCGCCAGCGGTCCAAGGACCAGTCCTAATAACACCGGAGGGCGCGGCCATTCCATCTTTTCCATCGCCCAACCGAGGCCGCCGAAGAAAAGCACGACGAGCATGTCTTGAAAGGCATTTTTTTCGGCGAAGGCGCCGAGATAGATCAACACCAGGATCAGCGGGATAATAATGCCACCCCGGACCTGGGTGACTTTGGCCAAAGGTTTGAGGAAGAGAAAACAGATCGCCACCGTGATCATGTTGGAAAGGATGATCACCCAGACGAAGGAATAAGTGAGGTCGAGTTTGCCTTTCGGCGGAGGAAGCAACATGTCGGGACCGGGAACAATGCCCTGAATGATAAAGGCGCCGAGCAGGATCGCCATAACGACGCTCGCAGGAACGCCAAAGGCGATGGTGGTGATCAAGCTGCCCCCCAAGGTCGAATTATTCGCCGCGCCCGGCCCCAGGACGCCTTCGACGGCGCCCTTGCCGAAACGTTCCTTGTTGGGCGAGCTTTGCACGGCGTGCGCATAGGCGAGCCACTGGGTGGTGGCGGCGCCCATCCCCGGGATGATCGCCGTAAAGGTGCCGAGGGCACTGCAGCGAATGACCAACCACCAGTGGCGAAACGTATCTTTGACGCCTTCCATCACGCCGCCCAAATTTCCCACTTCCTGTTTGGCGATACTGGTGCCGAGCACGGCAAGCTCGATGGTTTCCGGAATGGCGTAAAAGCCGATGGTGATGGGCACGAGGCCGATACCGTCCCAGAGGAAGAGATGACCAAAGGTGTAGCGCTGAATGCCGGAAATCGGATCCAATCCGATGGTGGCGAGCATGAGGCCGATACCCCCAGCGACCATGCCCTTGAGAACGTCTTCGCCGCTCAAGGCGGCGACGAAGGAGATGCCGAGAATCGCCAGCATGAAGAACTCCGGCGAGCCGAACGATAGTACGAGCGGCCGAATGATCGGTATGGCGGCACCGAGGGCGATGCCGGCAAACACTGCGCCGACGAGAGAACTCATCAAGACGGCGCCCAAGGCGCGTCCAGCTTCGCCATTACGCGCCATGGTATGACCATCGACAATGGTCGAGGCGGTGGTGGGTTCACCGGGAACACCAAAGAGGACGGAAGTAATATCGCCGGTCGTCGAAGTTACCGCCGTCATCCCGAGTAAAAAAGCGAACGCCTCGACCGCGTTCATTTTGAACACGAACGGCAGCATGAGAGCCATCGCTGTCGGACCGCCAAGCCCGGGTAAGATTCCCACCATGAAACCGATCGCAATGCCGATCAGCATCAAATTAAACGTTGAAAACGTAAAACACTGAAGGAACCCCGAGATCAGCGCATTCAGCATGTCCATGACAATCAAACCTCAGGCGGAGGCCAGGCAATGTTCGCAGCTAGATATCAGCGGCTCCGCTACTTGTAAAGAACATCTTTGAGCTTGGCGACCAATGCCGGATCGAGCTTGAACAGTCCGGAAATGTCCTTTTCGATGTCTTCCACGGGAATCGGGCCGATGTTGAGCTTCGACTTCTTGGCGTCGGCGACAAAATCCGGGTCTTTGAGCGTCGCGCCAAACGCTTTGCGCAGCGCCAGAACCCGATCCTTCGGCGTTGCCGGCGGCAAGGTGTAAGTGCGCACGATGTCGCTGTCGCCGTGTATGCCGACATCGATCATCTTGCGGGCTTCTTCGCTCTTGGCAAACTTGCTCGCTTGGGGAACGTTGGGCAGATCCGGATGGGTTTTGCGATTGGCTTGGAGCACCACGACGGCATCGCCGGTGTCCAAGGCTTTGCGCCAAGTAACGCTCACCGAGTCCCACCCCCAACAACCGCCCGCGATCTCGCCGCCTTCCGCAGCCAGCCGTATATCTGCGGTACCTTTGTAGCCCGAAACGAGTTGAATCGGCAGATTCAGTGAAGTTCGCAAAATTCGCGTCGCATTGTCCGGCGTCGAAGTGCCTGGCGCGATGCCGCCCATTTTTACCGGTGTCTTGGCGGCCATCCATTTATCGATGCTGGTGATGCCGCTTGCCTTGGTCAACGCGCAAACAACATGGTCGCTAATCGGGGCGCCGATAAATTCGAACTTGCGGGCATCGAACTGGATACCAGGCTGACCGAGAACTTGGCCTAAAAATAAACCGCCGATAAAGTGGCCAATCGTCAAACCGTCGGGCTTGGCGACGTTGTAGACGTGGTTAGCGGCGATCAAACTGCCGGCGCCCGTCATATTTTCGACAACCACGCTTGGAGCGCCTGGAATATGCTTGCTCATATGGCGCGCCAGCGCGCGCGCATAAGTATCGAAACCGCCGCCCGCAGAAAACCCAACCACAATTTTCACAGTCTTTCCTTTGTAAAAATCGTCCACGCTAGCGGCTTCCCCGGCAGCGACGAAGCTTAAGACGGTAATGAATGCCCAGACCAAGCGGACCATAACCTTCTCCTCTCAACTTTTGGATTGACTTTTACTCGTTCCGAAATAACGACACGCGGGTCGCCCGAAACTAGCCGATTGACTGTCGGAAATCAATTAACATTGTACGATTTAGCATTTATATGGCTTCAGGCAACCACCTTTGCGTGAGATTGTGTTCAAGATAGCGGGACATTAAAATGCATAGGCAAGCTGCGATTCGAACACTAAGTTCAAAATCGAGGTGATCGGACATGGCTGACCAATTCAAAAATTATATCGACGGCGAATGGCGCGCGGCGCAATCGGAAAAATTTTTCGAAAACCGCAATCCCGCCGACCGCAACGATTTGATCGGCCTTTTCCCAGCTTCGGGCGCGCCGGATGTCGAAGCTGCCGTGCAGGCGGCAAGAAAAGCATTTGATGCCTGGCGGCTGGTGCCGGCGCCCAAACGGGGCGAAATGCTCTATCGCGTCGGCGAGCTTTTGCGCAAGCACAAGGAAGAGATCGCCCGCGGCATGACCCGCGAAATGGGTAAGATCCTAAAAGAGACGCGCGGCGATGTGCAGGAGGGCATCGACACCGCCTTTTACGTCGCCGGAGAAGGCCGCCGTCTTTTTGGTGAGACTACACCGGCCGAGTTGCCGAACAAATTCGCCATGTCTGTGCGTATGCCGGTCGGTGTCTGTGTGCTGATCACGCCGTGGAATTTCCCGATGGCCATTCCGACCTGGAAAATGTTTCCGGCGCTGCTCTGCGGGAACACGGTGATCTTGAAACCGGCGGAAGATACGCCGCTCACCGCCGTCAGGTTAATTGAAATTTTACAAGAAGCCGGCATCCCCCCCGGAGTCGTCAACCTGGTTCACGGCCGTGGTGAGGAGGTCGGCGCCGCACTGGTGCGCCACCCGGGAGTGCAGTTAGTTTCGTTTACCGGCTCCGCTGCGGTCGGCCGAGAAATCGCCGCGAGCTGCGGTCATGATTTGAAGCGTGTCTCCCTCGAGCTCGGGGGCAAAAACGCGCAGATCGTGCTCGAGGATGCCGACCTCGATCTGGCACTCGAAGGCGCGCTTTGGGGAGCTTTTGGCACCACCGGGCAACGTTGCACGGCGACAAGCCGACTGATCGTTCATCGCCGGGTGGTTAAGCAACTCACCGACAGGCTGGTGGCGCGAGCGCAACAGCTCAAGATCGGCAACGGCGTCAACGGGGACGTCGATGTCGGGCCGCTGATCAACCAGGCGGCGCGCGACAAAGTGCTTCGCTATATTGAGATCGGCAAGCACGAGGGTGCGCGTTTACTGACCGGCGGTTCCTGCTACGACACGGGCGCTTGCGCCAACGGCTACTTCTTTGAGCCGACGATCTTCGACCGAGTGAGGCCCGACATGCGTATCGCCCAGGAGGAAATCTTCGGCCCGGTCCTGTCAATCATCGAAGTCAGCAGCTTTGAGGAAGCCCTCCAGGTGATGAACGGCACCGCCTACGGTTTGTCGAGCTCGATATATACTCGAGATGTCGACCGCGCGTTCCGCGCCATGCGTGACATCGAAGCCGGCATCACCTATATCAATGGTCCTACCATTGGCGCCGAAGTTCATCTGCCGTTCGGTGGAGTCAAAGATACCGGCAACGGTCACCGCGAAGCGGGCACGACGGTTTACGACATCTTCACCGAATGGAAGTCGATTTATGTCGACTACTCGGGTAAGTTGCAGAAGGCGCAAATTGACAACGCAGAATAGTTTCGAGTTCCGCGTTCCCGGTTTCGCGTCTAGCAATCCAACATGAAATATTAAACTTGAAACGCGATACTGAGCAAATTATGCAAGCACCGCAGATTAAGACGCCGCTCCCGGGACCGAAGGCCAAAGCGCTCATCGAGCGAGACCATCTTTACACGGCACCTGCCTATGGGCGTGTTTATCCCCTAGTCGTCAAACAAGGTCGTGGCATGGTAGTCGAAGATGTCGATGGCAATTTGTTTCTCGATTTCATGGCAGGGATCGCCGTCTGCAGCACCGGCCATTCCCACCCACGCATTGTCAAAGCGATCGAAGAGCAAGCGCGAAAATTTCTGCACATTTGCGGCAGCGATTACTATTACGAGCCGATGGTCGATCTGGCTGAGACCCTCAATCGTTTAGCGCCGGGCGCTGCGCCGAAACGAGTTTTTTTCACCAACTCCGGCGCCGAGGCGGTAGAGGCGGCGTTCAAGTTGGCGCGTCATCACACCAAGCGACAGCATGTCATCGCCTTTCATGGGGCGTTTCATGGCCGGACGCTCGGCGCGCTGTCGCTGACCGCTAGCCGGGCGTCGCATCGCGCCTACTTTGGTCCGCTGATTCCGGGCGTGCATCATTTGCCCTACGGCTTCTGCCGTCGTTGTCCGTATCAGCTGACCTACGGTGCCTGCGGCATCGAGTGCGTCAGGGCGATTGAAAGCAACCTGTTCCGCTACGAAGTGCGGCCCGACGAGGTGGCGGCGATCGTCGTCGAGCCGATCCAAGGCGAAGGCGGCTACGTAGTGCCGCCGCCGGAGTATCTGCCGATGCTCCAGGATCTGTGCCGCAAGCACGGCATTCTGTTGGTCATGGACGAGATCCAATCGGGCTTTGGCCGCACGGGTAAGATGTTCGCCTGCGAACACTGGGGCATTGAGCCCGACATCCTTTGCGCGGCGAAGGGGATCGCCAGCGGTATGCCGCTCGGCGCCATGATCGCGCGCGCAGAAATCAGCACCTGGCCGCGCAGCAGCCACGGCAGCACGTTCGGCGGTAATCCGGTGGCGTGCGCGGCGGCGCTCGCGACCATCGAGCTGCTCGAACAGGGGTTGGTCGAAAACGCCGCGAGGATCGGCGCGATTCTCAAAGACCAGCTGGCCGGGCTCCAAGCCCGCCATACCGCCATCGGGGATGTGCGCGGATTGGGGCTGATGATCGGCGTGGAGTTTGTGACCAGTGACGCCAGCCGCGCTCCCGATCCACAGCGGCGCGATCGCGTTATGCGAAAGTGTTTTGAGAGCGGCTTGCTGCTTTTGAGCTGCGGCGAGAGCACGCTGCGCTTTTGTCCGCCGTTGATCGTGACCGCGGAGGAAGTGAAGCGAGCGGTGGCGATTTTCGAATCGGCGGTGGCTTCCCCGTAGGGTTGCGCGGTAGTTCGCCTCGTATTTTACTGGAGCTTGGTTCGCAGTTCTTCGACCAGTTGGGCGAGCTCTGCGTCCTCAGGGTTGAAATTAAGCGCGCCGCCGAATTCATCGAGCGCCTTCTGGATCATGCCCTTGGTCAAATAAATGCGCCCTAAATTGATGTAGGGGAAGTGGCGCGGCTCGTAGCGCTTGGCCGACTTGGCGCGCTCGAGCCAAGGGATGGCGTCATCCAGCCGTTGCTGCTGCATCAGGTACACGCCAATATCGTTGTAAGGGTTACCGAACTCCGGGTCGAGCTCGATGGCGATCTCGCACTGACTGATCGCTTCATTGAGCCTCCCCAGAAAACTATAAGCCCAACCCAGATAGGTATGGGCGTCGGCGGTGGGATAGAGCGCGATCGATTCTTTGTAGAGGCGAATCGCCTTGTCGAACTCCTGCGCCATCTGATGTTTCATCGCCAGCTCGATCAGTTTCGAGGCGCGTTCGCGATCGTTATGTGTTGCCATGAAGGCTCTCCAAAGTGCCGAGACCAGATCCGATGCTTGGTTTTGGACTTCCCTAGACTCCCCAACCACCACTCACTTGGATACTGGCGCCGTTGACATAGCGCGCTTCCTCCGACAGCAAGAACCGCACCACCGCGACCACGTCGTCGACTGTGCCTAGGTCCCCCGCCGGAATGAACTTCACCATACGATCGAGTTCTTCTTTTGGCGCGCTGCCCGAGTCGATGAAGCCGGGCGAAACGCAATTCATCGTGATGCCATCGGCCGCGATCAGCTTGGCGAAAGAGCGGGACAGCGCCAGCAATCCGACCTTACTGATATAGTGTGCGGTGAGTTGGGGTTGAGCAATGATTTGCTCAGCGTTTGCCATGCTGAAAGAGACGATCCGCCCCCAGCGCCGCGCCTTCATGATCGGAATGACCGCGCGCGTCAAATAGAAAACCGGATGAAGGTTGTTGTCGAACATTGAATGCCAATTTTCATTGGTCTCCTGGAGCAATGAAACCCGGTGGTAGGGCCCGGCGCCGTTGATGAGCGCGTCGATACGTCCCCATTTCTGGTGCACTTGGCGGACCAATCCAGCCGCGGCGTCCGCCTTGGAAACGTCGCATTGAATCGCCAGCCCGTTCGCTCCCGCTCGCTCAACCGCGTACACGACTGCGGCCGCGTCTTCGGCGCTGGTACGATAGGCGATCGCCACCGACCAGCCACGCCCGGCAAGATCTAAGGCGACGCCGCGACCGATCCCGCGGGCGCCGCCGGTTATGAGCGCGACTCTTGGATTCGATGTGTTCATGGGCTCAGCACGCCTCGAAACCCCAAACTAAGAGGCTGGCGCCGTTTCTTCTGCTTAATGCAGGGGCTAACTATAGCAAACAGCAAGAGTACCGCCTAGGCCGCGCAAAAAATGCCGAGAGACGGCCAGTTCAACCGCTGATCCGCTCGAATTTTGCGCTGGAGCCTCGTGGCGAAATTATGATACGATATTTTATCTATGGAACCTTTGATCTTCGACAGCCGTCCCGTGCTGCGCAACCCGATCTTGGTTCTCGCGTTCGCGGGCTGGAGCGATGCCGGAGCGGCGGCGACAACCGCGACCCGTTATCTTGCCGATCAGCTGATGGCGAAAAAGTTTGCGGCGATCGATCCCGAAGAATTTTATGATTTTTACCGCCAGCGACCGGTGGTCCGTTTGAACGAAAGCAAGGTGCGCGAGATTCACTGGCC
>DATBMR010000270.1:0-21724 GCA_036554745.1 Binatia bacterium
GGCCAGGCGTTGGCGCTGTACCTGCTGATGCGCGAGTTGCCGCTGAACGTCGGGCCGTATGAACCGCAGAGCAAAATGGTGATGATGACCGGCCCGCTGACCGGGACGGGCCTGACCCCGGGAGGAACGAAAGTTTGCGCCGTATTTTTAAGTCCAATGACAAATTACTCACTCGGCCGTGGTGCGGCGAGCGGCTATTGGGCGGCCTATCTCAAGCAAGCCGGCTACGACGGCATCATCCTCGAAGGCGCGGCAGGGAAACCGTGTTACTTATTCATCAACGACGGCAAGCCGGAGTTGCGCGACGCGGGAAAAGTCTGGGGCAAGGGCGCGCGTGACACCGAAGATCTGTTGCGCGCGGAGGTCGGCATCAAAGACGCGAAGGTCATGGGCATCGGTCCAGCCGGCGAGCACTTGGTCCATGCCGCGATGCTGTGCAACGACTACAATCATTCGGCGTCCCATAGCGGCGGCGCGATCTTTGGTTCGAAAAAGCTCAAGGCGGTCGTCGTTTACGGCACCAGGCGTCCGCGGCTGCACGACAAGGCTGCATTGATCGAGGCCGGCCTCAGATGGCGTAAAACGCTGCAACAGTATTCCGTGGCGGACCGCTATACCGTCGGCCATGCGCGTCATCTCGAAGCGTTGCCCAACAACAATATGCAAAGTTCGTTGATTGCCGATCACAACCGCGGCTTCGATCAGAATCGGGTGGTCCAGCGGCCGTGTTTTCAATGCGCCCGACTGTGCCCTTGGGATGTGGAGATCGGCGAGGGTGAGTTCAAAGGCCAACTCGGCCACTTCAACGCCGGCGCCGAGTGGCTTGATACGTTTTGGAACCTCGGCGTCAAGGGCAATGCAACGCTTTATCTCGCCGAGCGTATCAACGACCTTGGCATTGAATGCGGTCATTTTTCGTTCGGCGCAGGAGTCCTGTTCGAAGCCTACGAGAAGGGACTGGTGACTCAAGCAGACTGCGCCGGTTTGCGCCTCGAATGGGGCAACGTCGAAGCGATCGATAAGTTGTTGGAGATGACCGCGCGACGCGAGGGCAAGTGGGGTAATCTGATCGCCGACGGACCGCTCGAAGTTGCCGAGGCGATTGGTGGCGAGGCGATCCGCTGGGTCGTCCACACCAAGCGCGGCGTTCCCGCGATGCACGATTGGCGCCCGCACTTCAGCAACATGCTCCGCGAGATCGTCGCCAGCGGGGGCATGAAGCCACAGGGTGGCGGCACGGCGAATCCGCCGCCGGATCTCAAATACAGGGAGAAGTGGGGGCCGCTCGATCGCGAGGTTCCGCAGGGCTGGCCGCAGTCGAATGTCATCGCCGAGCAGTACCGGCAATTCGTTGGGCTAATGGGCGGCTGCTGGTTTGCGCAAATGCATCAAAAGCCCGACGGGCTCAACAGCGTGGTGGATTCGTTCAATGCAACCACCGGATGGAATTTCACCATGGATGATGCGCTCGACGCCGGTTATCGCAGCGTCATCTTGCAGAGCATCTTTGCCAGCCAGCGCGGCTGGGTGGCCGATCACGATTGGCAGCACGTGGGACAACGGTTTCTCGACCCGGTGCCGGATGGAAAATACCAAGGGTTCACCATCGCGAAATGGCTCCCCGAAATGGTGCGCGAATATTATCAGCTGTCCGGCCGCCACGAGCGAACCGGCCGGCCCTATATGGATACTCTGAAGAAGCTGGGCCTTGAAGAATTCAACCAGTGGGCTCAGCTGGATTGAAAACGTCGGCAGTCAATTCAAGTCGTTTAAAGCGTCAGCGCGGGCTGCGGATTTCCAGCTCCAGTCCGTTAGGATCGCTGACGAAGATGGTCGTGAGCCTTCCCGACTCGTCGCGGTTTTCACGCAGGATCGCGGCGCCCTTCTCCTTGAATTCTTTAGCCGTCCGGTCAATATCGTCGGTCACGTAGCCGTAGTGGTGCACGCCGACTTGGCCTGCCGACTCCATTAATTGGATCGACGGCGCGCCGGCGATGCGCACGAAGCAAAAGCCATAGCCGGCGCTGCCTTTGCGGATCGGCGTGGGCTGTCCGCCGAAAAATTTTTCGTAAAACTTGATCGATTCGGCAATGTCCTTGGTGTAGATCGCGACATGTTCCAGTTGAAAGTTCATGAACGTCTCCTGAATCTGCCCGCCGTTTGTGACCCAAGTCGGGCGTCGGTTCAATTAATATTGATCACCGCTTTTACGACCGAATAACTCGCCATTGCCTGCATCGCCTCGTTAATCTCATCGAGCGTGTAACTCTTGCTGATCATCTCCTCGAACGGAAAGATTTTTTTGCGCGACGCGAGAAAGTCGATCGCTTGTAACCAATGGCGCGGTTCGGCTGAGCGTACGGTGATGAACAGCATTTCCTGCGGAATTTTTTCGACCGCGATATTCGCCTTGCCGCCGGCGCCGATGTTCAAGTAGCGGCCGCCGCCGCGCAACAGCGTCAGGCCTTCCGCTACCGCCATGTTGTTGGCGACTTGAATGACCACGTCGGCGCCGCGTCCGGCGGTGTGATCACGCACCCATTTACGCCGTTCCTTTTCATCCGTAACTTCTTCGAGGTTGAGCACCGCGTCTGCGCCCATGCGCTTGGTGACCTCGAGACGATTAGCCGGTGCGCCGATCACCAGCACTTTTTTGGCACCATGGTCCCTGGCAACGGCGGTGGCGAAGTTGCCGAGCGGCCCGCTGCCCTGAACAACGACTGTTTCGTGGCTCTTGATCGCTCCCAGGCGGTCGAAGCCGTGCATCACCGTGCGATAGGCGCAGGCGGAAGCCGCTGCCGATGCCGATGTCACTTCATCGGGCACTTTGATGATCAAACACTCCTTGGGCACATACATGTACTCGGCGCAACTGCCGAGCAAGTAAGGGTGCTGATCGCTCCGGTTATGTCCCCATGAGGCGCGGCCGGGACAAATGCAAGGCTGCAAGGCGACGGCGCAGTAGTAGCACGAGCCGCAGGCGACATAGCTCCAGACGATGCGATCGCCGCGCCTGACGGGATTGCCCATGATATCGGTACGCTCGCCGGCGATCTCTTCGACGTGGCCGCAAGGCTCGTGGCCGGTAATGATCGGCAAGCTGTCGCCGTCGCCGAGCGGGCCGTGCCAGCGGTGCACGTCCGTGCCGCACAGCGTCGAAGCCGTGATCTTAACCAGCAAAGACCCGGGGTCGAGCTTGGGAATCGGCACCTGCTGGATGGTGAGGGGTTTGTTGTGCTCGCTGATCACGGCGGCGCGGCAGGTATCCATAAGGAGTCCTTTCGTTCAACTTGACGTACGGCGATTTCAAAAACTGCCCGGAACAACTGGAACCTTTGAAACGTCTGAAACCGGTTCCAATGGCTCCAGATGTTTCAAAGGTTCCAGCGGTGGTCTGATAGTTTATAGCGGCAACTTGTAAAATGTCTCGGCGTTTCGCCAGAGCAAGGCGGCCTTGTCATCCTCGGTGATCTCGTCGCTTTCCAAGAGCTCGCCGATATCGTGCTTGCAGCTCTCGTTGGTGACTTCGTGGGGAAAATCCGACGAATAGAGGAAAGGCGTGTTGCCGACGGTCTTGATGGCAAACGGCATGGTTAACTCTTCAGTCTCGATGCCGAGATAGAGGCGCTCGTCTTTGATGAGCTGCTTAAGCTGCTTTGCCGGGTCTTGTTCTTCCCGCACGCCGAATTCTGTGTCGGGGATGTATTGGAAGTGAGTCTCATGCGATGCATGAAGCCTTTCGAGCAACAGAAGCAGCCAGGCGATGCCGCCTTCGAGAAAGGCGATCCGTACACGCGGGAAGCGTTCAAAGATGCCGTTGTAGACAATATCGGCGCAGTTGATTGTCAAACCCCACGGATGCCCGAGGGCATGCACCGGTACATACATGTTCATATGATCCATACCGAAGCGGTCGTGGGCGCCGCCGTGCACGGCGAGACAGCAGCCGAGCCTATTGGCCTCTTCGTAGATCGGCCAAAACTGTTTGGCGCCCAACGGCTGAGCCAGTCCATTGGACGGCATCATCGCCCCGAGCATGCCGAGTTCGGTGACCGCGCGGCGCAGTTCCTTAGCGGCCTCTTCGGGGTCCTGCATGGGAATAATCCCCATGCCTTTGAAGCGTGAGTTGAATTTTAGATAAGTATCCGTCAGCCAATCATTGTAGGCTTTGCACACCGCCACCGCGTAATCCCGGCTGACGATCTTGCCGTAGGAGAGCGCCAGCGTCGGATACATGACCGTCCAATCGATGCCGACATCATCGAGGAACTCGAGCCAGCCTTTCGGTCCCACGGGCGGACGTTGGTCGCGCTGCGGCGGCGTTTCGACGGCACGGCCCGAATGAAGATGGTCCAAAGGCGGAAAGCAAACTCCTTTGCGCCCGATGATCTCGCGGTACGCCCCTTCCATGTGCGCGATGATTCCGGCGTTGTCCTCCATGATGTGGCCATCGCCGTCGATGATTCGGGTGCTGAGCTTGCCTGACATAATTCTCTACCTCCTCCGGACTGATCGGCACTCGATTGATCGAGCCGCTTCTTCTAGACTTATAATCTGACTTCCTGCACTGGATCAAGCACACGGCAGCGATGTTGACGATGTATCGAACCGACGGCTTACCACCGCTCCGAAAAACTGGACCTACTTGCGGCCGCCGGTGCTGTCTTTCCTCTCCAAAATGAAATAATGTTCAACGTAACTCACTTAACCAATCGGGTTCCAACGCGGAGGAGTTATGGCGCAAGAAACCGCGGAACAGAAGCTGGCACGTCTCGAAGCGGAAAACAGAGCTCTGAAAGAACAGATCGAACAGCGTAAGCCGGGCGAGTTTCGTTTGAAGATAAGTGAAAAGGGCGGTCTTTCGGTCTATGGACTGGGAAGATTCCCGGTTACGCTTTACAAAGAGCAGTGGGCGCGCTTGCTCAATCATGCCGATGAAATCAAGAAATTTCTCGAGGAAAACGATCGGAATCTGAAGGCCAAGCTCTAGCCGATTGACCGTTCTCCCAGAGCACCCTCTTCTCGTTCTAAGGTTGAACATTTTGGCTCGGTGGCCAAATTGCCTTCCCGTAGGAGATCCCTCACGACCGCAAACGCGGTGCGTTCGCAAGAGGTTTTCACCATATTTTCAACGCCTTACCTAAAGGCCGGCCTAAGTTAAAAGCTGCCCGTGGGATCCCGGTTCGCCCGGATGCCAAGGTCATTCTGAGGAGTCTAACGGTGTCTTGGTAGGCAAAATTATTTGGCAAAATTGCCGTAAGAAGAGTAAAATGGCCCAACCCGAGGGGGGCCTAGCTGCATCGTGCCCACCGGATTGTAACTTTCGTATGCGAACACGAGAAAAAGTCGTTTTTTTCCTGGTTGCAGTTAGCCTTGCTCTGGGGGCGCTAATCTTTTTCGCCTTCCGCGACAATGAGGTCGAGGCCACTTACCTCCGTTGGTTGTTGGCTAACAAGCTCAACTACGGGCTCTCCTCCCCCATGCGATTCCTTACCGATGAACTACCTTCCGGCGCGCTTATGTACGGCGGCTTAGCCGTCTTTGCCATAGTCATCATGCTGATCGTCTTGAAGATGATCCGCGATGGAGAAATCCAAGCGCTCCGAAGTCTCCTGAGGGATTTGAGCTCCGAAAAGCACACGGCGGAACACCTGCTGCAGGAGCAAGTGTGGAAAGGCAAGCACGAGCAGCACGCACGAGACGCAGCGATGCGAGATCTCGAAGCCAGCATCGAGAAGATTGAAAATCTGGTGGCGGAGCTGAACACGAAGGAGGCTGAGCTAACGGCACGAGACGCCGAATTGATGGCGCTAAAGTCGAGCGCCGGTCCGGGGTTCGGTGCGCTCTCTTCCAACCTATCCGGAGAGCGGCTGCTGCGCGAGCAGATTAAGAAAAACAACGAGATCCTGCAAACGAAGGATGCTGCGATTCGCGAGCTCGAGCAGCGACTGAACGGCCAGAGCCGTTCATGGGAAAACCAGCTGCAGCAAAGAGAACGGCTCCTGAAAGAGCGCGAGACCGAGCTGAAAAGCTCGCGCGCGGAAATCGCCGACCTGAACAGCCGGCTGCATCAGCTCGAAACGGCAAAGAAGCGCGCCGACGATCTCCTTGAGGTAGAGCGCCGGCAAAAGAAGGAAGTCCTCGAAGCCGAGGCGCTTGCGACCAAGGCGGAGGAAGCGCGTCTCGGCGAGGAGATTCGAAATCTTCAGGGTCAGCTCGCCGAACGCGACAAGGCGCTGCGCCAACGGGATTTGGAGATGGGCGTCTTTCGCCGCCAGGTAAAAGAGCTGGAAGCCGCAAAGGCGCAGGCCGAGAACCGGTTACAGGAAGCCTTGGCTGAAGCGGAACGCGATTATCAAGAAAAAGATCGGATGCTTCGCGAAGCCGAGCAGCGGCTCGGCGGTAGTGTTCAATCCTTGCAGGCCGAACTCTCTGAAAAACAGCTGCTTTTGCAGGTTAAGGACAATGAAGCAAGTTCGCTCAAAGCGGAGATGAAAGCGCTCTCGCTACGACTCAGCGAGATGGCCGCCGCAAAGGTGCGAGCCGAAGAAGTCCTGCAGGAAGATCTTACTAGGACCAAACACCAGTACGATGCAGAGAAAGCCGCCTATCAGGAGTTAGCCGCTCGCTCGGATGCAGAGGCAAAGCTGCTGGCAAGCCAGCTGGCTGAGGGCGAAGCGCTTTTAAAACGCCGCGACGAGGAAATTCGATCGCTGGAGCAAAAAGTCCACGCCGTATCGCAACACCTGAGAGCGGCCAGTGAGGCGAAAGAGCAAGCCGAGCGATCTTTGCGCGAAGAACTGAAGCGGCAACAACTGCAACGCGCCTCGAATGAAGACGCTCAGCGCGAGCTCGAAGAACGCTACGACAGAGAAATTCAGTCGCTAAAAAGGCTGCTGGAAGAGGAACATGAGCTGCGCAAGAGCCGAGACGAGGAGATTAGGTCGCTCAAGGCTCAAGTCGATTCGCTCGAGGAACAACTCGAGGAGGTCGGTTCGGCGAAAGAGCGAACCGCGACCCTGCTCCAGCAAACGATCAACAAGGAACAGGAAGTTCTCCAAGCCAGCGATTCCGTCATCCGCGAGATTGAACAGAGGTTCAAGGCAAGAATCGCGGAGCTCGAGCAAGAACTGCAAGCTAGGGAAGAACTCGTCGGCAGCCACAGGGAGGAGGCGGCGGAGCTTAGCGCCGAGTTGCTTTCGCTTAACCAGAGAGTGAGCGATTTGGTGGCGGCCAAGGAACGTGCCGAGGCTTTATTCGAAGAGGCGGTTAACGAGAGAACGGAATTATTACAAACCAAGGAGACCGGGCTAAAGCAGCTCGAGGAGGAGCTGACCGGAAGGGTTTGGGAGCTCGAAAGCGAGCTTCGGGAAAAGGAAGAGAGCCTCTATCGCCGCGATTCAGAGCTGAATGCGCTCAAAAGTCAGCTCGACGAGCTTATTGCGGCAAAAGAGCAGACGACCGAGGCGCTGCATGACGATCTCAGGCGAAACACCGACGTGCTCGCCGAGAAGGAGGCGGCGCTCAAAGCCCTGGAAGCGCGCTTCAAGAGCAGAGCCAATAGCCTGGAAAGCGAGCTAAACGAGAAGCAGGAACTTCTAGAAACTCGGGAATCCGAGATTCGCAAGCTTCTCAGTACGATCAACGATCAGGCGGGCCAGTTAGCCGAACTGGAAAGCTCGCAAGAGCATGCAGCACGCTCGCTGGAAGACGAGCTTCGGCGAGCGACCGAGCTGCTGGAGTCCAAGGACGTTGCGATGAAAGCCCTGGAAGAAGGTCTGACCGCAAGCCTCCAGGCTTTGGAAAACCAGCTGGGTCAAAAGCAGGAACTCCTCGAAACACGTGAAGGCGAGCTCGATGCGCTCATGTCCAAAGTCAATGAATTGAGTCACACGCTGAGCGCGATGGAAGTGGAGCGCGAGCGCACCGAACGGTTGGCGCAAGAGGAGCTACGCGAAAACGCAACGTTGTTGGAATCGAAAGAAGCTTCCATTACTGAGCTGGAGGAACGCTTTGGCGCCAGGATCGACTCTCTGGAACGCCAGATCGCGGAAAAACAGAAGCTGCTGGAAGCGAGCGGCATGGAGCTGAACGAGCTTCGCGCGCAAATGAACAGCATGGCCGAGCGCCTCGATGAAGCCGAGTCCGCGAAGGTGAACCTGGAGAGCCTGCTTCAGCAGGAGCGGAGCAAGGCCGATCAAACGGCGGCAACCGCGGAAACTTTCGAAAAGGAAGCAGAGAAGCGGGTCAATGGCGAGAGCAATGGCTGGGAGACGTTGTTGAACGAACGAGAACAGCTGCTCAAGGCGCGCGATAAGCTGATCGACAACCTTATGGCTGAACTCAAAGAAAAGAAGACCCAATTGGCAAAACAGGAAATTGAGGTCTGGAAAAACATTGAACGCCGCGAGGCATGGCGCCAGCGGCTGTCGAAAATCGGCATACGACTGAAAGACTAACCCAGTCATTCGGAAGCAGCTCGTCCGCAGCGACCGGCGAGCGTCGCAAGAAAACCGCAAGAGCGCTGAGGATTTCGACCGAGGCGCTATTTCCCGAGATAGCTCGCCGGCATCGAGACGCGCAAAATCTTGATACCTTCAGTTTGTTCGACGTGGCGGATGAATCGGTATTTGTTCTCGAGCTCGTCGTACTGTAGCGGCGGTACTTCGGCGCGCCCGGCGTCGATACGCGCCCAGATGAAGTGCGGGCCATCGTGGCCGAGGGCGTAAGTCACCGCCTGCTTAAGCTCGTCCACCGTCGTGGCGGTGTGGCAGCTTTTGACGCCCGCGTTGCGGGCAACTCCGGCGAAGTCGATGTTGCCGGCGCTCGCCACTGTAGGCTCGCCGCCCGAGGATTCGTACTGCTGGTTGTCCCAGCAGATGTGAATCAAGTTTTTCGGCTGATGCAGCCCAATGGTCGCCAGGGAGCCGAGATTCATCCACAGCGCACCATCGCCGTCGAAAACAAAGACCTTGCGCTTGGGCAGAGCAATGGCGACACCGAGCCCGATCGAAGAGCATAGTCCCAGAGTTTTCACCTGGATGTTGGCGTCGCTGGGGCGAACCGCGTTCCATTCTGCCGTGGCACCACCGGCGGTGGTCACGAACAGTTCATTGGTGATCAAGGGCGCGATCGCCTGCAGACATTCATAGCGTTTCATATCGTATCCTCACAGCACTGCGCGGGTGAGCAACAACGCCACCGGCCGTTTCGAACTAGTCGCCAGAGTGACCGCTCCGGCGATGTCTCGTTTCACCTTTTCAGGGTCACGCATTACGATGTACTTGATGCCAAGGCCGTCGAGCACGGGCTCGGTCACCAGCCCCACCATGTGAAACGCGTTGTCGCCGATATCGCCGGCATAGTAGACGAGCAGCAATATCGGTACCCCGAATTGGAGCGCGGTGGTGGTGAGGCCGTTGCAGCTGTTTAATAGACCGCCATTTTGCATGAGCATGGCGGTCTTCTTGCCGCCCAGATGGGCGCCGGCGCAGACACCGATGCCTTCTTCTTCGCGGCCGACAGGCACGTGGGTGATCGTCTTGTCTTCGTAAAGAAGATTGATGAGCTGCAGCAAATTGATATCGGGTACGCTCGCGACCAGATCGATTCCGGCTTCCTTCAGCCCATTAAGAATTTGCTGTGCTCCGGCTACGGTTCCCATACGAACACCTCGTCATTGTGGCGCCTTTTGACGCTCATCACTGAGTGGAATGCGCCGACGTTGCTGTCTGCCTCTTGTAAAAATAAATCGGCGGTTGTGTCAAGCAGGAAGCAGGATTTGTTTGACACCTCGCGGTCGATTCTGTTAGCAGAAAGAGCGATTCAACCTGGAGGTGAGTTCGTGAAATTGTTTTCCGATGTTTGGAAGTTGCGCCGTGTTCATTATGCGGTGGCGTTGGCCGTGATCGTCATCATCGGTATGCTGCCCCAAGCAGCAGCGCACGCAGCCGACTATCCGACAAAAACGATCCAGATCATCAATCCCTTTCCCCCCGGCGCGGTGACCGACATCGTCGCGCGCATTGTGGCGCCGAAAATGTCGGCGATCCTGGGGCAGCAGGTCGTCATTGTCAATAAGCCGGGAGGCGGCGGTGCGGTCGGCATCCAGGCTGCAAAGGATGCCGCACCGGACGGCTACACGATTCTGGTAACGCCGCCGCCGGTGCTGATCATCCCGCTCGTTAACAAAAATTCCGGGTTCACGATGAACGACTTCGCGCCGCTGACGCTCGCGACCAGCAGTCCGAATACGACGGTCGTGAAAGCTGACGCGCCCTGGAAGACGCTCGAAGAATTCATTGCCGATGCAAAGAAGAATGCGGGGCAATTCACCTACGGCTCCGCAGGTCCGGGTACAACGCCGCACTTCATCGGCGAGCTGGTCAAGCTCAAAACCAAGATCGAGTTAACGCACGTGCCGCTAGGCTCGGAGTCGGCGGCGGCCACTGCCGTTCTGGGCGGTCACGTCAATATCGCGTTCTTGACCTTGGGGACCACGAGAAGCCACATTGAAGCGGGTACCCTGCGCGCGCTGGCCGTGGCGTCCAATCGGCGCCTCAAAGACTTTCCGGACGTACCGACGACGGTAGAGAAGGGCTTCCCCGAGCTCAATCTAAAAATCTGGGTCGGCTTCTTCGCTCCGGTGAAAACATCGCCGGCGATCCTCAAGCGGCTGGCGGCCGCGCTCAACCATGCCCTCAAAGATCCCGCAGTCGTCGCGCAGATCGAAAAAGCCCAGGCACTGGTCGAGAACTTGGGCCCGCAGGAAGCAGCCAAGTTTTATGCCGAAGAAGAGCGCAAATGGAGCGAGGTAGCGCGGGTCGCGAAGATCGCCAAATAGACGGCCGTCGACGCGCTGACACGATGCGATCGGATATTGCCGTCACGGCGGTTTTGCTCGCGCTCGCAGGGTTCATCTTTTATGAGGCACACAAGCTACCGTTCGGCATCGTGCGAGTGCCGCAGACGGCGTTTTTTCCGAAGACGCTGGCCGTTCTACTCGCGATTTTCTCGGTCATTTTAGCGGCGCGCGCGCTTGCGGGAAGCGAAGCTACGCAGCTGTCCAACAAGATCGAGGTTGAAGGTTGGATTCGAATCGGCCTGACACTCGCAGCGTTGGCGGGCTTCGCGCTCGTGCTCGATCATCTCGGGTTTTTGCTGACGACGTTCTTGTTGATGGTGTTGCTGCTCCGCGCCATTGAAGCGCAACGATGGTACAAAGTAATCGCCATGGCGCTTGTCACGGCGCTGATCTCCTACGCGATTTTTGCCTGGCTCCTCGGCGTTCCCCTTCCTCGAGGAGTTTTGGGCATTTAGGGTGGATCTCTTCGCCAACGTCGGTTTGGGCTTTTCGGTAGCGCTCACGCCGATCAATCTCCTATTCTGCTTTCTCGGCGCCGTGGTCGGCACTTTGGTCGGCGTGCTGCCGGGCCTCGGACCGGTCGGCGCCGTGGCGTTTCTATTATCGCTCACCTTCAAGATGGAACCGGCGAGCGCCATCATCATGCTTGCAGGAATTTACTACGGCGCCATGTACGGCGGTTCGACCACTTCAATTCTGGTCAATATTCCCGGCGAGACCGCATCGGTTGTCACCTGCCTTGACGGCTACCGAATGGCGCGCCAAGGCAGGGCCGGCGCCGCGCTCGGGATGGCTGCGTTCGCGTCATTCATCGCCGGCACGATCGGCGTGATCGGTCTTATGGCCTTGGCGCCGATGCTTGGCAGGGCGGCGCTTAGCTTTGGACCGCCGGAGTTCTTTGCGCTCACGCTGACCGGCTTGACGTTGGTCGCTTACCTGAGCCAGGGCTCGATGATCAAGGCGTTGATCATGGCAACGCTTGGACTGTTAGCCGGCACAGTCGGTATGGACCCGATTTCCGGTGAAGAGCGGTTCACCTTCGGTACTCTGACGCTGCGCGACGGCTTCGGTCTAGTCCCCGTGGCAATGGGGCTCTTCGGGATCGCCGAGGTGCTGGAGAATCTCGCGCGCATCGGCTCGCAGTCGGTCTACGACACCAAGATAAAAGGGCTGCTGCCGAATTCGAAAGACTGGAAGGACAGTGCTTGGCCGATCGGCCGCGGTTCGTTGCTGGGGTTTTTCCTCGGCATATTGCCGGGACCCGGGCCAGTGATCGCGTCGTTCATGTCCTATGCCCTGGAAAAGCGCTTGTCTCGCTATCCGGCAAAATTCGGCACCGGAATCATCGAAGGCGTCGCCGCACCAGAGGCAGCGAACAATTCCGCCACCGCGGGATCGTTCATCCCACTGCTTTCGCTCGGCATCCCGACCAGCGGCATCATGGCACTGTTCATGGGCGCTCTAATGATCCACGGCATCCAGCCCGGGCCGCTGTTTATCTCACGTTATCCGGAGCTGTTCTGGGGCTTCATCGCCAGCATGTATGTTGGTAATGCCATGTTACTGGTGCTGAATCTGCCATTGATCAGCATGTGGGTGCGAGTGTTGAAGACGCCCTACGTGATTCTTTTTCCTCTCATCCTGCTGTTCTGTTTGGTTGGCGTGTATAGCCTTAGCGCCAATACGGTAGAAATCGTGATCATGCTCGGCTTCGGCATCGCCGGCTTTCTCTTGCGCCGGGTCAGTTTCGAAGGAGCGCCGTTTATATTGGCCATGGTCCTCGGGCCGATCATGGAAACTTCATTGCGCCAATCGCTGCTAATCTCGCGCGGCAGCTTCGCGATATTCGCGACCCGGCCAATCTGTGCGGTCTTAATGGCGATAACGGCGGCGTTCCTGCTTTGGCCGGTGTTTAGAAGGAGAAAAGCACAAGCCTAATCTCGGGTCATCAAATTGTATTAAAATTGGCGCCCGCAACTTTTGAATTGTCGCGCGGGCGCGGAGTTCGGGAAAAGCCTCGCGCTCGGCAAAGAAGCAAGATAGCCCCTCTCGTTCATTCAGGTTCGAAAGACCGCGAACACAATTCCTTGCACTTGGCTTCCAGGATCTCTCAATCGATCGATCAACTGAAGCGGGTATTGCCGGATCGCTACTACGGTGGAGATCGCGTTGCCACATCTGGACGGATGCCGGATGCGTAAGGCTGGCCGGTTCGTGTTGAGCGGGACGGAGCCGGCGAGAATCCCGGATTTTCGCTGAGACTCACGATTTTTGTCCGACCCAGGGCCGCCTCCGGCTCGAGCTGCACGACAAAACTTCTTGCCCTGCAATGATTTGAGCCGGAGCGGCCGCCGTGAATCGATTGGCATGCCTTTGGCGAACGTCACTGGAGGCGGATGTTCGCGCTCACGCAAACGATCGCGCTTCCGGGAACTGTTCCCCTAGGGTTGAGAGTTCCGAGAGTTTTTCGGGGTGAGGGATGATTTTTCACGTTCAGAAGAATTTGGTGGTAACGTTTTTGTCCTTAAGTGACTTTCGGCGCCATATCGTGACAAATGCACCTGCGAATCAGTTCGGCGGAGTCCAACTGTAACCGAGTGTGACGAACAAGCACCTTCAGGAGGACGTCATATGAAATCGAGCAAGCTCGCAGACACCGAGAAGAGCATCGAAGAGCTCCGCGCGCTGCAACATCACGCTCAGCTCGACACTCAGCACCTGCTCCAGGCGAATGAAGAGCTGAAGCGAGAGGTCGGACTGATGCACGAACAGCTTGAAACCTTGCGATCACAACTCGATGAATCTTCCATGCGAAATCACGAGGCTGCCGCGTGGAACGAACAATTGCAGACGGAATTGGCGAGCCATAAACAAGCGGCGATCCAAGAGCTGCGAGAAGCGGTCCGGCAGTATCAGGAAATATCCAATCGTTGCGCAAGCCTCGAAACGGAAGTTTCCTATTGCCGGCAACAGCTCGAGCACAACGGAGTCGCGACGGAATTCGATACGGAATCAAACGCCAACGGTGAAGCTCGCGAGATGAGCTACCAAGATCAACAAAAGTTGGAAGCGCTTATCGGCGAACTGGAGCGCGAACTTGCCGAAGGAAAAAGCCAGGTCAATGCGCTGGAAGAAACTCATCAACGTCTGCGCGAAACCGAGCGAATTTGCCAGGAATTGGGCGAAGAGAATCGCCGGCTAAGGGACGAGATCTCGCACTGGCAGGGACGCTTCGCGGCAAGCGGAGAAAACCACAGCCCGCTGACCATGCAAACGCACCTCCCCACGTCGCACAGCGAACATGGCTGGCAAAACGACAAAACTCCGCAAACACAAGAGGAAGCCGCTAGCGGCACGGTGAGCGCGGTGGCGTCAGGGTTTGAATCCGACGGCCCAACGTTCGGACAAAACGACACATTCCCCAGTGCTTCAGCAGCGACCGACTCGGAAGGCTCAAGCGCAGCGCGGGGCGATCTTGTTGATTCCATGGAATCGCAGCCGATCATGCACGGCGCGGAGCAGATCAAGGCGGGTCAAACAATTTCGCGATGGATGGCGGAAAACTGGCATTTCGGCGCGATTTGCGCGGGCGTCATCATTTTCGTGATCGCCGGTGTAATTGCCGCGAAAATCCTCTTCAGTGAAGATCCCGCTCCCCAGGATTCGGCGCTTTTCTCTCCCGATGCGACGACTGTCGAACAGGCCGCCGAGCCGGTGTCAAAAGCGTCGATGAAGGCGGCGCTACCTCGGCGCGGCGCGTTCCAGACTATCCGGCCTACACAGGTCTTCAATGAGCCAAGCGAAAATTCAGCGCTAATCGCCAATATTGGAGCGGGAGTCAAGGTGAACGTGGTAGATTCCCGCGACGGTTGGTTGGAGATTCGCTCGAAGCACGGCCGGCCGCCGGGCTTTATACGCCAAGAAACTGCCGTAAGGGTCCGCTCGAACTGACTGCATGATGTCAGCTCGTCGGTGGAAGGCGCAAAATGTGAGCCAAGCACCCGGTTGGATGCACTAGCCGCGATATCTTTCCTGTTCGCGTAAAATTTTCCTGCGTCAATCTAGCGCACGTCTGAGGCGTTCGTTCAGCGTTACCGCAAACCGGCTCTGTTCGGATCGGCGCGCGCGTGCGCTTTGGAAAAATTTCTCGACGGCCTTGCTACGCGTGCGACGACTTCGTAGTCTGATGTTAGCAGCGAGCGTTCTCGGCGCGTACTCAGAACAGCATAGAGCGATGCGTAACCATGGCTTCCTGGGTAATGGGACTCATGTTCTCAACGAGTTATGCAGGTATCTTGCTGCTGATGTTGGCGGAAAATGTCTTTCCACCGATCCCATCTGAATTGATCATGCCACTTGCGGGCTTCATGGTCGCTCAAGGCAAGCTCACCTTCTTCGGCACCATCGCCGCGGGGACGGCGGGTTCGGTGTTCGGCGCACTGCTGCTTTACTGTTTCGGCAAAAAACTCGGCGAAGAACGCGTCAAACGTTTTGCCGAGCGATACGGTTGCTGGCTGACCGTCTCCGGCCAGGACATCGACCGCGCTTCGCGCTGGTTCGATAAACATGGGGGCACCGCGGTACTGTTCGGTCGGCTGGTGCCGGGCGTGCGTTCGCTGGTTTCGGTGCCGGCGGGAATCGCCGGCATGAACTTACCGCGATTTCTCGTCTACACGACCCTGGGAACCGCTCTCTGGACAGCCTTGCTGGCGTTTCTGGGGTATCTGCTCGGGAGTAACTTCAAAGCGGTCGAGCAATTCCTCGATCCTGCTTCCTGGATCGTCTTTGGTGCGATCGCCATTCTCTATCTGGTACGGGTGATCAAGCAGAAGGAGCGCACGCGACTAAAGTCAAACGGCGCTGTCGCGAATTGTTCACGGTGCGTGTGACCGCGCAGGCGTGGGGCTTCATGCGTACGCAGTGCCTTCCCTCCGAAGGGAGCCGCGCCTCGGTCGCGCTTTCACCGGTAGCCACGGAAGGTTGCGCGGTTGGCATTGCGCACAGGGTAAGAAAGAGGAGGTGGCCAAATGCGTGACGGAAGAATCCGCATTGGCGTAATGGGCTTGGGACAGATCGGTCGGCATCTCTATCATCTTGCGTTGGAGCAGGACGATGTCGAAATCGTTGCTGTCGCCGATATCGGCAAACCGGAGATTCTCGATTATCTGCTCAGAAGCGATGGCGTCCGGGAGCCACCTTGCAAGCTCGAGGACAATTACTTGGTCAACGACAAGTTTCGGACGCGGATGCTCCAGCTTGCGAGGCCGCAGGAGGTTCCTTGGGACGTTTTGAATGTCGACTGCGTCGTCGATGCCACTGGCCGGTATCGACGACGAGCGGACATGGAGGCGCATTTGCGCGCCGGTGCTAGAAGGGTAATTCTCGCGTCGCTGCCTGCAGAGCCGATCGATCGGATCGTCATCCCCGGGATCAATGAGGCCGATGCCAGTGCGGCGGATAGAATGGTTTCGGCCGGTTCGGCGACGACCAATGCGTTTGCGCTGCTATTGCAATCGCTGGATCACGCTCTAGGAGTCGAATGCGCCTCGATGACGACAGTCCATGCCTATTCGAGCGATCAGTCGCTGCAGGATTATGCTCATGAGGACTTCCGGCGCAGCCGGTCCGCAGCGGAAAATATCATTCCAAACAATAATGAGTCAGCTCGCTGGGTGGAGCTTGTGCTGCCGAATTTTGCCGGGAAGCTCAGCGGTTATGCCCTCAATGTGCCGGTGCAGCAGGGTTCAATGCTGGACGTCAACTCCGTCATGCGAGACGACAAGGTCACCGCAGAGCAAGTGAATGAGGTGATGCGGGCAGCAGCGACTGCCAAACCGGCGTTAATCAGCGTAACCGACGATCCGATCGTATCCTCCGATGTCATCGGCTGCAGACAATCCCTGCTATTCGACTGCCGGGCGACGCTCAAGGCCGGTAAAAGAATCGTCAAGACGTTGGCTTGGTACGAGAGCTTGGGACATGCGTGCCGCGTGCTCGAGGTGGTCCGTCACTACGGCGCTTTGGCCGGTAACGGAGGTGAGCCATGAGAGTTGCCATCAACGGTTTTGGCCGAATCGGCCGCTCGGTTTTTCGTATTCTCGACAAGCGCGCCGACGCCGAGGTGGTGGCCATCAACGATGTCTTCGACCATGACGCACTACGGTATTTGCTCAAATACGACACGGTAATGGGACGCTTCGAGGGAACGTTACGGCTCGAAGGCGAAGAGTTGGTGACGGCGCACGGCCGAACTCGCATGCTGCGTGAGAAGGAGCCCACCCAACTGCCGTGGCGGGAGTTGGCGGTCGATGCCGTCATAGAGTCGACCGGAATATTCACCAGCAAGGAACAACTCGCCAAACACCTGGACGCCGGAGCCAAGCGTGTGGTGTTAACCGTTCCGGCGAAGGACAAGATTGATTATACCGTCGTGCTCGGCGTAAACGAGGACGGGCTCAAGCCCGAGCACCGCATGATTTCAAACGCGAGTTGCACGACCAACTGTTTGGCGCCGTTGGCGAAGGTGTTGCACGATTCATTCGGCATCGTCGAAGGGGTTATCAATACGGTGCACGCCTATACCAACGACCAGCGCCTCGCCGATGTGCCGCACTCGGATTGGCGGCGCAGTCGGGCGGCGGCGGAGAATATCATTCCGACCTCGACGGGGGCGGCGAAGGCCGTGGGCGAGGTCTTGCCGCAGCTCAAAGGCCGCCTTGATGGGATTGCTGCGCGCGTGCCGGTGCCGGACGGCTCCGTCGTCGACCTGTTCGCCGTGCTCGACAAACGGGCGAGCGTCGCGGACGTTCACGCAGCGATCCACGCCGCAGCGCGATCGGAACGGATGAAGGGCATTTTGCAGATGATGGAGTCGCCGGTTGTGTCGTCGGACATCATCGGCAACCCTCATTCTTCTATTTTTGACCCCGCCTTTACCAGCGTCACAGGTGGCAAATATCTAAAATGCCTCAGCTGGTATGACAACGAATGGGGATATTCGAATCGCGTCTGCGACTTGCTCGGCTTGCTCTCGCGATGGAGATGAGGCCGTTCTGCTCCTGGTCTAGTTCATTTCGCTTCCAGCATCTCCGATGACGCAGACCGCGCACACGTTAGAAGAGCAGAAGATTTCCCGCCGACTGGCGGTTGGCGCCGAGGTTCAAACTTCGGGAGGAGTCCATTTCCGGGTCTGGGCACCGCGCCGCAAGCGGGTAGAAGTCGTCGTGGAAGCAGGAGTTGCCGGGGGCTCTGGCGAGACGACACTGCTTTATGAGCTCGAACCGGAAAGTGCTGGCTACTTTTCCGGGATTGTCCGCGATGCCGCCGTGGGTACGCTCTATCGATATCGGCTTGACGGTGGAGCGGCGTATCCGGATCCGGCTTCGCGCTTTCAGCCGGCCGGCCCGCACGGTCCGTCACAGGTTGTCGATCCGGCGTTTCGGTGGACAGACAAGGCATGGTGCGGGCTTCGACTTGAAGGCCAAGTCATCTACGAGCTCCACGTCGGAACGTTTACCCGGGAGGGGACATGGGATGGTGCGGCTCGCCAGTTGAGCGAGCTCGCCGCCATGGGGATCACGGCGCTCGAAATCATGCCGGTGGCGGACTTCGCCGGCCGTTTCGGATGGGGCTATGACGGCGTGGACCTGTTTGCGCCTACCCGGCTTTACGGCACTCCTGATGATTTTCGCCGCTTCGTTGATCGCGCGCACGCAGCGGGCCTCGGCGTGATCCTCGATGTAGTTTACAACCACATCGGTCCCGACGGCGCTTGTCTGACGGAGTATTCGGACGACTACTTCACGGATCGCTATGAGAACGAATGGGGCAAGGCGATCAATTTCGACGGCGATCGTTCGGGACCGGTGCGCGAGTTTTTCATTGCGAACGCCGGCTATTGGATTGATGAGTTTCATATCGACGGCCTGCGCCTGGACGCCACCCAGCAAATATTCGATGCCTCGCGCGTGCACGTGCTCGTGGAAATCACCCGCCGGGTGCGGGACGCCGCGCGCGGCCGCGCTACCTTGGTGATTGCGGAAAATGAGCCACAGGATGTAAAGCTCGTCCGCCCCGTGGAGCAGGGTGGCTATGGTATGGATGCGCTCTGGAACGATGACTTTCATCACACGGCGCTCGTGGCGATGACCGGAAGGAACGAGGCTTATTTCACCGACCATCTAGGCACACCCCAGGAGATCCTTTCTGCGGTCAAATGGGGGTATCTCTATCAAGGCCAGCGCTATGCTTGGCAGAAGAAGCGGCGCGGCACGCCGGCTTTTGGAATTCCGCCGGCAGCCTTCGTCAACTACATCGAGAACCACGATCAAGTCGCCAACTCCGGCTTCGGGGCGCGCGTGCACGCGCTCACGAGTCCTGGGCGATACCGTGCCCTCACGGCATTAATGCTGCTTGTTCCGGGAACGCCAATGCTCTTCCAGGGACAGGAGTTTGCGGCATCGAAGCCGTTCCTTTTCTTTGCGGATCATGAGCCGGAACTCGCCGCCGCCGTGCAAAAAGGACGGGCGGAGTTCCTTACGCAGTTCCGGAGCTTGGCCACTCCTGAAGCGCAGCGCCGACTCGCGGCTCCCGACGATCCCGCCACCTTCGAACGCTGCAAGCTCGATTTTAGCGAACGGGAGCTCCATGCCGAGGTCTACGCCCTGCACTGCGACCTGCTTCGGCTTCGCAGGCAAGATACGACATTTCGCAGCCAGCGACGAGGCGCGTTGGATGGCGCCGTGTTGAGTCAAGAAGCGTTGGTGCTGAGGTATTTCGCCGAAGACGGCGCCGACCGGTTGCTGTTGGTGAATCTGGGCCGTGATCTGCATCTGGATGCAGCGCCCGAGCCGCTGCTGGCACCTCCAGAGGGGCAGCGCTGGGACACACTCTGGTCGAGCGAGGACCCTCGCTATGGCGGCTCCGGAACGCCTCCGCTCGAGACCGATGACGGCTGGCGCATTCCGGGGCACGCGGCTGTCGCGCTCATGCCGCAGCCGTTAGATTAGAAAAACCAGCAGTGCTATCGAAGCGAGGAGCACGTAGGACTTTGCCTCCTCATAGGGCTATCGCGTGGAAGATCACGAAATCGCGCAAGAAACGATAAAACCGCAGAAGACGCTTCAACCGTCGGGAAGCTATCTCTGGTGGCAGCGCGGAATTATCTATCAGGTCTATCCGCGCTCGTTCATGGACAGCAACGGCGACGGTGTAGGGGACCTTTACGGGATTGCCTCCCGGCTCGATTATTTGCGCTGGCTCGGCGTCGATGCGGTGTGGATCTCACCCATCTATCCCTCGCCGATGAAGGATTTCGGTTACGATGTCGCGGATTACACCGCAATCCACCCACTCTTCGGCACTCTCGAAGATTTCGACCGGTTACTGGAGGAAGCACACGCGCGCGAGTTGAAAGTAATCCTGGACTTTGTGCCCAATCATAGCTCCGATCAACATCCGTGGTTCTTGGAATCTCGGTCATCGCGTGACCACTCTAAGCGCGATTGGTACATCTGGCGCGATCCGGCACCCGGCGGCGGCCCGCCGAACAACTGGCTGTCGTGCTTTGGCGGCAGTGCCTGGGAGTACGATCAGCACACAGAGCAGTATTATTATCACGCTTTTCTCCGCGAGCAGCCCGATCTCAACTGGCGCAATCCTCAGCTGCGGCAGGCGATGCTCGACATTCTTCGTTTTTGGCTCGAGCGTGGGGTGGATGGGTTTCGCGTCGATGTCATGTGGCATCTGATCAAAGACGAGCACTTCCGTGACAATCCGTCCAACCCGAATTGGCGCGAGGGAATGGATCCATACCGATCGCTGATCCCGCTGCAGACCACGGATCAGCCGGAGGTCCATGAGATCATCACGCAGATGCGCCGCTTGTTCGACGAATATGAGAACCGCGTGCTGATCGGCGAGATATACCTGCCAGTGGAGCGCTTGGTGCAGTACTATGGGATCGATCTGAGGGGGGCCCACCTGCCGTTCAATTTCCAGCTCATCCTGACGCAATGGGATGCACGCGAAATTGCGCGGCTCATCACGACCTACGAGGCGGCGCTGCCGCAAGGCGGATGGCCGAATTGGGTGCTCGGCAATCATGACCAGCACCGGATAGTTTCGCGCGTCGGTCCCGCACAGGCGCGAGTCGCGGCCATGCTGCTGCTCACGCTGCGCGGCACGCCAACGCTCTACTACGGCGATGAGATCGGCATGCATGATGTGGCGATCCCCGCCGAGCGCGTCCGCGATCCGCTAGAAAAAAACGTCCCGGGAATCGGTTTGGGACGCGATCCAGAGCGCACGCCGATGCAGTGGAACGCAGAGAAAAATGCCGGGTTCACCGACGGGGAGCCGTGGCTGCCGGTCGCTGATGATTACCGGGAAGTCAATGTGGAGGCGGCGAGGGACAATCCGTGCTCGCTGCTTACTCTCTATCGCAGCCTGATCGGCTTGCGCCGCGGCGAGCCAGCGCTAGAGGTGGGCTCATTCACAGTGCTGGAAACCGATGGCGATGTGTTGGCTTACATTCGACGTGCGGGTGGGGGGAGCGACTTTCTGATCGCGCTCAATTTGAGCCACAGTCCCCAAGTTCTCCATTGCCCGAAGAATACTGAAGGAACGATCGCGCTTTCAACGTACTTGGATCACTCAGGCACGCGCATCGAAGGCGATCTTCACCTTCGCGCTGACGAGGGGATCTTGGTTCGCTTGGTTCGCTGAAACCCTGCCGTGAGCAAAGCGTAATATCCGTTCCAATCTTGTGTGATCACCTTTTCGGTTTCCTTGCGGTTTGACTCTTTCAGGTTCCGATACCTTTTTAAGGTTTAAGCGGTATTGGTTTCAATCATCGACAAC
>DATBMR010000320.1:0-104598 GCA_036554745.1 Binatia bacterium
TTGCAGCGGATGGACGGAGGTCACGATCGGCGTATGGCGTCCGATCAATTTTCTTTGCGTGAGTAAGGCAAATTCCAGATCGGAATAGCCGCCGCCCTTCCCGACCCGGGCGCCGCGGCGGTTGACGGCAACGGAACCGCAAACGACGAGATCGATCTTTTTCATCTCGTCGAGCGTCAGCGGCCGGCCGTATCGTTCGGCGCCCTTGATCGAGGACGCGGCGAAAGGCGAACACCTGAGTTTCCTCGGATCGAGCTCGATGAACGGTTTCTCGCTCCGCAGGCGCGGCACCGCCATGTAGACGATCTTGCCGTCGATCAAGGCGCGTTGGCGGATCGCCCGCTGAGGGGAATCGGGATTGATTTTCAGAACTCTCGCGATTTTCCAATGACGGATTTCAGCCAGCTGCTTGGCACACGCCTCCGCGCCGATAAAATTCGGGATGCGCCCGGCGGCGCCGGGAAAGCGCGCGACTTTTTGGTCGCGTAGCAACGTCCAAATCTCTGCGCGCAGCGCCTCTTTGGTCTTCATTGTGCTGAAAGTAGCAGGGGATGTGTCGCACAAACAACCGGCTGTCAGAGGGCAGAAAGCGGCGTGCAGGGACATCGCGAGCGGAGCCTACGTCAGAGGGCAGAGGGCAGGGAGCAAAGTGCGGCGAACAGCAGGATCGGGATTGACGACCGGAAAGCGGAGGACGGTAGACCGGGGCAATCTTTGGCATCGGTCTCCGGCCTACGGTTCATTGACTGGTGCCGAAAGCGGGTTGTAAGATCGATCAATGACCGAATTCATTGTCGTTTATGTTACGGCGGGATCGGCCGCAGAGTCCGATCAACTGGCACAGACTCTGGTGGGCGAGCGGCTGGCGGCGTGCGTCAATCGCATCAAATCGGTGCGTTCGGTTTACCGATGGCAGGGCCAAGTCGAGCAGAGCGACGAAGAGTTGTTGATCATCAAGACGCGCAAGGATTTGTTTCACGCCTTGGAAAAACGCGTGCGCGAGTTGCACGGCTATTCGGTTCCGGAGATTATCGCGCTGCCGGTGGTCGCGGGCAGTGCCGGTTACCTGAGTTGGCTGGGCGACCAGGTCGCGACGGAGACAAATGCGAAAGACGAAAGTATCCGGACCGTGCGAGAAGTATCGGCCGGCGGCGTCATCTATCGCCGAAGTGCCGAAGACTATGAGTTCGCACTGATTCACGTGCGCCATCGCTGGGGTCTTCCAAAGGGACATGTTGAGGAGGGGGAGCGCGACGAGGAAGCTGCGCTACGTGAGGTGCGCGAGGAGACCGGGCTGGAAGGGAAACTCATCCGTAAGCTCGGCGATATCCGCTATTCTTATCGAGATAAGACAAAGCAGGGTGATCCCGTACGAATTTATAAACGGGTGCACTTTTTTCTCTTGCGTTATCTCAAGGGCGACGTCCGCGACCACGACCATGAGGTGGACGATGTGCGCTGGTTCCCGGCCGACCAAGCGATCAAGCAGCTCAGGTTCGCGACCGAACGCAAGATGGTGCACCGAGCCGTGTCGGTGTTGCGCGCCCGCCAAGGCCAGCGGCGCTCGCCGGCGATACAGGGCCATCCGTAATTTTCTCTTCTCGTTTTCGCTCATTCGTGATAATTCGCGACCGGGAACTCATCGCCAATGGCAGACCGCACGCTCAATGTGACCTTCTCCGTGCCCTATGAGATCGCCGCGGTGCGGCCGTTGCGTCAAACCACACCGGCCGAGCGCGAAGATGTTTTGCGAGCGGCCCATTACAATACCGAGCTGATCCCGCAGGATCTGATCTACATCGACCTCAGCACCGACAGTGGCGTCAGCGCGCTCAGCACCAACCAACTCGCCTTGGTGGCCGGAGCGAAATTTGTCGAACCCGGCATGGGGTTGGCCATGGAAGGGAGCCGCTCGTTCGCCCGGCTCGCCCGTGAAATCGAACGCGTCTTTGGTTTCCCGTTCGTCGTACCGACGACCCAAGGGCGAGCGGCGGAAAGGATCTGGGCGAAGATCAACATCAAACCCGGCAGTGTGGTTGCTGGTAACCTGCTGTTCCCATCAACCCGCAGTCACATTGAAATGAGCGGCGGGATGCTGGTCGATGTGTCCACCGACGCCGCCCACGTGCTTACCTCGTCCGAGCCATTCAAAGGCAACGTCGACCTCGATAAGCTCGCAGCCGTGATCCACGAACATGGCGCCGCTCACATCAGCTGCGTTTATGTCGAGCTTGCCGTCAATGCGTGTGGCGGCCAGCCGGTTTCGCTCGCTAATCTCAAAGCCATCCGTGAACTCAGTGCGGCGCACAAGATTCCATTTTTTCTCGATGCCTGCCGCATTCTCGAGAACAGCTACTTGGTGAGGGAGCGCGAACCCGGCTTGCAAAGACGATCGATTTGGCAAATCGTCCGTGAAACCTGTGATCTGGCGGACGGCTGCACCATGAGCGCGCTCAAGGACCTGCTGGTACCGACCGGCGGTTTGATCCTGACGCGCGATGAAGCGGCCTATCGAAAAGCCGCCATGCAAGGTTTTCTCGACGGCGCGCAGCTTAACAGCGCTGGGATGGAGACTCTGGCGGCGGCACTGGAAGAAATTACTGTTTCGGATGCCTATATAGAAAGTCGCGTCGCCCAGGTGGAATATCTATGGCACCGCCTGAACGCAGCTGTGCCCCTGGTCCAACCGCTCGGCGGGCATGCGGTGTTCGTCGATCTCAAGAAGTTTCTGCCGCACCTAACCCCCGAGCAATTTCCCGCCGAGGCTTTGGCGGCATTTCTCTATCAAATATCCGGTGTGCGCGTGACCAAGGGACCCCCCCCGGCGCCGAGCCAGCAAGCGCGGGGGGTCGAGCTTTTGCGGCTCGCCGTACCGGCGCGCAAGTATTTGTGCGGCCACCTCGATGATGTTGCTGAGGCGATCCGCTACGCGTACGCGCATCGAGACGAGGTGCCGGCGCTAAAACGGGTCGACGACGTAAGCCGCGGCAAGTACGTACCAGCACAGTTCATACGGCTATGAGCCTCACTGCCACAGCATTCGAGCCGCCGGCCCGGCACATCGGCCAGATGTTCTTTCAGAGAGTTGCGGAGCTTGGCGAACGTCCGTTCGTTCGGTGGCGGGAAGGCGATGATTTAAAGGAGCTTACATGGCGCGACTTCGGCGCACGCGTGCGGCGTCTGATGATCGCGCTCCGGCGCCGCGGGCTTGTCCCGGGCGACACGGTGGCGATGATCGGCAACAACAGCGTCGAATGGTTGTGCGCCGATCTCGCGACTCTCGCCGCGGGATTTCCTAACGTGATCGTCCAGCCCGGGTTATCGGACCGCATGCTCGTCAAATTGCTCGCCCATGCCGGCTGTCGCGCCGCGTTCGTAAAGGATATCACCGCCGTGGGAAGGCTGCTCAATCTGCGCGGGCAATTGCCTGCGCTCAGGGACATCTGCGTCATGGAGGAAGAAGGTTCCAGCCTCCCGGATACGGTTTCGTTTCAGCAGTTGATCGGTTGCGCGAACAGTCCGGATGACCGGCAAGTTTGGGAAATGCTCGAGGCGGTTCACCCGAACGATCTCGCCACCATCATGTACACGTCTGGCTCCAGCGGCGAACCCAAAGGGGTCATGCGGACGCAGAACAATTTGCTCGCCAACATTACCAACGGCGGGGCGATCCGCGTGAGCGGACCGGAGGACGTGCTCGTCATCGTGTTGAGCCTCAACCATCTGTTTGGCCGTTTTGGATTCTTGAAGAGCGCGGTGATAGGCAGAACCGTAGCTCTGGTGGAAGCGACCGAACTGGCCGTTGACTTGAATGCCGTGCAGGCGCTCGCCGGGACGGCGATCGGAATCGTGCCGCGGGTTTTGGAACGGTTGTTTAACGCGATGCTCGACCGCGACAGTAATCGACGCGACTGGCAGGAGCTCGAGGCTTTGGACGAGCGCCGAAGCTGCGGTGCTCTCGACGAGGCCGGGCAAAAGCGCTTCAACGAACTGCGAGATCGAGTAAGTCAATCCGTTCGCGCCGCGCTCGGTGGGCGCATTCGTTATATCTCCTACAGTGCTGCCGCGATGCCGCCTCGCGTCATGAGATTTTTCGAGCAGGTCGGGATTCCGCTCATCGGCTCCTATGGTCTGACCGAGTGCGGCGGCGTGACAGTTTGCGGCGTCGGCGAGCACCGCCCGGGCAATTTAGGTAAGCCGTTTGCGAACGTCGAGCTTCGGATTGGCGAGGACGGCGAAATCCTGGTGCGCGGTCCGACGGTGACGCCTGGCTACTTCAAAGACCCCGAAGCGACGCGCCAAGCGCTCGATGCCAACGGTTGGTTTCACACGGGGGATCTCGGCGTAGTCGAAGCGGACGGCTCGCTTAGAATTGTCGGGCGCAAGAAAGATGTTTTTAATTGCGCTGACGGCTCGAACATCTATCCCGGATTCATCGAGTTGCAACTGGAAAGCGAAACTTTTATCAAGCAAGCAATTCTGCTCGGCGATCGCAGGCCATTCGTTGCCGCTTTGGTCGTTCCCGATCGTGACCGGATCGCGGCAGCGCGCGGTCGTGCGCCGGGAACCCTGTCTGCCGAGGAAATTTCGGCGGTGCTCTGGACCGCGATAGGGCGCGTCAACGGGCGGCTCGAAGACCATGAGAAAATCCGCAAGATCGCCGTCATCGAAGAAGATTTTCCGCATGAAGCGCGTAGCGTCAGTTCGTTTCAGAAAGTTAAAGTCGACCGTGCGGTGGTCGCTGCGCTGTACCAAAATGAAATCGCGATGATTTATTCCGCGGATTCGGAAGGAGAGCGAAGTTGACTCAAGTAGCATTGATCACGGGTGGGGGCGGCGGCATCGGCAGCGCGGTGGCCCGCCGAATGGCGGCTGCGGGGATTCTTGTCGTCGTTGCCGATCTCGACGGGGCCGCCGCCGAAAGCGTCGAGCATGAAATCGTCGGCACCGGCGGGAACGCCGCAGCCGTTGAGCTCGACGTGACGCGTGCGCCGGAGGTGAAGCGAATTGTTGTCGACGTAGAGAAGCGTTTCGGCCGCATCGATGTTCTCGCCAATATCGCCGGCGGCAGTGCCTACGTCAAACGGATCGAGGAATTGACCTGGGCAGAGTGGAAGGAGGTGATCGACGCCAATCTGAAGGGAACGTTTCTCATGTGCCGCGAGACCGCTCCGATCATGCAGCGGCAGAAGAGCGGGCGGATCATCAATACGGCGTCGAATTACGGCGTCACCGGATCCGCTTTGCGCACGCCCTACGCCGCCGCGAAAGCCGGTATCATTGCCTTCACCAAATCGCTGGCGCTCGAGCTGGCGCCCGACCGTGTGCTCGCCAACACGGTCGCGCCCGGACCGACGGACACGCCGCGCGTGATGGCAAAAGAATCTGCCGAGGCGCGGCGGCGGCGTTGGTGGCCCAACATTCCGCTCGGGCGAACCGCGGCGCCGCAAGATCTTGCCGAGATGTATTATTTCCTCACGACCTCAGAGAGCGCGGCGATGACCGGGCAAACATTCCATGTCAACGGCGGGGTGGTAATGCCATGAGGCTCAAAGATAAAGTCGCAGTGATCACGGGAGCGGCCCAAGGCATTGGCCGAGCGGTGGCGCTCGCCATGGGACGCGAAGGGGCCAAGCTGGTTATTGCCGATTTACAGGCGGAAAAAGCGCTGTCGGTGGCCAGCGAGTTGCAGAGCCAGGGCGCCCAAACGCTAGCCGTTGAAGTCGACGTCGCTCACGAGACATCCGTGCGACGGATGGCGGCGAGCGCGTTTAACCGCTTCGGCCGCGTCGATATCCTCGTTAACGTTGCCGGGATTTATTATCCTAAGGCATCGGTGGTTGAGCTGTCCGAGGAAGACTGGGATCGAACCATCGACATCAACGTCGGCAGCAATTTTCTTTGTGCTCGCGAATTCGTGCCGGCGATGCGCACGCAAAAAAGCGGGCGCATCATCAGTCTTGCGTCGGGAATCGGGCACTACGGTATGAGGCAATTCTCGCACTATGCCGCTTCTAAAGCGGCGGTAATGGGGTTTGTCAAAGCGCTCGCGCGCGAAGTAGGGCCGGACGGTATTACCGTTAACGCGATCTGTCCGGGCTCGGCGAATACCGACATGCCGCGCCAACACCGCTCCGAGGAAGAAGTCATGGCGCGCTTGCGCTCTACGCCTTTGCCCCACGTGCTCGAGCCCGAAGATATCGCCGGCCCGATTGTATTTCTCGCCAGCGATGCGGCGGCTTATATCACGGGGCAGTCGTACAACATCAATTGTGGCAGTTACATGTTCTGAGAAGCTCTAATCATGACACGCCTGAGTCGCACTTTATTCGCTGGGGAGCGGCGTCTCATCGCGAGAATCGTTCATGACCCAGAGGGTGTTGCCGTCGAAGCGGTGGAAGCGGCCTGCCCTCACCGAATGGTCCAAATTAACTATGTCGCGGCAAACGGAGGTTCCACTGAGAGCGCAAGGGTAAATCCCTTGCCATGGCGCGCAGCAAGCATGGCGACAGCGCCGCTTGGTTGTGAATTCGCAATGAGGTCTGCTCGATCGAACTGAGCGCCGCTCAATCGATCGGGAATATCCTTCTACCGGTCTCTTCTTCCTCCAAGATAATCGCTTTAGTCGGGCAGATTTTCGCTGTCAACAAGATCTTTTCGTCACTGTCGGCTTTGGGGTCGATGACTTCGGCAATCATTTTGCCATCCAGTCTGAAGACTTTGGGCGCGGCTTGGACGCACTTGCCGTAACCATCGCATTTGGTTCGGTCAATCGTGATTTTCATAAAACCTCTGGAGAAACCGAGATCCTTCACATCGTTCAGGATAACGGTCTCGCAAGACGAGATCCTTCACTTCGTTCCAGGATCTCGTCTCGCGAGGCCGTTACTTTAGAACCTCTTTCAGTTTGGCAACCAGCGCGGGCTCGAGCTTTAAGATCTCTTTGACATTCCGCTCGAGCGTCGCGCCGTCTTCCGGGTTGATGTCGAGGTTCGCTTTCTTCGCCTCGGCCAGCAGTTCGGGGTCTTTCACCGTATCCATGAACGCCTTGCGCAGGATCTGCACGCGATCCTTGGGAGTATTCGGCGGCAAGACGTACGGGCGAACCGTCGGACCATGAACGCGGGCGACCGTCGCGATCAGCCGCTTCGCCTCGTCCGTCTTCGCGTAATTGATCGCCAAAGGCAACTTGGTCAATTCCGGATGCGGCTTAAGGGTTGCGGCCACGATCAGCTTCAGATCACCCTGTTCCAGCTCTTTGCGCCACGTCGACTTGGTGGATTCCCACGAATTGCTTAGCCCCGCTACTTCGCCGCTGTTAAACGCGAGACGGACATCGGCGGTGCCTTTATAGCCGGAGACCATCTGCGCCGGCAGTCCGATCGTCGCTCTGAACAGATTGGGAAAGTCGTCGGTGCCCGAGCCGGTGGCGACGCCGCCGAATTTCACGACTTTCTTGGAAGCCAGCCACGACTCGAGATCGCTGACGCCGCTGGATTTGGAGACGCCGAGCACGAAATTGTCCTGCGCCGGAACTCCGACGAATTCAAATTTAGCGGCGTCAAACTCTATCCCGGGCTTGCCCAGGAGTTGCTGCAAAAACAGCCCGCCGATGAAGTGGCCGATGGTGAGACCGTCCGGCTTTGCCGCCTTGAAGGAGTAATTGGCTGCGATCATGCTGCCGGCACCGGGCATGTTTTCCACGACGATCGCCGGATTGCCCGGGATATGTTTGCCCATGTGGCGCGCGATTGTCCGCGTGTAAGCGTCGTAGCCGCCGCCGGCGCTAAAACCGACAATCATACGAATCGATTTTCCTTCATAGAAATTCGCTTGGGCGAATGCAGCGCGCGGCGCGAAGGCGAGCAAGGACAATGACAGGAGTACGGATAAGCGGATCAGTGTTTTCATAATGTTTCCTCCACTGGATTGGATCCACGCAACAACGAACCAGAACATGGGCAAGTCGATTTCTCAGCCTTCACCTATGGCTATTTCGCACCCAAGATCTCTCTTAATTTAACTACCACCGTTGGACTGAGCTTGAAGAGCTTGTTGACCTTGTTTTCCATTTCTTCGCCGGTGATCGGCTCGATGTCAAGCTTGGCTTTGCGGGCGTCGGCGAGAAACTCCGGGTCTTTCAACGTGTCCTGGAAGGCCTTGCGCAGAGTATCGACGCGTTCTTTGGGCGTCCCGGGCGGCAACACGTAGGGACGGTAATAATCCGACGGCTCCTCGATGCCCAGTTGGATCAACTGGCGCGCCTCATCGTTCTTGGCGAGCTTGGACGCCAGTGGGACGGTGGGCAGCTCGGGATGCGGCTTGGAAAGAATCTGTAATACGACGACCGCATCGCCTGACTGAATTGCCTTGGTCCAGGTGGCGCGGATCGAGTCCCAGGTCCAACAACCGCCCGCCAACTCACCGCTTTCAGCGGCGAGCCGGATCTCCGACGTTCCCTTGTATCCGCTCACCAGTTGAATCGGCAGTGCCGTTGTTGCCGCCAACATCCGGGGAATATCTTCAGTGGCTCCGCCGCCGATACCACCGACTTTGACCGGCGTTTTGGCGGCCAGCCAGCGCTCCACGCTGGTAATGCCGCTCGCCCTGGTAAACGCGCAGGCGCGATTGTCGGTTACCGGTGCGCCGATGAAGCGGAACTTGGCGGAATCAAAGTCGATGCCCTGGCGGCCGAGCCGCTGATACAAAAATAGCCCGCCATGAAAATGGCCGATGGTGAGACCGTCGGGTTTGGCCACTTTGTAGATATGATTGGCGCCGATCAGGTGGCCGGCGCCGGGCATATTCTCGACGACGAGCGACGGGTTACCGGGAATGAATTTCCCCATGTGACGCACGATGGTGCGCGTATAGGTATCGAAACCGCCGCCGGCCGAAGTCGCTACTACAATGCGGATGGTTTTGCCCTTGTAGAAAGGCTCTTGTGACCAAGCCGCACCCGCGAGTAGCAGGCAGAAGATAATGGCGCAACTCAGTGAGATGGGTCCCCGGTTCATGGCATGAGCCCTCCTCTCCGCCTAAAGCTGCGCGAATTTATGGAAAAGGCCTCAACGTGTCAAGCCGAATGTGATGGGAGAAGAAAATAGAGTGAGCCGTAAGACCTTGCCGTCTTCAGGGAGAGCGATCTCCGCAGTCACTCGTTTGACAGGGTAGCGATCGCGCTGTAAATTTTCAGCGTCTAATGGGCAATGTTTGACGAGGCCTCGATGATAAACCCGACCGCGCTCTCCAAAACCCACATGGAATGCCGCAGCTTGCACGATTCCATGGCCGTGATGGTCGACTTGTTGGCGTTCGAGAAGATTTCTGAAGCCTCCGGAGAGGCCACGCTCAAGCATCCCAATTCTCCCTGGATACTGGTGTTGCATGAGGCGGGGGTTGAGGCACCGGCCAAACCGATGCACAACCACTGGGGCGTGCGCGTGCAAACGACCGAGGAAGTCGACAAGGCGTACGAGTACCTCACGGCGCATAAGGAAAAGTACAAGCTCGGTGCTATCGGCAAACCGACTTGGAGTCACGGATCGTACTCATGCTACTTTGTCGAACCGGGAACCAACGGGTGGGAAATCGAGTGCTACGAGGATTTTACCCGCAAGGAAGCGGCGGCGCAGAAATTCGGCGGCGTCAAGAAGCCCCATTGGGAAGAAGTCTACCCCGAAGAAAGATTTCCGGGACGCGGTTACGTGCCCCAGGCGTTCACCCATGGGACGCTGGTCGCACGCGATCTGAACGTCAGCCGAGACTTTTACACCAAGGTTTTGGGTCTGGAAGTGCATCGTTTCAGCAGTATTGTGATTTACCTCAAGCATCCAAGCACACGCACTTATGTGGTTTGCGCCGCGCGCAAAAATATCAAAATCTTCTCGCCAAACTTTCGCAACACCCTCGCGGTCGCATCCAAAGCGGCGGTCAAAGATACCTACCGCGAGTTTAGCGCACGAGCGAACGAGCTCGGAATCACCGAGGTGTCGGCCCTGCAGGAAAATAACGGGTCGGCTTCATTCTACTTTAGAGATCCCGGCACCAACTGCTGGGAAATCGCCTTTCCGGACTGAGGTGCTATGACGGAAAAACCGCTCGAACAGATGGGTCTGCGCGACCTGCGCGAGATCATGCGCCGTCAAGTGCCCGCCGAGGCTTGGCGTCACTTCAACGGCGCGGCGGAGACCAAGGCGACTTTTCATCGCAATCCGCGCGCGTTTCGGCAGTATCTTTTTCGCCAGAAGATTTTTCACGATGTGTTCGAGCCGGATATTTCCATCGAGCTATTCGGCCACACGCTGCCGACGCCGGCGATCACCGCGCCGGTGGGGAGCTTTAGCCTCATCGGCAAAGATGCCGAGCGCGAGGTGGCCGAGGGCACCGACCGCGCCGGCGCGATGATGTTCACGAGCCAAGCCGCCAAATTGGATCCCAAGGGATGGCGCAGCGCGGCCAAATCGCCGCTGGTTTTCATGGCCTACATGAACCGCGGTAAGGAAGAAGTGTCGGAGTACGCCAAGACGGCCGAGGATCTCGGTTTTGCCGCCGTCGGGATTACCATGGACACGGTACGGCCGGTGAAGATCGGCGACGAAGTGCCGCTTTCGACGAAAGACGGCAAGCCGCGCAAGGGTCATAAGTCTACGCCTGCGGATATCGAATGGATGAAGCAGCAAGTCAAGCTCCCGGTGGTGGTCAAAGGCATCATGGGTGCGCCCGACGCGCGCGTCGCCATCAGTGCCGGCGCCGACGCGCTGGTGGTGTCCAACCACGGCGGACGGATTCTCGATTTTAACCGCGCCGCACTCGAAGCCTTGCCGGAAGTGGTCGACGGAGTTGGCGGCAAAGTTCCGGTGTTGCTCGACAGCGGGGTTCGTAGCGGCGGGGACATCGTCAAGGCGCTGGCGCTGGGCGCCAAAGCCGTGTTGACAGGTCGGCCGATCGCCTGGGGCGCTGGTGCGTTCGGTGCGCCCGGCGTCGAACGGGTATTTGCGATTTTTGCCGAAGAGATCGAGCGAGTCTTGACCATGACCGGTGTCGCTCGCGTGCGCGACGTGAGCCCGGCGATCTTGTTTCGCGAGGAGACGGGAGGGTTGCGCGGCTTATGATCTTTGTCCTGTGGGCGATTATTTTTTTGCTCGGCATCTGGATCATTTCGACCTACAACGCGCTGACCGCGTTGCGGCTGCGCATCCAAAACGCCTGGAGACAGATCGATGTGCAACTGAAGCGCCGCTACGATCTTATTCCCAACCTCGTCGAAACCGTCAAAGGCTATATGCAATACGAGCAGGATACCCTGCAACGGGTCATCGACGCGCGCAGTCGCGCCATGGCATCCACGGGAGTTAAGGAGACCGCCGAAGCGCAGAACGTTCTCACGCAGTCGCTGGGAAAAATCTTTGCGCTGATGGAAAGCTATCCGGAACTCAAGGCCAACAAAAACGTTTTGGATCTCCAGGAGGAACTAACCACGACCGAGAATCAAATCGCCTTCGCGCGCCAGTACTACAATGATCTAGTGACGCAGTATAACACCAAACAGCAAGTCTTCCCGTCGAACATGCTCGCCGGCTTTTTCGGCTTCGGGCCAAGCGAATTTTTTGAGGTCGCCGAAGCAGAGAAAGCACTGCCGCGCGTCAATCTCTCGCTCAGCCGCTAGGGAGCGACCCGCTGGACACGCCGCCGGTCTCGGACTTCGTTGCCAGGCAAGCACATAACCAACGCTGGAGTGCGGCGCTGGTGGCGATCTTCATATTATTTTTCCTGTTCATCGGCGTGGCGCTCGATTATCTGTATTTTGATGCTTTCACACGGGCAGGTTCGCCCTTGCCGATGGCGACGATCTTTGCGCTCGGTCTGGCGACTGTATCGACACTGACCGCGTACTACGGCGGCAGTGACATGATTCTTTCTTCGCTCGGCGCCCAGAGACTCAACCTGCAGATTCCCGAGCACCGCGAGTTGCACAACATCGTCACCGAGATGGCTTTAGCGTCGGGTTCGGCGATGCCGCGCATCTTTGTCGTCTTTAATCCGGCGCCCAACGCCTTCGCCACCGGCACCAACGAAAAGAATGCCGCAATCTGCGTTACGAGCGGTTTGTTGACGCTGTTGGACCGTGAGGAGACGCAAGGCGTGGTGGCGCACGAGATCTCGCACATTCGTAATGAAGATATCCTGCTCATGACATTGGTGAGCATTCTTCTGGGCGGCATCGCTATTCTTGCGGACTGGGGCCGGCGTGGTTTTTACAGCTCGAGGACCGGCCGGCGGCTCGGCAAGAAAAGCTTGCTGCTGTTCGTGCCGCTAATGATATTGATCGCGTTGTCACCGCTGATCGCGCGTTTACTGGCGATGGCCGTTTCGCGGCAACGGGAATACTTGGCGGACGCCACCGCTGCGCAGTACACGCGCAACCCGCAGGGCTTGGCGCGGGCTTTGGAAAAAATCCGCGACGCCGCGATGCCGTTCCACAAAGCGACGCGCGGCACCGCCCATCTGTTTTTTGTCAATCCATTGCGCTGGCACGTCAACGAGCGCGACGGCAGGTTGGCGGACTTGCTCGCCAGCCATCCGCCGGTCGAGCGCCGAATCGCCTTGCTCTACCGGATGGCCGGGACCGCGCGGCGGGTGATGCAAGATTCGCGACTTCAATTGGCTCAATAAGCCGGAACGTCAGGCGTGTTACAATGTCCACAATGTGAGCGTGAGATGGCTGAGGTGAAGGCGCGGGCCAATCCCGGTTCGCTGATTCAGCTCGACCAGTGCCGGCAATGCGGCGGCATCTGGTGTGACAAGTGGGAGCTTTTCCCAGTCGCTACCGAAGAGGCCGATCGGCTGGATCCGGTCAACCAGGATCTTTTGCGCGAAGCCTTTCGTCGGCCGCAGAAGGCCCTGTATTGTCCGCGCTGTGCCGACGAGCTACGAGTGTGCGCCGATCCGGTCCTGCCAAAAGATATTCAGCTCTGGCGCTGCCGGCACTGTGACGGCATTTGGCTTAACCGCGGCCAGTTCCAACGCTATAAGAACTATCAAACAAACACGCGCGCAGCGAAAATGGCTGAAGAAAGGATTGTTGCGAAATTGCCGGAAGTCTACGCCAAGCCAGAATCGTGGGTGGTTACCGGTACCAAAGGCATCTATGCCTATCCGCGCGGTGAAGAGGAAGACGCCGAGCTGGCCGGCAAGAGCATGGGTGATGGCGCCAAGGTCGTGCTGCAAACCCTGCTCCGCATGATCCTCGGAATCTGAGAGCGGCTGGCTTAGACCAACGCGATCAGCTCGATCTCGAGCAGCGCGCCGCGCGGCAAATCCGCCACCGCGACCGTGGAGCGCGCGGGTTTGGCGGCACCGAGATACTCGGCATAAACTGCGTTCATCGCCGCAAAATCGGCAATATTTTTTAGAAAAACAGTGGTCTTGACGACGCGTTCGAACGAAGATCCGGCCGCTTCGACGACGGCTCGCAGATTCTCCATCACACGCCGCGTTTGAACCGTGATATCGCCATCCACGACGTTGCCAGTGCTCGGGTCGAGCGGGATCTGTCCCGAGCAGTAAACGAACTCGCCGACCTTGATTGCTTGTTCATAGGGGCCAATCGCCTTGGGCGCGTTGGCCGTGCTGATGACTGCCTTGTCCATTTAACCTGCTCCTTCAATCCTGCAACCAAGCTATATCAGGATTTCGTCCGCTCGCAATGACTCGGAAAGGCCCAGCTTGCGCCAGACACACCGGCTGTGATTGACTGCCAATAGTCACCGATGAGGCTTATCACCGCTCACAAAATCCTGATCGCCAGCGCGACGATATTTTTCGTCTTTTTCGCGCTCTGGGAGTTGCGTCATTATTCCAGCGGGGGCGATCTTTGGACCGCCGCTCGCAGCGCCCTTTACTTCCTAGTCTCGGTAGGACTCGGGGTTTATCTAAAGAACCTTCGTCGGTGGTATAAGCTGAGGTGACCGGGGTCGTGAAACCTGAACCCTTTTTAGTCGAGATGACCGAGCAGCAAATTCGCCGGGAGCGGCAGCGGGCCCGCGAGTTGCGCGCAAGCGAGTGGTGGAAGCGCAAGCGCGCCGTAGGAATTTGTCACCACTGCGGGAAAAAGTTTTCGCCCGCAGAGCTAACCATGGACCATCTGGTGCCGATCATCCGCGGCGGAAAATCGACCAAGGGTAATTTGGTGGCGAGCTGCAAGAGGTGCAACTCTGAGCGCAAGCATCGGCTGCCGTTCGAGGTGGCTGTCGATTAACCGATGCTTGGACGATGGTCTTCACCGAGAACGAGCTGATCGGAGGTAGAGCGATGCCTATCGAAACTTTTTTGATGCGCACCATGTCCGACACCGTGGAGACCGACATCCGGCGGGTATTGACGATCGCCAACGAGCTCCTGCCGCGCTACAATTTGCCCGAACTCACCTTTGAGCAACTAAGAAAAATTGCCGATGGGCCCTTCGATCTGTTTCTCATCCCGTTGCTCTTCGCTAAGGAGTTCGAGCGGGACCGCAGTCTGCCTTTCAACGAAGCCAAGCGAGTCGAAATTCGCAGGCAAGCTCTCGAGATCGCGCGAAAACATCGATATGACGTCGATCCGCCGGAATTTATTCCCGGTACCGAAGAGTCTTTGAGAGCAACAAAGGAAGCGGGCTTAAGAAACATCTTGTTGACTACCGGCGGACGGCGCTACAAGCATCAGGCGATGGAGAAGGCCGGCATCGGCGGCTACTTCGAGGAAATCGTCGACCGTGATCAAACCTATTACGCCAAGGAGCAGGGAATCTATTTTCTCTATCGTAAGTATAGAATCCAGCACATGCGGGTCATCTTGCTGAGCGGGACGGCGACATATCTAAGGGCCGCAAAAAACGCCGACGGCTGCAAGGTCGGAGACACCTATTTGGAAGTTATCCCGATCGCCCTGGCGAGCGAGTATTCGTACAATGATGAAGAAACTCTCACGGCGGCGAAACCGGCAGCGCTCATCCACCGCCTGGACGAGCTGCTGCCGACGTTAAAGGAGTTGGGCCCGTTGCGTTGACCACCGCCCGAAGCTTTGCATCGAGCGCGATGGAAGGGCGCAGGACCGCAACGGGAGCTAAAGCCACCGGGCTTTGCGAAAACGATAAAACAGATAGATGTCGACAGCTGCCATCAGCAGCAACGCCAGCGGATAGCCCAAAAACCAGTTCAATTCCGGCATATTCTGAAAGTTCATGCCGTAAACCCCGGCAATCAAAGTCGGCACGGTGACCAATGCACCGTAGGACGCCAAGCGCTTGGTTACGGCATTCTCCTGAATTGAGATGAGCGAGATCGTGACCGAAATTCCGGTGGTCACCATATCGCGCAAGCTGTCGATCGCCTGGTTGAGCCGCAGCAAGTGGTCATAAACATCGCGAAAATAGTCCTGCAGCGCCACGCAGAGCGGGGGCACGCGGCCGCCGAATAGTTTGGCTGTGGCCTCGAGCAGCGGTTCGGTGGCATGTTTGAGAATCATCAGCTTGCGTTTGGCGGAGTACAGAGCTTCGATGTGTTCGCGCACAGGTTGATCGGCGAAAATACGTTCTTCAATGTCCTCGATGGCGGATTCGATGCTATCGAGCACCGGAAAGTAGCGATCTACGACGGCGTCCATGAGGGCATAGAGCACGTAGCCGGCGCCATGACGCAAAAATTCCGGTTCGTGTTCACAGCGAGCGCGCACGTCGGTAAAGCCGCGTGCGGCGCGCGAACGGACCGAGAGCACATATTTCGGGCCGGCAAAAATAGCCACTTCGCCGACATTGAGATCGCCGTTGTCTAGCTCTATCAGATGAAGCACGACAAATAACGAATCATCGTATTCGTCTATCTTTGGCCGCTGGTGGCCGTGCTGCGCGTCCTCCACCGCCAAAGCGTGCAAGCCGAACTCCCGCTGCATCGCCTGAAGTTCGGCCGGCTCGGGTTCCTTGAGCGCGACCCAAACGAAACAGTCGGGGCGCGCGATATAGGAGCTGATTTCGTCTACGGATATGTCGGCGAGCTTGCGACCGTTCTGGTAGACGACGCAGTTGATGATCATTGGATGTCTCGCTGCTTGGTCCGTTTCGTACTCTCACTTGAAGGTCATGGCAGAGTCAAGGAAAATGTCGGAGGGGACTCACGAAGTCCGAGATGGTCGGGTAGTTTCCGGTGTACTTTGAGCTGATGTCGTTTGTCTCGTGCTGTAATAGCGAGGCGACGTTCAGGTTGTTTGCGCTTGTCCCAAGGGAGAGAGTTGCCCTGGAGGTTCCATGAAGCCTGTAAGTTTTCTGCAGGGCCGGGTGTGCGTTAAGGTCGGTGACATTACCAAGGAAAATGTCGATGCGCTCGTGAACGCGGCCAACGGTACGTTGTTGGGCGGCGGCGGCGTCGATGGGGCGATTCATCGTGCCGGTGGGAGCGCCATCTTGGATGCATGCCGAGAAATCCGCCGCACGCAATATCCCGACGGCTTACCGACCGGCGAGGCGGTAATGACCGGCGGAGGCAACCTGCTGGCGAAGTACGTGATTCACACGGTCGGTCCGGTTTATGGGCGCGGCGGTCCTGAGAAGGCGGATTTGCTGGCGGCCTGTTATCGGAACTCGCTGGCGTTGGCGGTGGCCCATGGCCTTACGACCATCGCCTTTCCCGCGATTTCGACGGGCATTTATGGCTACCCGCAGAACCAAGCGGCCAAGGTCGTCTCCCACGCGATCGAGCAGTTCTTGGCAGGCGATCGTCACCTCAAAGAAGTTCGTCTGGTGTTTTTTAACGCCGGCGACGCCGAAGTGTTCTTGCAACATCAAGCGTTTACCGGATAGAAGAAGCGGCGGCAATATGACTGGCAATTTTGGATTTCTGTTCCGGGTGGGGCGGCACTTGGACGCTGTGGGCATTTAGGTTGACATGTCGAAGCCAGCGAGCGCCATACGAATCGGTATCGAGGGAGTTTCTTATTCGCTGACCCATGTGCCCGAGCTGGTGCGCTACGGCTCCAAGCCTTTGCGCGAGCTGCGCGCCCGGCCTGGGTTGCGCGACCAACTGCCGAAACATCTGCGCAGCTTTGCCGCTGCGACCGCCTATGCGCCGCACCAAGTCTATATCGGTAACATCGCGCCGGAGACACTCAGCGAGCTCGCCACACCCTGGTATGAAAGACTGCTCGAGGGCGTCTTGCCGCGAGGCCGCTTCGGTGATCTCGTCAATCAGAACGAGTTTTACGCGCGCCTGGCGGCCGCCGATCGTTTCGGTCTGGTGACATTCGAGCAGCGCTGGTTTGACGCGCACGCGAGGGTTTATGCGAATTCGGGCGAGCTGCGGCTAGGCTCGTTCGGTGACATTGAGACACGTTGCTCCAAGGGGGCGCTGGCACTGTATTCCGGTGAGCGCCTCGTCGGTGCCGTGGAGCCGGGACATATCGATGACGCCAATCTCGCGGCTGAAGTCTTGTTGGAAAATTTCGCGGCGAAGGTTACGGCCGCCCATGCATTGCGCGGGGTTTTGGATCGGCTCAAGCTGGCCCCGAGTGAGATCGATTACGTTATCAGTTGCTCCGAGGAAGCGGTCGGCGACCGTTACAACCGCGGCGGCGGCAATCTGGCTAAAGCGATCGCGGAAGATGCCGGCTGTGAAAACGCATCCGGCTCGGACACCAAGGCGTTCTGCGCCGGCCCGATGTATGCGATGGTCCATGGGGCCAGTTTGATTCAAGCCGGTGTGGCCAAGAGAGTCGCCGTCGTTGCCGGTGGATCAGTGGCCAAACTGGGCATGAAATTCGAGGCGCATTTAAAAAAGCAGATGCCGATTTTGGAAGACGTGCTCGGCAGCTTCGCTGCGATCCTGGCGCCTGCCAAGCCGGGACAGCCATGTATCCGCCTCGACTCCGTGGCATTTCACCCGGTGCGTGCCGGGTCATCGCCCCAGCTGATGGCGGAACACCTTGCAGAAAAGCCGCTGGCCCGGCTCGGCATAAAATTGACCGATGTGGACCGTTACGGAGTGGAGCTGCATAATCCGGAGATCACGGTGCCTGCAGGGAGCGGCGATGTGCCGCGCACGAACTACTTGACGCTGGCGGCTCTGGCCGTGATGCGCGGCCAGATTCGCAAGAATCAGATGGAAGATTTCGTCCGGATGCGCGGCATGTTAGGTTACGCTCCGACCCAAGGGCACATTCCCTCGGCGATTGTTTACTTGGGCCATGCGCTCGAAGGTTTGCGCAGCGGAAAAATTCGGTGTGCATTGTTAATGGCTAAAGGCAGCCTGTTTCTCGGCCGCATGACACAGCTTTCTGACGGCTGCTCCTTCTTGGTTGATTGCAAGGAATCCTAGCGGAGGCTGAATGCAAAAAGGGAAAAAAATCATCGCTATCGGCGAGCGCGACGGCGTCCCGGGTCCGGTGATCGCCGAATGCCTGGAAGGCGCGGGCTACGAAGTTGTCTTCCAAGCGACCGAATGCTTTGTTTGAACCGCCGCAGGCGCGATGAACTTCGAGAACCAGGGAGTCATCAAGCGCCTAGCGGACCAGTATGGTCCGGAAAATCTGACAGTGGTGTTGGGCAATGGCGAAGCTACTGGGGTCGAAGTCTTTGCCGAGACGGTGACCGAAGGCGATCCAAGCTATGCCGGACCGCTGACCGGGGTGACGCTAAAAATTCCCGTCTACCACATCCTTGAAAACGAAGTGATCTCGGTGGTGCCGGATCAACTGCGCGAAGAAAAGTTGCAGCTCTCGTGCTTGGTGATCGACGTCGAGCCGATGCACCGAGTGCTTAAAGCGTCGCGGGAGAAGCTCTGAATGCGTTCAAGGTTCAAACGTTCAAAGTTCAAACCGTTTTCTTCGCTGGTATCCTTCTGACGATTTGAACGGCTTGAACGGTTTGCACGACTTGCACCAACTTCTTGCCGCTATTTCCGCGACAGCCCTTTTATGAACCCTGATTCCTCCAGTTCTTTGATAAGCCGGGTGTCGATGTAATCTTTGACATTGGCGTGCGCTGCCTTTGGGTTTTTTTCGGCCATCTCTTGGAGAACGAGCTGGTATCCCTCGGCCGGGGGGTAGGGCGCGTCGGGCATGAACTTCGCGTGCCAGTCCCAAGCGTCCTCGAGAAATTTTCGGTCATTGACGCGTGAATACTTGCCCATGATTTTGATCGTTTCTTCCTTGTTGGTTTTGTAGTAATGGATGCCCTCGACATAGGCACGCAGGTAACGCCGGACCAGATCGGGCTTTTCACGAACCAATTTTGTCGAAGTATAAATACCGTTCTGAGGGAATGGAATCTTCAGTGCCACCATGTCGACGACTGTCGGGTAGCCGAGCTTTTCGGCCATCGCCTTGCCCGCTTCGGTGACCACAGTAAAATGGACGATGCCTTTCTGCAAAGCCACCATGCGTTCGATGGAGCCGCCGATGACGCGCAGCTGAACGTCCTTAAAGGGGTCGATACCGATTTTCTTCAAGCCGACTTTCAACGCGAACTCAGCCGTCGTGCCAGCGATATGATTGCCGCCGATCTTGCCGCGCAGATCCTCATGTTTCTTGATGGTCGGTTGCGCGACCAGGTAGTAGGGCAGCACGTTGACATTGCCCGCGACGGCGACCACGTCGCCGCCGGCGAGGCGCGCGCTTGCTAAGCCAGGTCCGCCGCCCTCGCCAATCAGGATTTCACCGGCCAAAATCGATTGAATGCCGCGCACGCTGCCGGAAATAAAGATGACGGTCGCATCGATGCCGTGTTTGTCGAAGATTTTGGCGTCTTTGGCGACCCACAAAACTGACGAGGACCCGGGTGTTGTCGAGATATACGACGTGTTCAACTTGTCGGCGGCCAAGGATGGCAGTGCGAGTAAAGTTAACAAAGCCGCCGCTATGAGTGAGACCCGTTGTCGGATTTTTTGCCGCATGAATAACCCTCCCTAGGCGAATTGAAGCTCGCGTTACGTTACACAAGTTCACACGTTAGCGCAAAGGAGTTTGGAGCCCGCGACGTTGACATCGTTTCGGAATTCAATTTCAATCAACTCACGATGAAGAAGCCGGTGGATCTGATTATGTTCGATCTTGACGGGACGATTGCAGACACCGGCCAGGACCTGGCCGATTCAGTAAACTTTACACGCGCGCACTTCGATCTGCCCCCGCTTGCAGAGCAAAGAGTTCTCATCCACATCGGCCGCGGCGTTGAGCATCTGCTGAAAAGCGTTTTGCCCGAAGCGGATGGCGATCGTTTTCAGGAAATGATGCAGGTTTTTCTCCGGCATTACGAAGAGCACATGCTAGACCAGACCGCTCTTTACCCTGGTGTGCTTGAGGTGCTCGATTATTTTCGCGGCAAGCGTCGCATCGTGGTAAGCAACAAAATCCATCGATTGACGGAAGCGATGCTGCGAGGTCTCGCTGTGGAGCAGCATTTCGATGCTATCTTCGGCGGCGACAGCGCGGCAGAGAAGAAACCGCACCCCGCGCTGTTGACCATGGCTCTGGAGCGCTATCGCATTCCGGCATCCAAGGCACTCATGGTCGGCGACGGTGATATCGATGTCGAGGCGGGAAAGCGCGCCGGCGTCATGACCTGCGGCGTAACCTACGGCCAGGGTGATAAGAACCGATTGATCGCGGCCAAAGCGGATGTCTTAATAGATGAGTTGACCGAACTGCCGAACTATTTTTATTGACGGATGCTGGAATCGGGAGGAATCCATGACGGCAATCATTCCTGAAGCATTCAAAGACGTTCTTAATAAACGCGGCTTCGCTCACTTGGCAACCCTGACCAAGGACGGCAGCCCCCAGGTGACGCCGGTTTGGTGCGATTACGACGGCACGCACATCCGAATCAACTCGGCCAAAGGGCGACTGAAGGACAAAAACATGCGCCGTGACAAGCGCGTCGCCTTATCCATCCAGGATCCGGATAACCCCTATCGCTATATCGCGATCCGCGGCGATGTCGTCGAAATAACGGAGAACGGTGCGGACACACATATCGACGCTTTGGCGAAGAAGTATCTGGACAAGGACCGTTACCCCTTTCGCGCCCCCGGGGAAGTCCGCGTCCTATACAAGATTCGCCCCGATAAAGTCTCCACGATGGGCTGATCGCCGGACACGTGCGCGGCTGAATCCGGATTTCGCAGTTGCGATTGATCCGAAACGGCGAGACACAAGCCTTCTGTAGCGGGTCAATGGGTCCGTGCCTCTGAACGAAATTCAGTTTAACCGCACGGGGTAAGGGTGCTCGGGTTTAAGGGACGCCTATTTTACAAGCGATTCCGGTGGCGTCGGCGAATTTATTGAGCGCCGCGAGCGCGGCCACTTTGTAACATTCCGCGAGCGTCGGGTAGTTAAACACAGCGTCAACAAAATAATCGAGTTTACCGCGGTGAGCGATCACCGCTTGGCCGATATGCACGAGTTCGGTGGCGCCTTCGCCGATTACATGGACGCCGAGCAGTTCTCGCGTCTCGCCGTGAAAGAGCAGCTTGAGCATACCCACCGTGTCCCCGATCAATTGTCCGCGCGCGATCTCGCGATAGCGCGCGACGCCGATCTCGTACGGCACGCCTGCGCGCGTAAGCTCGTCTTCGTTGCGGCCGACCATCGAGATTTCTGGGATCGTATAGATGCCGTAGGGAAGTAAATGGATCGCGGTTTCGCAGGCGAGGCCGAAGGCGTGGCATGCCGCGTGACGCCCTTGTTGCATGGACGTGGATGCGAGAGCCGGGAACCCCACAACATCGCCGACGGCATAAATGTGCGGCACTGAAGTCTGAAAGTCTTTGTTCACTTTCAATCGACCCCGATCGTCAGCTTCGATGCCGACTTTCTCAAGGCCGAGGTTCTTAGTCGCGCCGACACGCCCCGCTGAATAGACCAGCAGGGACGCGCGAATTTGTTTGCCGCTCTTAAGTTGCAGGACGACCAAGTTGCCGATCGGCTTGGATACGCCGACGACCTCTTCGTTGAGGCGCAAGGTAACGCCGACGTTGCGCATTTGATATTGTAGCGATTCCACAATCTCGCTATCGACGAATTCAAGAAGTCGGGGTCGGCGCTCTACAAGGACCACGGGTATGCCTAAAGTGGCAAGTATCGAAGCGTATTCGCAGCCGATGACGCCGCCGCCGACAATCGTCAGAGACTTGGGCAACTGCCGGAGCGAGAGCAGCGCGTCGCTGTCGACGATCGATTCTCCATCGAACGGAATGTCCGCCGGGCGCGCCGCTTCCGAGCCGACGGCGACGACAATGTAATCGGCGGTATGCTCATTGCCTTCGGAGCCTTGTTGAACCGCGAGACGGTGGGGGTCGACGAAAGACGCCGTGCCGATGATGAAGTCCACGGAATTTCGTACCAGTTGGTTTCGAACGATTTCTTGTTCGGCTTTGATCACGTGATCACAGCGTTGCGCGAGGTCCTCGAAAGTGATGTCTTTCTTGACGCGGTAGCTGGCGCCGTAAAGGTTGCGCTGGCGAAAACCCGAGAGAAACAGTACTGCTTCGCGCAGGGATTTGCTCGGGATAGTCCCGATATTGATGCAAACGCCGCCCGCAACGTTTTTTCGTTCGACGACGGCGACCTTCCTACCGACTTTCGCCGCTTGGATCGCCGCTTTTTGGCCGGCTGGGCCGGAGCCGATCACGAACATGTCATAGTGGGCCATGAGGTGCTCCCGGGATCGCTGCGAACCTTACAACCTTCGCACGAGGTCGCTGTCCTTGAGTTTCTCAAAGGCGCGGGCAGCCACCGCGACATCCATGATGCCGGTGCCTTGAAGCTTGAAGAGCGTAATCTGCTTTTCGTTCGTTCGTCCGGGCACCTCGCCCAGTAGCAGGCGAGAAATTTCATGGACGCGATCCCAGGAGATGACTTTGTCGCGTGCGGCGCGAAAAACGTCGCTTTCGTTGACACCAACAGTTTCCTTAGAAGTAACGAATATCGGATCGGCGCGCCGCATCGTCTCTTCATCGAGTTCCTGCCTGGTGCGCGTCTTGTCGCCGTTGGCAATGGAGGTAATGTGGGTTCCCGCCATGAGCCAGTTACCATCGAGTACCGGCGTCTTGGCATCGGTTGCCGTAATCACGATATCAGCGTCGGCTAGCGCTTCTTGAGCGCCGGCGACCGGACTTACTTTCCTATTCAGTTCACGGCTCATTTTATTCGCGAAGGCTTCACGATGTGCCTGCGACGGGCTGAAGACTTTGACCTGCGTCAAATTTCTAACAACGGCGACCGCTTCGAGTTGGGTTTCGGCATGCGCGCCACTGCCGATGACCGCTACGCGGCTGGCGTCGAAGCGGGCCAAGTATTTGGCGCCGATGCCGCCAGCGGCGCCGGTGCGGTTTTCGTTGATCGAACAATCTTGAAACAGGATGAGGGGTTCACCGGTCTCCACGCTATATAGAATCACCGTTTCATGGTGAACGCGCCGATCCAAATCGGTTTGAAGGTATGCGCCCATGGCGCCCCGGACCGACCCCGGCAGAAGACCAAAGATCATTCGGTTCGGATGATGAATTCTGCGTCTGGGCAGGTCGAAGCCGCGGCCCAAAGCCATTTCCTTGAGAGCATCTTCAATGGCTTCGATCATCTCTGTGAGCGGGAGGATCTGATCAATCGGCGTGTTTTCGAGAAAGAGCATGGCGTAACAGAAGGGCGTGCCGCGACAAACGGAGCCTTGTTGGCCTCAAGGTGCCGCGCGCTTGTCGCTGGTAAATTGTTGTCCCGCTGAGAATTCTACCCATCCCATGGTGCGAGGGACATGTTACGATCGAATGAAAACAATCAGACTAACCCACCTTTTGCCACCAGCTTTTGTTCCCAGCGGCTCGCGTATTGGGACATTGCGTAACTGCAAATCCAATATACCATGGCGATAAAGAGGTAAAGTTCGAACGGACGAATTTCGCGGTTGTTGACGATCTGCGCGGCTTTGGTGAGATCGACGTAGCCGATGATTGACGCCAGAGAGGTATCTTTGAGGAGCACGATGAATTGCGTAACGAGTGCGGGAATCATGTTGCGCAGCGCCTGCGGCAAAATCACATGACGCATCATCGCGGCATTGGCGAGCCCGCTGGCCGTGGCCGCTTCGCTCTGGCCGCGCGGCACCGACTGGATTCCCGCGCGCACGATTTCTGCGAGGTAGGCGGCCTCGAAAACGACAAAGGCGGTCAGGGCAACGCTGTATTCCGGGAGTGATCTGCCGAGCACTGCAGGAATGATGAACCAGAACCAAAAAATCACCATCACTAACGGCACGCCGCGAAAAAACTCGACGTAGATCTTTGCCGGCAGACTTATCCACGGTGAACGCGCGAGTCGCGCAATTCCGATAATCGTGCCAACCAAAAAGCCGAGCACGATCGCCGGCAGCGCCAGCCGCAGGGTTCCGCCGGCAAATGATCCCAGCCCGATGAAGCCCTGGAACACGAGAAAGGCAAAGTTATCGGTGATGACTCGAACATCCATCTCAAACCTCGCCGGTGCGTACGCGGCCGATCATGCCCGGTATCGCTACGCGCCGCTCGATACACGTCATCACCGCAGCGATGAGCAGGCAGAGCACCAGATAAATGACCGTCCCGGCCGCCAACGCTTCAAATGCTTTCGCCGTGTAGGTTTCGATCTGGCGGGTTTGAAAGGTTAATTCCGCCACGCCGATCGTCAACGCAACGGACGAATTTTTGAGCAGATTGAGAGTTTCGTTGGTGGCGGGCGGAACGATTAACCGCAAGGCGATCGGGATGATGATGAGTCGGTAAGTCTCCAGCACGGTCAACCCGGTTGACGCGGCGGCTTCAAACTGGGTCTTGGGAACCGAGCCGATCCCGGAACGGATAACCTCAGAGAACCGCGCGCCGTGATAAAAGCCGAGAGCGCAAGCCCCAGCCCAGAACTCGGCGCCATGGTCAAACAACCAATTGCGCAATAACTGTGGCAACAGCGGTGAAATGCCGAAATACCAGAAAAACATCCAGACGAGCAGCGGAACGTTGCGAAAAAATTCCACGTAAGCGGTGGCCAGCCACCGTAGAGGAGCACCCGGAAAGGTCCGCAACGCTCCCGATAGAGTGCCGAGCCAAACCGCAATCAGCCAACCAAGGGCGGATATCTCCAGTGTCACCAGAAGACCCTGAAGCAACCATTCACCGGTCTGGCCGGTCCAGAGGACGCTCCAGTTGAATTGATAACTCATTTTTTGGGACAGATGTCAGGCGCTAGGCGACGCGCAATAGTAAATGATCCCTGTTGCTTTCGCCGGTGGTTGCCTTCTTATTTGGGGACGACTTGCATTTGCAGAAACCGCTTGGTTTCGGGAGACAGCGGATAAGGCACTTCGCCCTTGGGCCCGAACCATTTGTCATAGAGCTGAAAATAAAGTCCTGACATAATGGCGTCCATCAAGCCGACGTTGACCAAATGCCGGAAATCGGAATCATTCTTGCGCATCGCCATCCCGTAGGGCTCGTACGAGAAAAATTCACCGACCACTGCCCAATCGTCGGGCTTCGGCGCTTTGGCGCGCAAACCCGCAAGCTGGATCCCGTCATTGGTGTAGGCTTCCACCTGCCCTTGGGCGAGAGCTTGAAAGGCGGCGGGCTGATCCGGAAATTCAAGCAACTTGGCATTGGGCACGCGCTCGCGAATGATCTTTGCATTGGTAGATCCTTGCTGGGCCGCAATGCGTCGGTTCCCAATCGATTGAATGCCTTTGATCGGGCTGCCTCTTTTCACCAGAAACTGCGCGCCGGTAACGAAAAAGGTCAAACTGAAGTCAACGCTTTCCCGCCGTGATTGCGTATCGGTCATGGTTTCAGCGACGAGATCGACGGCATTCGCCGTCAGCAGCGGAATCCGAGTCTGCGGCGTCGATTCCTTTTTTTCGACTTTGATTTGTTTGTTGAGTTTTTTATTTAGCTCGGGGAGGATCGCTTTTTCGACCAAGTCGATCGAGAAGCCGACCCATTCATTACTCCGGTTGACGTAGGCGAACGGCGGAGAGCCGCGGCGCGTACCGATGGTCAAGGCACCGCTTTTGGCGATTTTCTCCAACGTGGATTGTGCTCCCGCACGTTCGATCGCGCCGATCCAGAAGATCATCCCGAAGGCGATGAATAGCAGAGGCCGCTTCATATCGTTCTCCTCAATGTGAAAGGATTTTGCTGAGAAATTGTTTTGCCCGCGGCGACTCCGGCGCCGCAAAAAATTTCTCCGGTTCATTGGCTTCGATGATTTGTCCCTGATCCATGAAAATGATCCGGTGAGCGACCCGTCGAGCAAAACCCATCTCATGCGTCACGACGACCATCGTCATGCCGTCGTGGGCGAGGTCGGTCATGACCTCCAAGACTTCGTTGATCATTTCCGGGTCGAGGGCCGAAGTTGGTTCGTCGAACAGCATGATTTTCGGCTTCATCGCAAGCGCGCGAGCGATGGCGACGCGTTGTTGCTGCCCGCCGGAAAGGTTGGCTGGGTAAACACCGGCTTTATCCGGGATCCCTACTCGTTCCAACAATTTCGTAGCGATTTTCTGCGCTTCGGCAGGCGATCGGCCCCTCACTTTGATCGGCGCTAGCGTGATGTTCTGCATCACGGTCATGTGCGGATACAAGTTGAAAGATTGGAAGACCATCCCCACATCGGCGCGCAAGCTCGGGGCGTCCAGACGAGCGTCGCAAACGGACCGTCCATCAACGATGATGTCCCCGGATTGAATCGTTTCGAGCCGGTTGATGCAGCGGATCAGAGTGCTTTTGCCGCTACCGCTCGGGCCGCAGACGACGACGACGGTCCCCGCTTCGATGAAGAGGTCAATGTCTCTGAGGACCTGAAGCGAGCCGAACCATTTGTTGACCTTACGAAATTCGATCACGGTTATCGGACGTGGTTCGTCTGACAAGATTGAAAATTTCTGACCGGCATACTATATGAACAACGGTCTTTTGCAACCACGAGGGAATGGAGCGGTCGCGCTCGCGTCATCGCCGAGCTGCAGTAGCGGCCGTATCACACGCCGCGGGTTGGTTTCCGAATCCCACTGACACGGGTCATTACTCAGAGTTCGTCGTGGATCTTTATCTCGTCAGGCATGGAGACGCCGTTACGGCGGCGGAGAATCCGCAGCGGCCGCTGTCGTTGGCAGGCCGGCGGCGGGTCGAACAGACCGCGCGTTTGGCGCTAGCGCGCGATCTCGCGATCTCGAAGATTTATCATTCCGGCATATTGCGAGCGCAGGAAACCGCGGAGATCTTGGCTGAGCACATCATGCCCGCCGAAGGGACCGCGCCTCTGGCCGGCTTGTTGCCCGACGATGATCCGGCAATAGTCGTGGCTGAGTTTGACAGTGCCACGGAATCGGTTCTGTTGGTCGGGCACCTGCCTTTTTTGAGTCGACTTGCTGCGTTGCTCGTTAACGGCGACGCGGAAAGGCCGGTCGTCGACTTCTTCCCGGCGACCATGGTGTGTTGTTCGAGATTGGCTGCGCAGTGGAAAATCAGTTGGCGCATCGCGCCCTAGCCGCGCGGATGCGGAGTTGACCGGGGCATGGGGATGGTCTAAAAAGAATCGTGCCAAGACAGGGTGAAAGGTTAATACGATGGCTTCAGATACGTTGACCATTATCGATAACCGAACCGGCAAGAAATACGATATTCCGATAAAGAACGGCGCCATCAAAGCGACCGATCTCTTCCAAATCAAAGTCGCAGAAGACGATGGCCTCGTCAGCTACGACCCCGGTTTCATGAATACCGCCTCCTGCCAGAGCAAGATTACTTACATCGACGGGGACCGCGGGATCCTGCGCTATCGGGGCTATCCCATCGAGCAGATTGCAGAGAAGAGCAGCTACTTAGAAACCGCGTACTTGATACTTTACGGCGAGTTGCCGACACCATCACAGCTTGGAGAGTGGACCCACAACATCACCTTTCACTCGATCATTCACGAAAATATTAAAAAACTCATCGACGGGTTTCATCATGACGCCCACCCGATGGGAATATTGGTGAGCACCGTGGGTGCCCTCTCGACATTTTATCCGGAGGCGAAGAAGATCTTTGATGTGAAGTCGCGGCACGATCAAACCTACCGCCTGATCAGCAAGATGCCGACACTGGCGGCGTTCGCCTACCGGCACAGTCTCGGCCTGCCCTTTTCCTATCCGGATAACGACTTGAGCTACGCCGGCAATTTTCTCAACATGCTGTTCAAGATGACTGAGCTCAAGTACGAACCGCATCCCGTGCTCGAACGGGCGCTGGATATTTTGTTCATCCTGCACGCCGATCATGAGCAAAACTGCAGCGCCAACGCCATGCGCAGCGTCGGCAGCTCGCACGTGGATCCTTATTCGGCCGTCGCCGCCGCCGCTGCCGCACTGTACGGGCCGCTGCACGGCGGCGCCAATGAAGCCGTGCTCAGGATGCTGATGGAGATCGGCGCCAAGAACAAGGTCCCGGAGTTCATCAAGAAGGTCAAAGGCGGCGAAGGGCGATTGATGGGATTCGGTCATCGGGTTTACAAGAACTACGATCCCCGCGCCAAAATCATCAAAGAGATCGCCGACCAGGTTTTCGAAGTGAAAGGCCGTAATCCCTTGCTTGATATTGCTCTGGAGCTGGAGCGGATCGCTCTCGAGGACGAGTATTTCATCCGGCGTAAACTTTACCCCAACGTCGATTTTTATTCAGGCTTGATCTATCAATCGATGGGTCTGCCGATGGACATGTTTCCCGTCTTGTTTGCGATTCCACGGACCAGTGGGTGGATCGCCCAGTGGGAAGAGATGTTAACGGATGCCGACCAAAAATTGGCGCGTCCCAAGCAACTTTATCTCGGCGCCGCGCCGCGCGATTACGTGCCGATCGAAAAGCGCAAGTAAGGTTTAGCGCAAACGTGTCGCGATTGGTCGCACGGTGAGTGGGTCGCAAACATCCTGATTCTAAAGCAGTTTAGGCCGCCGCCGTTTCATGTTTTAAAGTTCGGATAGCCGGCCTTTGCCGTTTTTGCCTTATAATCCGCCACTAGCTCCTCGCGTGGTTTTTCGTGTACCCAGACAGCTTCGGTGAAACTCCACAACGTGAAAGGATGGGCACCCAGGGCGTAAAGCGCGCCGTAATCTTTAGTCGCCAATGCTTCGCGTTCTTGCGGTTCCAATTTCAATTTCTGAGTTTGCTCCCAGCGCTCGACGAACTGGCGCGGGTTCGCTTTGTATTCCTTTTCCGCCGATTCGTTCATGTTGACCAAGTGAATGAGTTTGTTCATCAGATACTTACTCATTGAGGGTCCTTTCTGCGCCGAGATGGTCGCAAAGCCTCGCAGCCATAGCCCTTCCCTAACGCTTCCTTGTCGCTTGGAGACTAAGCGTGCTTATCCCAACTAAAAAACGGGATTGCTGGGAAACCTGCGTCCAGACCTTCGGCGTAGGACGGCTTAGTCGCGTTTGCCACGCCCATCATCATTAAGAAATTCAAATAGCCGCTGGTCATGTTTCCGGAGGCGATCATCTTTTCCGGTGTGCAGCCGCCCGCGGCGCCGTCGATATCGCCATTTACAATCCAGCCCACCGCCGCGGCGTCGAAGTTGGGATCTGTCAAACGGCGCTCGAACTGCTTCGGTCCGCCGACTTCGAGCGACAGGTGGCCGCTTACAAGCACGCCGATCCGTTTACGGGTTGGCAGGCTGTCGATAGCGGCGCGAATCGCTTTACCCACTTCGAAGTAGCGTCGTGGCCGCGGCATCGGCGGTGCGATACAGTTGGTCAGGATCGGTACGACCGGGATGTCCATTTCTGGGCGGACGAAGAGCATTGGCACAATGATCGAATGATCGATAGTGAGCTCGTTGGAATAGGCGAAGTCGACGCCGCGGTCGAAGGCGCCTTCCATGATCGCGTCGGCCACGTCGACATCGCCCGGGAGCTTGCATTTCGGCAAACCGAACTCTCGCTCCTCGTCATAGAACGTCCCGTCGTACTCTGTCATTTTACCAATCATGAACGCCGGCATGTTGTCCATGAAAAACTGGTGCAAATGATCGTTGCCGATACAGACGAGCACGTCAGGTTCGGCTTCGGCTAGCTTTTGCCGCATCATGGCGATGCGCTCCTGCACCTTCGCCGCGCCCGGAGGCTGCTGCGGTTGTTTGAACAGCCGCGGCATGAATGGATTGTGCGTGATGCCGATGATCGAAACGATTTCTGCCATGGGTTTGCCTCCCAAGCTTCGTTATTTCTGTTCTGCCATGGTTATGAATTTAACCGGCGCGCGTCTCCGAAACCGGATCAGCGAAAGAGACGCACACCATCGAACTAACGTCCTAGTGACTTAAAAAAACCGGACTTATCCAGTTCGTTGTAGATCGATGGGTCGATAAACTCCTCGGGCTTGCGATCTTTCGCCCGGGGGTCGGTTTCGGCCATTGACACTACGATATTTTCGAGCGCTTTGTAGGGTAATCTCGGTGGCCTTTCGGCAAAATTCGTGAAGTACTGATAGGATGATTCCAAGGTTTCACGATCTTCCGTGCGGGTCCACTTTCCAATTATTTTAAGAGCCAGTTCTTTGTCACGAAACAGGCGATCGACAGCCTCGCTATAGGCCATCAAAAACCGCTTTACGGTCTCCCGATCGTTTTTGATCGTCGAGCGGGTGGAAACGAGGCTTGTGGTTGGGTAATCAATACCTTCTTTTGCGAAGTTCGCGAGCATAACGAAGCCCGCCTTCTTCGCCTTAAAATCGCCGGGCGAAGACAGAATTCCTCCTTGGATGACCTTTGCCTGCATGCCAGCGAGAATTTCTGGCTGCCCGCCCATTTGGAGAATTTTCACATCGCGATCGGCCTCTAAGGCGTATTTCTTCAAAAAAGCGCGCAAGCTGACGTCCGTCGAGGCGCCGTAGCGCGTAATTCCCAAGGCTCTGCCTTTCAGGTCTTGTGGTTTCTTGATCGATGGCTGAACGAAGAGATAGAAAGACGGCACGTTGACTACGCCTCCAATGATCACGATATCACCGCCGGCAAGATTAACGTTGACGATGTTACCACCGGCGAGAGCGAGCGCGAACTCTCCACCAATGATTGCCTGTGCCATACGACTGCCGCCAGCAACGTAAACTGGATCGACGTAGAGGCCATGCTTTTCAAAAATCTTAGCGTCCTTGGCAAGGTAAAAGCCTGTTTGCGTGGCGCTGATGGCGCTATATCCGGCGGCGATACGCTTGGTTTGCGCGTGCGCAACGCCATGAATAAATAGCGTAAGCAACGTTAGGGCAAGCGCTCGTTTCATGGCCACGCCTCCTTCCGATGATCGTGGATAACTTCTCGGATAATCTTGCGTACGCGGCTTATTAGCATATAAACCAAAATAGGCCAATACATCAGGAATTGTTGACTCAGCCAGTTGAGGAGTATAAGAGAACGGAGCCCCGACGCGATACGGCGGAGATTAAGTTCGCCAGGAGAATTTGCAATTTATGACGATCGCGGAGATCCAGACAAAGAGCGAAAGCTGGAACATGCGGATTATTGGCCATCATGATCTGAACGGTCACGGTGACGGCATGCAGTTATTGAAACAGGGACGCTACGTTTACCTCGCCCATCTCGGCACCTCGCCGATGGCGCTGAGCATCATCGACGTGGCCGATCCGAGCGATCCGCGGGTCGTGATGCAGATGCCGCACGCGCCTAATACGCACTCGCACAAGGTCCAGATCGCCGGCGATATTTTGATTCAGAATCAGGAGCGACCCTACTTTGTGCGGGACTTGCCCGCCAGCACGCCGAACGAGGCTGGGATTAAGATTTACAGCATCGAAAAACCGACCGAGCCCCGCGAGATCGGTACTATGAGACTTCAAGGCAAGGGCGTGCATCGCATGTGGTTCAGCGACGGCAAGTATGCCCATGTGGGCGCCATGCTGGCGGGTATCAACGAGCGCGCTTACCTGATCGCGGATATTTCCAACCCGGCCCATCCGAAGGAAGCCGGACGCTGGTGGATTCCCGGAACCAAAGAAGGCGAGGAAACGCCGCCAAACTGGACGCCGTTTGCCGGCGAACACTTTCACGTGCACGGCGCAATCCCTCACGGCGACCGCTCGTACGTCGCGCTGGTTGACGCTGGCATGGTGATCCTTGATATCTCCGACATAAGCAGACCGAAAACTATCAGCCACATCGACTGGAGCCCGCCGTTTGGCGGCTACGCCCACACGACCCTTCCACTGCCGGGTAGAAAGCTGGTCGTCGCGGTTGACGAGTCGGTGAAGTACGACTGCGCCGAAGGTGAGAAGCGCGTTTGGATCATCGATGTCCGCGAAGAGCGCAATCCGGTAATCGTCAGCACCTGTCCGGTGCCCCAGGGCGACTTCTGCCAGCGCGGCCTGCGCTTCGGCCCGCACAACGTTCACGAAAACCGGCCCGGCTCGTTCCAGAGCGAGAACATCATCTTCGTTACCTATTACAATGCGGGCCTGCGTATCTTCGATATCCGCAATCAGTACCGCCCGGAGGAGGTCGGCTACTTTATTCCGCCAGCGCCGGAAGGACAAAAGGCCCCGATGTTCAACGACTTGTATGTTGACACCGACGGCTTGATCTACGTGACCGACCGGATCAAGGGCGGCTTGTATATTTTGGAGTATACTGGACCGAAGATCCACTGAGTTATTGAGGATGCGTCAAGCTCTCTATCTCTCTCCGGCGGATGGGACATCAAGCGAGGTGCCGGTTGCAGGGAAACCGCCGCTGTGCATTGGATGATCCACCATGCCTGATCGCCTGCTCATCAATGTCTTCAATGTCGACGCGGCGCTCGCGGCCGGCCGTGCAAAGGGAATTTTCGCTGCGCATGGGCTCGAAGTTGACGTGAAGGTGACGCCCAACTCGACGGAGCAAATGCGCGGCCTTGGCAAAGGCTCGTGGCAAATCGTTTCCACGGCTTTCGATAACGTGCTCGGTTGGGCGGGCCGCGAAGGCGCGGAAATCGTCGCGGTGGCCCAGGTCTCCGCCGGCAATACCCTCCCCGTCTACGTTCGACCCGAGATCAAAACCTGGGACGATCTTCGCGGCAAAGCTTTGGCCGTGGACGCGGTCGACACCGCTTACGCTCTGGTGCTGCGCCGCGTGCTGCTGGCCCACGGCCTCGCGATGGATCGCGGCGACTACACGTTGATACCGAAAGGAACAACCGGTTACCGATTGGAGTCGATGGCTCAGGGGGAAACTTTCGCCGGGGTGTTAAACCCGCCCTGGGACCAGAAGGCCGAGGCCGCGGGCATGAAACGCTTCGCCGACCACCGTGAAGTGCTGCCGGATTATCCCGGCGGTGTCTATGCGGTTAACCGCATGTGGGCGAGTGAAAACCGTGCCGTATTGAGCACATATTTTCGAGCTTGGAACCAAGCGTTACGTTGGGCTCAAGATGAAAAGAATCGCGATGAGGCGATTCGAGTTCTCGCCGAGGCTGAGAAAATCGACGCGAAGGCCGCGGCGAATCGTCTGCGTCAATCGCCCAAAGACGGCCGATTGAATCTGCCAGGCCTCGCAACCGTGCTCGCGTTGCGTGTGCAGTTTGGGCTTATTCCAGCGATGGGCGAGGATTTGCCAAAATATTATGACGAGAGTTTTTATCGGGAGACGTCTAACGATTAGTTGAAGATAAGGCAAGGAGGAATACTGATGAATCGATTATTTTTGACCAGAATCGCCGGTGTGCTGGTGGGCCTGACCCTAGCGCTGGCGAGTACAAGCTTTGGCGCCGGGTCACCGGTCGACGATTTGATCGCCGGTGCAAAGAAGGAGGGCGTCATCGAGTTTTACGGCCCGTCCACTCTCGGTCCTGAAGGGGCGCAAGCGCTGGCTGCGGGTTTCAATAAAAAGTACGGCTTGAATATCAAACTGAACTTCAGCCCCTCCGGTAATATGACCCGGGACACGGCCAAGATCGTCGGCATGTCGGCCTCCGGACAGCCGCCCGAGTGGGATATCATGGTCGTCACCGACGCCCACCATGGCTCGTTGTGGCTGAGAAAGTTACATCAGCCGTTTGACTACGCGGCTGCTGGAGTCAACAAAGAACGAATCGAGTACGACAGAGGTACGATTTCGGTGGCCAACCAGTTCGCGCTGCCGACTTACAACTCGAAGCTGGTAGCAGCCAAGGACGTGCCGACCAAATGGGAAGATTTGCTGGATCCGAAGTGGAAGGGCAAGCTCGGCGTCATCAACTCGACGCATCATTGGGGCCGCCTAGCCGCCGGGCCTTGGGGCGATGAGAAGACGTTAGACTTTGTCAAAAAACTTGCCGCGCAAAAACCGCTTTTGACGCGCGCCGGGGAGATGGCACAGCGGTTGATTCTCGGAGAAGTGTTAGTATCGGCGACTTTGCAAGACAGCCAGCTTCACGAATCGCAACAATCGGGCGCCCCGTTGGCTTTCGCCGAAAAGGTGCAGCCGGTTATCTCGCCGGAATATCACGTCGGCGTATTGAAAGGCGCACCGCATCCCAACGTAGCTCATCTATTCGTAATCTATATGGCTTCGCCGGAAGTGCAAGAGATCTGGAAAAAACACACCGGTCATACTTCCGCCTATGTTCCCGGGACTGACGCTTACAAGTTCGCCCAGGGCAAGCAAGTGGTCTACATGAAGCAGGACCAAGCCGCCAAGGTTGATAAGATTTCGCGGCAAATCGGCAAGATCCTGGGTTTCAATTGATGTCGCAGGCTTGCCGGTGACGGCATAGGGAGACGACTATGAAAGTTGAATCTCGGAATGAATACGCGGTGGGCGCGTGGGAAGGCCTTTCCCGTTTTATGCCGCAGGGCGTGACGTTGTTCGCTACGGGTCTTTCGGGATTTCTCGTCGTGGTTATCGGGTTGCCGGTTGCGATGGTCGTTCTCATGAGCCTTCGCACCGGTTTCCCGGGCGAAGACGTGCCGTTCACCCTGGAAAATTTTGCCGCAGTTTACTTCACCCCACAAACCTACGAGATACTTCTCAACACGCTCTTTTTCGCGGTTCTTAGCGTGGGGATCACGCTCTTGATTGCCGTCCCGCTGGTGTGGATCCTCATGCGGACCGACATACCGTTGAAAAAAACCATTTACGTGCTCTTGACGATCGGTATCCTCATCCCGGTTTTTCTTCGGACCATTGCATGGATTTTGCTGCTCAGCCCGCGCATCGGGCTCGTCAATAAATGGCTCCAAGAGCTTTTCGCTCTGAGCGGGCCGCCGATCAACCTGTACAGCATTACCGGCATGGCGTTTGTCCAAGGCGTCTCTTTCGTGCCCGGGGCTTTCTTTATGCTGGCCGCGGCCTACCGGTCGATGGATCCATCCTTGGAAGAGGCGGCCTATACGTCCGGCGTCGGCAAGCTTAAGACGTTTTTGCGAATCAACATTCCCATCACCTGGCCGGCCATCGCCGCCGTGATGGTTTATTTGTTTATGACCGCCATTGCCGTGTTTGAAGTCCCGGCGATTATCGGACTGCCGGCACGCATCCATGTTTTGAGCTCCCTCATATTCACCTCGACGACGCCTTCGACCGGCCTCCCGGAATATGGCATGGCGGGCGCCTACGGCGCGATCATGCTGATTCTCGGCCTCACGCTTGCGGCGCTATACGTTCGTCTGGTCAAGCAAGGGAAGAAGTACACCGTCATCACCGGTCGCGGCTATCGCCCGCGTGAAATCGCCCTCGGCCGTTGGAAATGGCCCGCGCTGGGCTTTGTATTCGTTTATCTCGCGATCGAAGTCTTCATTCCCTTTGCCGTGCTCTTGTGGGCTTCGGTCCTGCCCTACTTGCAGCTGCCGTCGGCGGAAGCCCTGTCATCGTTGACCCTCAAGCACTATCTTGAAATCCCGGCCAATGTCGGCCCGCGTCCTTTCATCAATACGCTGATATTGATGTTCGCCGTGCCCACGCTCACGATGATTCTTAGCGTGCTGGTATCGTGGATCGTGATCCGAACTCAAGTCTCGTTTCGTGGCTTTCTCGACACGCTGGTTTTTATTCCGCACGCGGTACCGGGAATCTTGATGGCCGTGGGTCTGGCGTACTTAGGGCTCGCCTACAGGGATTACTTTCCGTTATACGGCACGGTCGCAATCATCGTCCTGGCTCACACCATCAACTGGATCGCCTATGGCACGCGGACCACGAATAGTGTCATGATCCAAGTCCACCGCGAGTTAGAAGAAGCCGGCAGGGTATCGGGCGCATCGGTGCCGCGGGTTTTGGGCAAGATCGTTCTGCCGCTCATCGCCGCCGGAGTACTCAACAGCTGGATCTGGATCGGCATGCTTTCCTATCGCGAAGTGACCATGTCGTTGACCTTGATGACGCGCAGTAACGTCGTCATTTCCACGGTGGTCTGGCAATTTTGGGGGAGTGGGTGGATTCCCCAAGTGGCGGCGTTGGGGGTGATCTTGATCCTGTTCGCGACGCTCGTGGTCGGCGCCGTGCGTTTCGCGCTCTCTCGCTTGGGTGAGATCGGCAGCGCATCGTAGTACGAAGCGAACGGACAGTTTCCGATGATCAGCATTAGAAAGCTCCGCAAGATCTTTCAGGCGCAACAAGGCGTTGTGAATGCGCTGCGCGATATCGATTTGGAGGTCGCCGAGGGCGAGTTTTGCGTCCTTCTGGGTCCGAGCGGATGCGGCAAAACAACCACCCTGAGATGCGTCGCCGGGCTGGAAAGGCCCGATCACGGAGAAATCGAAATCGGCGGCCGCTTGGTCAACGCGCCGGCGTCGCGAATTTATGTTCCCGCGGAGAAGCGCGCGATCGGCATGGTCTTTCAATCGTATGCGATCTGGCCGCATATGAATGTTTTCCAGAATGTCGCTTTTCCATTGACTCAGGGCCAGAAGCGCGTCTCTAAATCTCAGGTTTCCGACCGCGTCCGCGCTGCGCTCAAAAGAGTGCAGCTGGACGGACTCGAAGATCGCCCCGCTACGGATCTGAGCGGCGGACAACAGCAGCGCGTTGCTATGGCGCGCGCGATGGTGGCCGACGCCAAGGTCCTGCTGATGGACGAGCCGCTCAGTAACCTCGACGCGCGACTGCGCGAGCAGATGCGAGTCGAGTTGCGCAAGATCACCAAATCCATCGGTGTGACCACTCTCTATGTGACCCACGACCAGGCAGAAGCTCTCAGCCTGGGCGATAAGGTGTGCGTCATGAATCATGGGGAGATCCTGCAAATTGCGTCGCCGCACGAAGTCTACGCAAAGCCGGCGAATCTGTTCGTTGCGCAGTTCGTCGGCGAGATGAATTTCATTAAGGGCGCGGTAACCGGGCCCGGAAAGATCGAATCACCCGTGGGCGTCATTGCGGCGCCCGTGCCGCACGGCGTGAATACCGGTGCGGAGGTGACGCTAGCGATTCGTCCCGAACACATCGAACTCCTGCCGAAGCCGCGCGACGGCGCCGCCACGGTCGCCGCGCGGGTAGCCAGCCGCAACTACCTGGGCGATTCGGCGCTGCTCGAGCTCGAGGTAAACGGCGTGACCTTGCTCGCCAAGCTAGCCGGCGATACGGCGTTGACCGTCGGTCAAACCGCTGCGGTCGAGTTCCCTGCGCACCGCTGGCACGTGTTTGCTTAGCCTCGATTGTCTTGCTTCGGCCCGGCGGTCAATAAAACCACACTGTTCTTCGCTGTCTTTGCGCAGCTGACCTCCGGTGACTGATTGCAGTCGCCCGCCTTGCAGTGACCCGGTGTCTGTGACATACGGAGAACAATTCCAAACCAAAGGGAAGGCTCATGACTTCATTTACTCGTAAACCAGTTGAAAATTTATTGCGCGCGAAGTCAGTGGCGATCGTCGGCGCTTCACCAAAAGGGGCATGGCCCCAGGGAATCTACCGGAATCTAAAAAACGCAAAATTCCCCGGCGGCGTATATCTTATCAACCCAAACTACAACGAATTGTTCGGCGACAAGTGCTATCCCAACCTCGCGGCGCTGCCGGAAGTGCCGGAGCAGTTGCTCATTCTCATTCCCACGCGCGCGGTTCTCGGTGTTTTGGAAGAGGCAGCGAAGCTCGGCACCAAGGCGGCGACCATTTATACCGCCGGCTTCGGTGAGGGCGACGATCCCAAAGGCAAAGAGCGAGCCGAAGCCATGAAAGATCTCTGCACACGCACCGGTATGGTGTTGTGTGGTCCGAACTGCATGGGCTCGTACTCGGTCGGCGAGGGGCTGTGGACGTTTCCGACCGCGAACCCGCTGCTCAAGAAGGGGCCGGTGGGATTGGTTTTTCAAAGCGGCGGCTCGCTCGGCAACTGGATCAAGGGGGCGAGCGAGCGCGGCATCGGGTTTACTTACGCGGTTTCCAGCGGCAACGAAGTAAGTCTCGATCTGGTCGATTATCTGTCGTTCCTGGTAGACGACCCCGACACCCGCCTGATCACGGTGATGGCCGAAGGCATTCGCCGGCCAGACGAGTTCATGACCGTTGCCGAGCACGCGCTCGGCAAGGGCAAGCCGATTCTAGTGGTCAAGCTGGGCCGCTCGGAGATGGGCAAACGCCAGGCGATCTCGCACACCGGTTCGCTGGCCGGCTCCGACGAAGTTTTCGATGCAGTCTGCAATCGTTTCGGTTTGATTCGCTGCCCCACGCTCGAAGACTTGACCGAAACCACTCTCGCTTTCATGGCAGGGCGATTTCCCAAAGGCAGCCGCTCGGCGATCGTCGTCAACTCCGGTGGCATGAAGGGACTGATCTGTGATCATTGCGACGAGTTGAAGACCAATCTGGCACAGCTCAGTGATGAAACTAAGGAGGCGGTGCGGCCGCTGATCCCCGCCGAGCTGGTCGTCGAGAATCCTTTGGAATGCGGCGTTGCCGGCTTTGGCGACGAGCAAGGGTTCATCAATATCGTCAAGCGTTACGCGGCAGATCCCGGCGTCGATTTGCTTGCCATCCATGGCGAGTTGCCGCGCGGCCAGCAACGAAGCGCCGCACTCTTTAAAAGTGTCATGAGTGCGACGGATAAACCGGTGCTCGCGTTTGCCAGGTCGACCTATAGCTGTACGGATGAGAGCCGTGCCTTTCAGGAAGAAGCAGAGATGCCTTTCCTACAGGCGATCAAACCCACTTTGCGCGCGCTCGCCGGCCTCGGCTTATACGGTGAGCGCAGAGGGCGTGGTGTGCCGAAGCTGACTGCGCCGTCCGGGAACCCAGCCGATGTCGAAGGGGAGAATCTACATTCGCTGCTGCAACGACATGGCATCGGTTTGCCGAAACAAGCGATGGTTGGAACTGCCGCAGACGCGGCGGCGAAGGCAAAGGAAATCGGCTTTCCCGTAGCGGTCAAGTTGATCGCCGCCGAAGTCGTACACAAGACCGAGTCCGGCGCGGTCATTCTCGGAGTGAAAACGGCTGAAGAGGTCCAGGCCGAAGGACAGAAGCTACTGACTAAGACATTGGGGAGGGGCCATCTCTTGATCCAAGAGATGGTGCAGGGTACGGAAGTTCTGATCGGCGCGCGCAGCGACCCACAGTATGGACCTTTTCTCATGGTCGGGCTCGGCGGTATCTTTGTCGAAGTTCTTAGGGATGTTTCGATTCGCCTCCTGCCGATCGATGAACGTGAGGCGCGCGACATGCTCAAAGAGCTGCGCGGCTACAGAGTGCTCGAAGGCGTCCGCGGTCAGGGGCCGCGCGACGTCGACGCGCTAGTAAAAGCGATGGTGGCGTTCTCGGAGATTTTCGCTGCGTATCGCAATTATCTGTCCGACATAGAGATCAATCCAATAATGGTTCGGCCGCGGGGTCAGGGAGCGGTTGCGGTAGATGTGCGGCTGGTGCGAAGTACAAAGTCTCAGGGTTTGTAGGTGCCAGCGGCAGTCGCGCCAAAAACAGACATCCGGCTTCATCGGGAAAAAAATCGAAGCGCGATTCACAAGTCTGTGAAATCCCAGTTTTGGATGGTTAAGCGGGTCTCGGCTCGCATCGTAGATGCGTCTGCGATGTCGGTTCGGCAGACAGTTCGCGGACGTTTTTCGCAACGAGAATCTCGCCGCGAGTTCTAGAAAGTTTGCCGAAGCGGAACCACTACCTCGTAACCAGGCGGTTGGGCAGCTCGTTGGTGTCGTCGGGTTGGCGTGGAAAATGGATCGCGAGAATCTCGCCGCAGCGCTCAATAGCTTTACAAAAAGCGTCGGCGGCGTGCCCTGACTTGAGTCCTTGGGTGAGCATGTGCGCGATCTCCTGCCAGGTGCCGCTTTCGACTTTCGTATTGATGCCCCGATCAGCGAGCACTTCGACCCGATGTTCCAAAAGGGAGACGAGAATAAGAATTCCGGTGTGGTCACGAGTGTAGTGAAGCCCATGTTCGGAGAAGAGGGCAAGCGCAAAACTATGAACCGCCTCGGTAGCACGATTGCTCGAGGCGAGCAGGCGCTTGGCGGCCGGGATTCGGGCCAGCAAGAAACCAACGAGCGCGCCGACGACAGGCCACAGGCGCCAATATTCTGATGCCCACGGATCGCTCCAGAAATATTCTATGATGACGCCGGTGAATAAGCCGCAGACGACGCCGAGTAGCTCAATTTCCGTATACCGGGCCGAAAAGGCAGCAATGATCGGCACGATCTCGCCGGCGGTCTTTGACTCGGCGGCGATGACCGCTTGCTCGATCCTCCTCTGCTCCTGCTCACTGAAAAATCTTTCGACGTTCATGACTACCAGCTACCAGACGCGCCGCCGCCGCCGAAGCCTCCGCCTCCGCCACTGAATCCACCGCCGCCTGACCCGCCGCCAAAGAAGCCTCCGCCGCTCGAATGGCCGCCGCCGAAACCACCGGGTGGAAAGAAGATCGGCCCGTGTCGCCTACCGCGCGGCCCCCATATACGGTTTCTGCGTCGATCGGCACTGGAAGCAAATGCCATAAGACCGAACAGCGCCAAGGTGATGACGAGCATGGCGATGGAACTGAGTTCCGGTCCCTGTTCTCCGCCTCTTTTGCGGGCCGACTCCGGCAACGGTTCATTCTTAATGACTTTCAGAACGGCGTCGATCCCGGAGATGATACCTCCGGCATAATCCCCCGCTCGGAAACGCGGCACGATATAGTTGCTCGTGATGGTCTTGGCGATCGCGTCAGGCAGCACCCCTTCGAGGCCATAGCCTACCTCCAAACGCAACCGTCGATCGTTGACGGCGACGACAAGAATGACCCCGTTATCGAAGCCTTTTTTGCCGATCTGCCAATTTTCCGCAACGCGGATGCTGAAGCCTTCGATGTCTTCGCCTTCCAGCGTTGGAATCGTGAGCACCGCCACCTGGTGCCCAGTCTCCTGCTCGAACTGCACCAGTCGCGTTTCTAAGCTGCGAGTTTGCTCCTGGCTCATGACGCCGGCGTAGTCATTCACCCGACCACGAAGCGGTGGCACGTCCAACGCTATCGCCCGGTCTGGCGCAAGTGCAAGAATAATGATCGCAAGCAACGGACGAAGGAGCTGTCTTGTGAAATCGTCCGTAGCCTTGAACAGGTAAGCACTCAACTAAATGGTACCCTAGAATTTTACCTGGGGTGGTTTTTGCGCCCCTTCCTCGGCGCTGAAAGTAGGTCGCACTTGAAGGCCGAGAAGATACTTGGCTGTCAAGTTTTCCGGGAACGAGCGTACCGCGGTATTATACGTGGCGACGTTTTCAATGTAACGCTTGCGCGCTACCGTGATACGGTTTTCTGTACCTTCGAGTTGCGCCTGCAGGTTCTGGAAGTTTTGATTGGCTTTTAGCTCGGGATATTTTTCGACCACGACCAAGAGGCGCGAAAGCGCGCTGGTTAGTTGGTTTTGAGTCTGCTCGAATTTTCTAAAAGTTTCAGGATTGTTTAATGCGTCGGCATCGATCTTGACCGAGGTTGCGGCGGCGCGAGCTTCGATCACCCTTTGCAACGTTTCCTGTTCGAAATTTGCGGCTCCCTTTACGGTAGCCACCAGATTCGGTATCAAATCCGCGCGTCGTTGATACTGATTTTGCACTTCTCCCCAAGCGCCCTTGACCTGCTCGTCCAAGCCTTGCAGCCGATTGTAGCCGCAGCCGGAAAGCAGCAGCATCGCTAGCCCAATGGAGACATATCGCAAGGTTTTGACTATGTGTGTGCGCATGAAGATGCCCTCCATAACTAACTTACAATAAGGAACTACCTTACAATAAGGCGGTGCGGCGCGGAAGGGCAAGAGATGTTGGCACCCAAGTGCCCAAAATAGCAACGGCCCACATTGCGCGTGGGCCGTTCCTTAGAATCGCTTGAAAGGGAGGAGTTCGGTTTATTCCGCCGCTCCGACTTTGGGGCGCCACTTGTCAAACCGTTTTTCCATCCGGGTGATCAACTCCGTGCCGATCATACCCGTCAGAGCGAAAACCAGGACGCCGACAAATACCTTGTCAGTCTGAAAGGTGGCTCCAGCAACTGTGATCATGAAACCGATTCCGGCGGTCGCGGCATAAAGCTCGCCGACCATGACACCGACGATCGCTCGCCCAAGGCCCAGTCTCAAACCGGTAAGAATGAACGGGATCGTTGAAGGCAGCACGACGGTCTTAAAGAGCATCCACTCGGAAGCGCCGAAGCTTCTGGCTGCGTTAAGCAGGTTTACCGGCGTGGTTTTCACCCCGTCGCGCGTATTGATCAGGATTGGGAAGACTGCACCGAGAAAGATAATACCGATCTTCGAGAGTATGCCGATTCCAAGCCAGATGATCACCAATGGCAAAAGCGCCACGCGCGGGGTGGCGTTCATCGCGTTGACGAAGGGGTCGAATATATAGGAGATCTTCTTGTACCAGCCAAGCGAGATGCCAAAGGGGACTGCCACGGCAGCCGAGAGCAAATAGCCCCATAAAAGCTCTATGCCGCTGATATAAAGATCATGATAGATTTCACCCGAGGTAAAAAGCTGAACGGCGGCTTTCCAGATGAGCGAGGGCGCGCTCATGAACATCGGGTTGATCAGCTGAAAAGTATTGCCGACCAATTCCCAGATCAGCAAGAAGATAATCACCGACGCAGTGCCGAGGATCTTTTTCTCCTGATTGAGATAGAACTTGTATAACCTTGAGGCTTCGGCGACCCGTACGTCTAAAAGTACTTCTTCTGCAGCATTTCCTTGATCAGCCATGGCTTTTATCCTTTCGTTTTTGAAGTGACATGCCTCTATCGGTTGCCTGCAAATGTTCAGTTGAGGGATGGGTATCGTCGATGATTGTCTGAAGAAGCCTAACGAACGTCGGCCCGGCGGACTGCCACTCCAGCAGATGATGCATCGTCAAATTTTCAAGAAATTGTTCGCCGTCGCGGGTCAGCTTGACCAGCACTTGACGACGATCATCGGTTGCGCGCAAGCGGCAGAGAAAACCTCTTTCGACCAGGCGGTCGATCAACTCGACCGTACTATGGTGCTGCAACTGCATGCGCTCGGCTAGCACTCCGACGGTTGGTTTGAGGCCGTCGGGAAGCCCTATCACCGCCATCATTAGCTGGTGCTGCTGCGGCTCGATACCCGCATCACGGGCGGCCTTCTCACTGAATCGTAGGAACCGGCGGATTTGGTAGCGAAGTTCCGCCATGGCTTGAAAATCGCGCAGCTTTGAATCTCTGGACATATATCGTCTTACGATTATATCGTAGAGCGATATATCTATAATTGCTGCCTGTGTCAATAGCGGTTTCGAAATCTTAAGCGGTTTGGCGCGTTTGCTGGTCTATCTCAAGCTGTCGCGTTGACTTTCGAGGATTTTTCCTCTAGAAAGGGTTGTTGCTCGCTAGAAAATCCTATGAAATATGCGGTAATTAGAACAGGTGGTAAGCAGTATCGCGTCGCCGAAGGCGACGTCGTTCGGGTCGAAAAGTTGGCCGGAGAAGTGGGTGATAAGGTGACTCTGCCCGACGTGTTATTCGTCGGTGGCAGCGATGAGGTAAAGATCGGTGCCCCGCTGGTGGCCGATGCGAGCGTAACCGGCGAGATCGTCGACCAATTGCGGGCTAAGAAAGTTCTTGTCTTTAAGAAAAAAAGGCGAAAGAGCTACAGCCGGCAGCGCGGTCATCGGCAATACCAAACCGCACTAAAAATAACCGCGATTGACGCTTAGTTAAGGATCGAACATGGCACACAAAAAGGCAGGTGGCAGCTCACGTAACGGGCGTGATAGTCAAGGGCAGCGCCGCGGCGTAAAGGTTTTCGGTGGCGAAACCGTGCGCGCGGGGAATATCTTGGTGCGTCAGCTCGGCACACGCATACACCCGGGTAAAAATGTCGGCATGGGCCGGGACTACACATTATTTGCGTTGATCGATGGCGTAGTACGCTATGAGCGCAAGGACAAGGAGCGGAAACGCGTCGTCGTGCTTCCCGCTCCATAGTTTTGAGCACGCGTGACTGAAAAAGCCCCGGTCGGGGCTTTTTTTTTGCCCTTTGTCAGTTGAGGACAAAGGAGGAGTGAAGGTAAGATTCGGCTGACCTTTACCACAATCATGACCCACTGCGGCGATGAAATTTATTGATGAAACGAAGATCCGGGTTTTCGCCGGTGACGGCGGGCGGGGCTGCGTGAGCTTTCGCCGGGAGAAATTTGTTCCCCGCGGCGGCCCGAACGGCGGCGACGGCGGATCAGGTGGCGATGTCGTTATGTTCGCCGACCCACAACTCACGACGCTGCTCGATCTTCGTTATCAGAAACACTACCGAGCGGGGCGCGGCCAGCATGGCATGGGTAGCGATTGCAACGGGCGGCGCGGTGACGACCGCGTGATTCCGGTTCCGCTTGGCACGGTGATCCGCGACGCGGTGACCGGCGAGTTGATCGGCGACTTGTCAAGCCCCGGTGCGCGCGTGATTGTCGCCGTCGGTGGACGAGGTGGTAAGGGCAATGCGCATTTCGCGTCGTCGACGCACCGAAGCCCGCGTTTCGCCCAACCGGGAGAGCCCGGTCAGGAACGCGAGCTGCACATCGAGCTGCGCTTGTTGGCCGACGTTGGTATCATCGGCTTGCCGAACGCCGGCAAGTCGACGTTGATCGCAGCGATTTCCGCAGTACGGCCAAAAATCGCGGATTATCCGTTCACCACGCTGGTGCCGAATCTCGGCGTAGTCGGCTATGACGAAGGCAAGAGTTTTGTGATCGCCGATATTCCCGGGCTCATCGAAGGTGCCCATGAAGGTCACGGATTGGGGCATAAATTCCTCCGCCATGTCATGCGCACGCGTCTGCTGGTTCATTTGATCGATGCTTCACGGATCAACTCCGAAGATCCGCTGAGCGATTGGCAGACCGTCAATCGCGAACTGGAGCTGTTTGACCCGGAGTTGGGGAAGAAGCCGCAACTCGTGGTCGCCAACAAAATTGATCTACCCGAAGCCAGAGAGAATGCCAAGGCGTTAGCCCGCAAGCTGCCGAAGGATTTCAAGCCGTTGCATGCCATCTCGTCGGCAACCACCGAAGGAGTAAAAAAACTCGTGCAAGCCATCGGCGGCACATTGGAAGAGATCAAGCGTGACAGCGAGGCGATTCGTGACGCCGCTGGAGCATAAGCGCGAGATCTTGCGCCGCGTACGGCGCGCGGTGGTCAAGATCGGCAGCCAAATGCTGTCATCGAGCGCGGGGATCGAAGAGTCGCGGCTGCGCGCGTTGGTGCGGGAACTCGCCGCGCTTCATGACCAAAAAAAGGAGATCGTGGTTGTCAGTTCGGGCGCCGTCGCGGCAGGTATGACGCGCTTGGGCCGCAAGGAGCGGCCCAAGACGATTCCGGAAAAGCAAGCGCTCGCCGCCGTCGGTCAGATCAAGCTGATGGCCCTCTACGAGCGCCACTTTTCCAAGTTCGACAAGAGTGTGGCGCAGGTGTTGTTGACGCACGCCGATCTGGCCAATCGCCAGCGCTACCTCAATGCCAAGCATACCTTTCAAATGCTGCTCGAGTCTTCGATCGTGCCGATCGTTAACGAGAACGACACGGTCGCCGTCGAAGAGATGAAATTCGGCGATAATGACCATTTGTCGGCACTGGTCGCTACTCTGCTAGGCGCCGACTTGCTGGTGATCCTTAGTGATGTTGCGGGCGTTTACGATTGCGACCCCCGGCTGTATCCTGACGCAGCTCTGATTGAGCTGATTGACGACGTCAAGAACATCAAGAGTCGTGTCAACGGCTCCAGCACGAGCGCTCTGGGGACTGGCGGCATCGTCACGAAGATCGCTGCCGCCGAGGAAGCCGCTGTTGCGGGCATTCCGACGGTCATCACCAGCGGTGTCGGCGCCCACGCCTTGGAGAGAGTTTTTGATGCCCGGGAACAGGTCGGCACGTTGATCCTACCCGAGCAAAACCGCTTGACCCATCGCAAACACTGGATCGCCTACAACTTGAAGCCCGCCGGTGATGTAGTCGTTGACGCGGGTGCCCATGAGGCCTTGGTGCAAAAGGGCCGAAGTCTGCTTCCTTCCGGATTAAAGGAAATCCGCGGCAGTTTCGGAGTCGGCGAATGCGTGCGCTGCCTGGATTCACAGGGCCGCGAGTTTGCCCGTGGTCTGGTGAACTACAGCGCCCACGAGTTGAATCAGATCAAGGGATTGCATACAAGCAAGATTGAAAAAATTTTGGGTTACAAGGCCTACGATGAGATCATCCACCGGGACGATCTCGTCGTGCTGTAAGGTTCCGATGCAGCTTCGTTCTATATCCGTCAAAGACCAGGCGCTCGACCTGGGAAAACGCGCGAAGGCGGCGGCACGCCGATTGGCACGGTTATCGCGTAGTGACAAGGACCGCACGTTGTTGTCCATGGCGGACAAACTCGAGGGGAAGAGTCCGTTCTTGCTCGAAGAGAACAACAAGGACCTAGAGTCGGCCAGGAAAGCGGGAGTCTCGAACGCCGTGCTCGATCGCATCGCGCTCGATGCCGACCGGGTGAAGCGCATGGCGAAGGGGCTGCGCGAGGTTGCCGCATTGCCCGATCCGGTCGGCGAAGTGGTTAAGATGTGGCGCCGCCCGAATGGCTTGCAGGTGGGTCGCATGCGAATCCCGCTCGGAGTCATCGGAATTATTTATGAAGCACGCCCCAATGTGACGGCGGATGCCGCGGCGCTCTGTTTAAAAGCGGGCAACGCCGTGATCCTGCGCGGCGGTAGCGAGGCACATCACTCCAATCAAGCAATCGGCGCGCTTTTGCGCGAAGCCTGCGCCAACACCGCCGTGCCGTTGGACGTTGTGCAGATGGTCGAAGTCAAAGATCACGCCTTCGTCAACGAGCTGTTGCAGCTCGAAGGTTATATCGATCTCATTATTCCGCGCGGCGGCGAGGATCTTATCCGTGCGGTGGTGGGGAATTCCAGGATACCGGTGATTAAGCACTACAAAGGTGTCTGTCATATCTACGTCGATGCCGATGCTTCATTGGAGATGGCAGAGCGGATCTGTTTTAACGCCAAAGTGCAGCGCCCATCGGTCTGCAACGCCATGGAGACCTTGCTCGTGCACGAAGCGGTCGCGCCGAAGTTCGTGCCGGCGATGGTCGCCAAGTATCAGGCCGCCGGCGTGGAGATCCGCGGCTGTGAGAAAACCCGCGCGATCGCCGCAGGGATCAAGCAGGCGACGGAATCCGATTGGACCGAAGAATACCTCGATCTGGTTCTCGCCGTGCGCATTGTGAAGGACATTGACGAGGCCATTGACCATATCGAGCGCTACGGCTCCGAGCACACCGAGAGCATCATCACGAACAACTATCAAAGGTCTCGCGAATTCATCGAACGCGTCAACTCGTCGGCGGTGATGGTGAACGCCTCGACCCGGTTTAACGATGGCGGCGAGCTCGGCCTCGGCGCCGAGATCGGTATCAGCACGAGTAAGATCCACGCCTTCGGTCCCATGGGGCTGGAAGAACTGACGACGACCAAGTTCATCGTTTTCGGCGCCGGGCAGGTGAGGGAATAGCAGAAAGACAAAGATAGAGGATGAAGGGGGAAGGAAGATGGGGAACAGGGTAGGGCAAATAGTCATTCAGACGCCGCGCCTAAGGCCTTCAACTTTATCCTTCATCCCTTATCCTTCGTTCTTGCTGTTATTTGCCGCCTCATGAAAATCGGTCTGTTCGGCGGCACCTTCGATCCCATACACTGGGGACATCTGCGCAGCGCCGAAGAGGTAGGCGAAACTTTCAGACTGGACCGCGTCTACTTTATTCCCGCCGCCGTGCCGCCCCACAAGCGCGGGCAGACTACGACGCCGGCGCGCGACCGACTGCGCATGGTGCGGCTTGCGGTGGCCAAGAACCCGCGATTCGAGGTTTCGACCGCCGAAATCGTCCGGCCCGGAGTTTCGTATTCCATCGATACGATTCGAGAGTTCGCTGCACGCAAGCGACCGGGCGACTCTCTCTACTTTATCATTGGTCTCGATGCCTTTCGTGAGATCAATACCTGGAAGGATTTTGCGGCGATCTTCCCGCTCTGCAATTTCATCGTCACTTCGCGGCCGGGTCGCAAGGAAAAAGATCCGCTCAAGGGAACCTCCATTGCCGTAAAAAAACTCTTTTGTTATGATTTTAAGAGGAAAAACTATCGCCATGAGAGCGGCACGCGCATATTTTTCGCCGAGCTTACCGATATCGCGATCTCGGCGTCGGAGATTCGCGAGTTGGTTCGCCAGAGGAAATCCATCCGTTATTTAGTTCCAACCGAAGTAGAGAAATACATTGAGCGCCGCGGCCTATACCGCAACGGACGCGTCGAGCGGTGAGCAGCGTGTCAGAGATCACTCCCTGGGATAAAGCACTGCTGTTGGCGCGCTTCGCGCTGGATAAGAAGGCTTGCGACCTCGTCGTCCTCGACGTGCGCGAGCATACGTCAATTGCGGACTATTTCATTCTTTGTTCCGGCCGCTCGGACCGGCAGGTGCAAAGCATCGTCCAGGGGATCGAGGAGAATGCTGCCGAAGAAGGATTTCGCCCCTACGCCGTAGAAGGGGCGCAGCGCGGTCATTGGGCAGTGCTCGATTTTTCCGATGTCATTGTCCACGTATTTTACGAACCGGTCCGTGAATTCTACGATCTCGACGGTCTGTGGGGTCACGCGCCGCGGGCGCAATTACCGGAGTCGGTTGCGCGGCTCGTTGGCCAGTTCCAGATAGCCAACGATTCACTGGCTTAGGTCGCGCGCTTCTGTCATCGCGCGTGGCGAAGACCAGCGGCGGTAAGATCCTGGACAGAAAGGAAACTTCTTTGACGACGTCACCCGTGATTCTGGTCATCTTGGACGGCTTTGGAATTAACCCGAGAAAAGAAGGGAACGCGATTGCCGGTGCGCCGACCCCCAATCTCGATGCGCTGTTGCAGAACTATCCGAACTCCAGGTTATCCATGTCCGGCGTCGATGTCGGCCTGCCTGAGGGACAGATGGGCAATTCGGAAGTCGGCCACATGATCCTGGGAGCTGGCCGGATCGTTTATCAGGATCTTACGCTCATCCACAAAGATATCGAGGACGGGACCTTTTATCATAACCCCGGTCTGCTTGCTGCGCTGCGCAAGACGAAAGCTGCGAGCAACCGCTTGCACCTGATGGGTCTGTTAGGTGACGGCGGCGTGCACAGCCACCAGCGCCACTTGGAGGCGATCATCGAGATGGCGCGCCGTGAGCAAATCGGGGAGATTTATCTGCATCTTTTTCTGGACGGGCGAGACACACCGCCGACCAGCGCCGAACAGTTCATGCTCGATCTCGCCGAAAAGCTCAGAGCCTATCCGAACACGAGAGTTGCCACAGTGAGCGGGCGCTACTACGCTATGGATCGAGACAAACGTTGGGAGCGTATCGAAAAAGCTTATCTCTGTCTGACTGAGGGAGTCGGCAAAGAGGCGGATTCCGCGCTTACTGCGGTTCGCCAAAGTTACGCGGAGAAGACCACTGACGAGTTCGTTCTACCCACGGTGATCAAAGACGTAAGGCCAGCGGGTTTGATCAAGGATGGCGACGGCGTAATCTTTTTCAACTTCCGTGCCGATCGTGCGCGCGAGTTGACTAGGACATTGATCGACGAAGGTTTTGACGAATTCCCGCGCAAACGGCGACCGAAGCTTTCGTCCTACACGACGATGACGCAGTATGACGAGACATTCAATGTCACCTCCGCCTACAAGCCGCGGGAAATCAGGCGAATTCTCGGGGAGATCGTCAGCCAAGCGGGCATGCGCCAACTGCGCATTGCCGAGACCGAGAAATACGCTCACGTGACCTACTTTTTTAATGGCGGCGAAGAAAAGAAGTTTCCCGGCGAGGAGCGTATTCTGATCCCCTCGCCGAAGGACGTGGCGACTTATGATCTGAAGCCCGAGATGAGCGCGCGACCGGTAACCGAAGCCATGGTCAAATATATCCGCGACCAGGACGTGGGGCTGGTCATCGCCAACTACGCCAATGCCGATATGGTCGGTCATACGGGCAATTTCGAGGCGTCCGTGCGTGCCGTCGAGGTGATCGACGAATGCCTCGGGAAGGTGGTCGATGCCGCCATGAGCAAAAAAGGCAAAGTCTTAATCACCGCAGACCACGGCAATATAGAACAGTTGATTGATTACGATACCGGCATGCCGCACACGGCCCATACGACAAATCTGGTGCCGGTGATTCTCGTCGATGACGATCGAAAAAAGTGCCGTCTCAATCAAGGGTCGGGCGTCGACATCGCGCCGACCGTCCTGCGATTGCTCAGTTTGCCGCAGCCTCAGGAGATGACCGGCCATTCGCTGATTGTCGAAGGCTGATCCGTATTCAGCAGCTTCGTCGTTATAAGTCAGGGCGATGGATTACTCGCCGCGCTCATCGATCGTCGATCGGTTTGGTTGGGCCTTCGACTGGCTCTATCCGCCGCGTTGTCGTGCTTGCGCCGCCCGGATTGTCGGCGGCGATGCTGAATATTTCTGCGGCGAATGCTGGGCCAAGATTCAACGGGTCGGTCATCCTTTGTGCAATTTCTGCGGGCGTCCCTTTCCGGACGCCAGCGGCGACGATCATGCCTGCGCGGCCTGCATCACGCGCCCGCCGCAATTTGTCCAAGCACGAGCATGGGCCTGTTACCCGCGGGAAGCGAGCGAGGAACATCCGCTCCGCCAAGCCGTCCAGAAATTCAAATACGGCCGCAAAGTCTCCCTCGGCAAACCGCTCGGTTGCGTCATGGCGCGTGGCTCGCGGGAATTTCTGGCCGGCTGCGCAGCTGACGTGATTATTCCCGTGCCGCTTCATCCCAAACGGCTGCGCTGGCGCGGCTTTAATCAAGCCGTGTTGCTCGCTCGGGAGATCAGCCGCGCTTATGCGGTGCCGATGGATCCGTTTTTACTGCGGCGAGTCAAGGAGACCGCCCCGCAGACGCAGCTTACCGAGGAAGAGCGACGCCGCAACGTGCGCAGCGCCTTCGCGTTGGCGCCGGGACCTGCGGTCGCCAAAAAAAATGTGTTGTTGGTCGACGATGTCTATACCTCCGGCGCGACCGTGAATGAATGTAGCCGGACGCTCACCAAAGGCGGCGCCCGGCAGGTTTTTGTGTTGACCTTGGCGCGCGCGGTGTCGTGAGTCAGGGTTCTGTTCGGTTCAATCGCTCATGTCGCAAGACGATCAGATCAGATGGAATCGGCAGCATGCCGAGAGCGGCGGCAGCGAAGAACCGTCGCGCTTTTTGCGTGAGGTCCTGGAAAGCGAGAGCTGGGACTTGCCACCGGGTAGGGCGCTCGATCTTGCCTGTGGTAAGGGACGCAACGCGCTCTATTTGGCTAGTCGAGGATTTCACGTAACCGCCGTCGACATCTCGCCGGTCGCGCTCGAGCGCGGACGGAGGCTGTGCGAACAGCGTTTGTTGGCGGTCGAGTGGCAACAAGCCGATCTGGAACATCTGCAGCTCAAAACGGCAGAGTACGATCTAATCGTGAATATCAATTACCTGCAACGCTCGCTGATCGAGAACATCAAAACGGCACTGAAAACCACCGGCCATGTAATTTTCGAAACCTACTTGATCGACCAACAGATCATCGGCCATCCAAAAAATCCCGCCTATCTGCTTGCCCACAACGAGTTGCTCGAATATTTCCGTGACTTCCGCGTGCTCTCATACCGTGAAGGAAAATTTCCGGACGCCGGAAAGCCCTCCTATCGCGCCGGCATTTTCGCCCGGAAAAGCGCACAATAGCCGCGCCGTGCGGATATCGCTCATTTAATTCCGGTCATGGGCGGTTGTATACATCACAATATATAAATATAATGATTGAGTCTTTATGGAATTCGTCCGCGCACTCAAAGCGTTAGCGGATCCGTTGCGCCTGCGCATTCTTTCGGCGGTTGCGGAGGAGGAGTTGACGGTTGGCGAGGTTCAGGAAGTCGTGGAGTCGGTGCAATCGTCAGTTTCGCGCAACCTTGCCATTTTGCGCGAGGCGGGCTTTGTTCAGGATCGCAAGGAGGGAACGAATGTTTATTTTTCCTTGCGGCAAAAAATGCCGGAGCCGATGCGGGACCTTGTCACGTCGCTGCCGGAGCGTATCGCCGACATCCCTGGAGTGAAGGGGGATCAGGCACGATTGGCGGCTTGCCGGCGCCGGCGCTTGCTCCGTTCTCAGAGTTATTTCGAATCGGTTGCGGGCGACTGGGAGCGGATTCGCAAGAGTTATTTCGACGATCGCGTGACTTCGATGGCGATCGAAAAATTGCTGCCGCGGAGTCTCACGCTAGCGGATATCGGTTGCGGCACCGGCAACTTGACTTTCGAGCTAGCGCGTTTCGCGCGCAAGGTGATCGGCATCGATCTCTCCAACGAGATGCTGCTGCACGCGCGGGCGTTAGCCAAAGACCGGGCGCTCGACAACGTCGAGTTCCGCCGTGGCGACGCGCTGCGACTGCCGCTTCAGTCCCGTGGCGTCGATGCGGCGTTCTGTGTCATGGTGCTGCACTTTCTCCCGGACCCGGGACGCGCGATCGCCGAGCTTTGTCGGATAACCCGACCAGGCGGTTCGATTATTCTGGTCGATCTGGTCGAGCACAAGCAGGACTGGATGCGCGAACAGATGGCGCACCAATGGCTGGGATTCGCCCGCCCTGCGATCGAGCGCTGGTTTCGTGCGGCTGGAGCCGACGCGTTCGATTACCATTTGACCGGTTCATTTGCGGGTGAGAGGTTGGCGCGCAACGGCAATCGGCCCGTCGAGATCTTCGTCACGCGCGCAAGCCTGCCGGCAAAAAAGACAAGAAGGCGGAAGCGATGAGCAATCCGGAACGGCGACTTCATGACCTATTGTGCCGGCGCATCGTCGTTCTCGACGGCGCCATGGGGACGCTAATCCAAGCGCACAGGCTGGACGAGCAAGCCTTCCGTGGTGACCGGTTCTCCAGCCATTCTCGCGATCTGAAGGGCTGCAACGACGTGCTGTGCATCACCCAACCGGATCTGGTTACCGCCCTCCATGTGCAGTATCTCGAAGCGGGTGCCGATATCGTCGAGACTAATACCTTCAACTCAACCTCGGTCTCGATGGCGGACTACAAGCTGGAGCCCTACGTTTACGAAATGAACGTCGCCGGAGCCAAGGCCGCGCGCCGCGCGGTCGAAATCGTCACGGAGAAAGATCCATCCCGTCCGCGCTTTGTCGCCGGCGCGATCGGACCGACCAACCGAACCTGCTCGATTTCCACCGACGTACACAGCGCAGCGACCCGCGGCGTCACTTACGACGAGCTTCGGGACGCCTATTATGAGCAGGCGCGCGGATTGATCGAGGGCGGTGCCGATCTCTTGCTGGTTGAGACGATCTTCGACACGCTCAATGCGAAAGCGGCTTTTTTCGCGATCGCCAAACTCTTCGACGAACGCAGGATTCAATTGCCGCTCATGGCTTCGGTGACGTTTATCCAGCCCGGCAGCAATCGGGGCGTGACTGGGCAAACGATCGAGGCGTTCTGGAATTCCATCTCCCATGTGCCGCTGTTGAGCGTCGGCATGAATTGCGCGCTGGGGCCGAAGGAAATGCGCCCGTTAATCGACGAGCTGTCACGTATCGCGCCGGTTTACATCAGCGCCCATCCCAATGCCGGGCTACCCGATCCGCTGCTGCCGAGCGGTTTTCCCGAAACTCCGGAGTCGTTCACTCCCCAGCTGTGCGAATGGATCGATCAAGGATGGCTTAACATCGTCGGCGGCTGCTGCGGCACGACGCCGGCGCACATCAGAGCGATCGCCGAAGCGGTGAAGGATAAGCCGCCGCGAGCGGTGCGCGCGGTGGAGCCGTTCTTGCGCTTGAGCGGCCTAGAAAGCGTCAGCGTTCGGCCGGAGTCCAACTTCGTCAATATCGGTGAGCGCACCAACGTTACCGGTTCGCCGATGTTCGCCAAGCTCATTCTTGCCGGCGATTTCGAGAAAGCGGTCGGGGTCGCACGACAGCAGGTCGAAGGCGGCGCCCAGGTGATCGACGTCAACATGGATGAAGGCATGCTCGATTCGAAGGCGGCGATGGAGAAATTTTTGCGCCTGATCGCCGGGGAATCGGACATCGCGCGCGTGCCAGTGATGATCGACAGTTCCAAGTGGGAAGTCATCGAAGCAGGACTCAAGTGCCTGCAAGGCAAAGGCATCGTCAATTCAATCAGTCTCAAGGAAGGCGAAGAAAAGTTCATCCAGCAAGCGCGGCTCATCCGCCGTTACGGTGCGGCGGTGATCGTCATGGCGTTCGACGAGCGCGGTCAGGCCGACACTTTGGAGCGCAAGACTGAGATCTGCGGGCGCTCCTATAAGATTCTCACAGAACAGGTCGGTTTCCCGCCCCAGGATGTGATTTTCGACCCGAATATTCTGACGGTCGGTACCGGCATCGAAGAGCACAATAACTATGCCGTCAACTTCATCGAGGCGACGCGCTGGATCAAACAGAATCTGCCGCTCGCCAAGGTCAGCGGCGGAGTCAGTAACGTTTCGTTCTCTTTTCGCGGCAACAATCCAGTGCGCGAAGCGATGCATTCAGCGTTTTTGTACCATGCCATCGAAGCGGGCATGGACATGGGGATCGTCAATCCCGGCATGCTCGCCGTCTACGAGGAAATTCCCAAGGATCTGCTCGAATTAGTCGAGGATTTGTTGCTCAACCGCCGCCCGGATGCGACCGAGCGCTTGGTCGCGTTCGCGGAGACCGTCAAGAAATCCGACAAGCCGGCGGTTAAGGACGACGGCTGGCGAGCCGGCACCGTGGAAGAGCGCCTGTCGCACGCACTGGTAAAAGGGATCACGGATTTTATCGATCAGGACGTTGAGGAGGCTCGGCTCAAGTACGGCAAGCCGCTGGCGGTGATCGAAGGGCCCTTGATGGACGGCATGAATGTGGTCGGTGACCTGTTCGGCTCGGGAAAAATGTTCTTGCCGCAGGTAGTCAAGAGCGCGCGGGTGATGAAGAAAGCGGTGGCCTATCTGACACCGTTCTTGGAAGCGGAGAAAATGGCGGCGCAGGACAACGACAAGCGCACGAAATTGGTTTTCGCCACGGTCAAAGGCGATGTGCACGACATCGGCAAAAACATTGTCGGCGTGGTGCTCAGCTGCAACAATTACGACGTCATCGATCTTGGCGTCATGGTGCCGGCGGATAAAATTATCGACACCGCGATCACGGAAAACGCCGACATCATCGGACTAAGCGGCCTGATCACGCCGTCGCTCGATGAGATGGCTTATGTCGCCGGTGAGATGGAACGGCGCGGCTTGAACGTGCCCCTGCTGATCGGCGGTGCGACGACGAGCAAGCGTCACACCGCGGTCAAGATCGCGCCGGCTTACAAACATGAAACGGTTCACGTGGTCGATGCGTCGCGCGCAGTGCCGGTGGTCGGCGCGCTGGTGCGGCCGGATTCGCGGCAGTTGCTCCAGCAACAGAATCGCCGCGAACAGGAAGAGATCCGTGCCCAATTCGAAAACCGGGTCGGCACCCAGCTGCTAACCTACGATGAGGCGGTGCGCCACAAACTGCATACCGAATGGGATGAGCAACACATCGCGGTCCCGGAATTCACCGGCCGACGGGTACTGCGGGATTTTCCGGTGGCGGAACTAGTGCCGTTCATCGACTGGTCGCCGTTCTTTCATACTTGGGAGATTCGCGGGCATTACCCTGACGTGCTGCACGACCAGGTAAGGGGTGCGGCTGCGCGCGAGTTGTTCGATAATGCTCAGGGACTGCTCAAGGAAATCGCCGACAAATGCCTGCTCAGGGCGCATGGGGTTTACGGCTTCTATCCAGCCAACAGCGACGACGATGATATCCTTGTTTATGCCGATGCGACGCGCGCGAAAGTGCTTGCGCGGCTCCATACCTTGCGCCAGCAGAAACACAGCTCGCGGGGCAAGCCACAGCTGGCGCTTGCCGACTATATCGCGCCGGCCGCGACCGGCCGTGTCGATTACATCGGGGCGTTCGCTGTCACGGCCGGCGATGGGGCTCAGGAATTGGCCGAGCGTTTTGAAAAGGATCTGGATCAGTACAATTCGATCATGATCAAAGCGCTGGCCGATCGGCTGGCTGAGGCTTTCGCGGAATATCTGCACAAGCGAGTGCGAGCCGAGTGGGGCTATGGCAAAAATGAACGGCTGAGTCACGAAGATCTGATCGCGGAAAAATATCGCGGTATTCGCCCCGCTCCGGGCTATCCCGCCCAGCCTGACCACACCGAGAAGCCGATCATTTTCGACCTGCTCGACGTTAACCACGCCACAGGCATCATTTTCACCGAGAGTTTCGCCATGTATCCGGCTGCATCGGTGTGCGGCCTCTATTTCGCCCACCCCGAGGCGCGCTACTTCGCCGTCAGTGCCATCGGCCGCGACCAGGTCGAGTCCTATGCCGCACGTAAAGGCATGCGAGTTGCAGAAGTCGAACGCTGGCTGTCGCCGATCCTCGGGTACGACCCAACGAAAAAATGATTTTCTTTAGGGCGAATTTTAGCGACTCGGAATTTTGAACGTGTGTTGATCCACGGTTAGTTGGATTCCACCAACTACGACCCCGCGTTGGCTGGCTTACCATAGGTCGCTTCACGTCGACTAACGGAAACTACTTTAGGTAGATCGGATGCGACCACTTCTTCCGTGCGTCTCTCAATTTTGCGTGTCTTCCGATATGCGCCCTTGGTTTACCCGCAGCACTCGGGTGGCGCAGTGGCGCGCGAAATCTTCGTCATGAGTCGCCACAACCAGCGTGCGGCCTTCACGGGTCAAGCCGCGGAGCAGATCGCGCAGTTCCGTGCGCCGGTCCGCGTCAAGTGATGCGGTGGGCTCGTCCATCAGCAAGAGCGGCGGGTCGACAGCGAGGGCACGAGCGATGGCGACCCGCTGGGCTTCGCCGCCGGAAAGCTCGCGCGGCAGCGCAGTCGCGCGATGCTCGATGCCAAGCGCCGAGAGCAATTCGCGGGCGCGGCGCTTGGCCTGGCGCCGGGGAATCCCGCGCGCATACACCGGCGCGAGCCAGACGTTTTTGAGGACGGATAGGTGCTCAAAGAGATGGTGAAATTGGAACACCAGCCCGACTTTGGCGCGCAGCCGGTGAAGCACATTGGGGGAGTGGCAGCTGCCGGCGCACAAAGCAACGTCTTCCACCTGCACAGTCCCTGATTGAAACGTCTCAAGCCCGGCGATCACGCGGAGCAAGGTCGTTTTGCCGACACCGGACGGCCCCATCAACGCTACCAATTCGCCGCGCGCCACGTCGAACGTGGCCCCGCCAAGCACGCGCCGTTCACGACGAAAGAGATTCACGTCGTGCAAACGCAGCATGCGCTCGTTCATGCCGCTTGCACCCTCCAGCGTTGCTCAAGCCGCCGCGCCAATGCGGCCAACGGCAGGGACATCGCGAGATAAAGACCGGCGCACAGCAAGCCGGGAATGATCCACGTACCGGTGTTCGTGGCGAAAATCTGCGTCTGCTTGGTCAGCTCGAGCACCGTAAGTACGGAGACGAGCGACGAGTCCTTCAGTAGGGCAATAAAGTCGTTGGTCATTGGCGCCAACGCGAGGCGGAAGGCTTGCGGTCCCCGCACAAGAGTCAGCACCCGGCATTCGCTTAGGCCTAGGATGCGCGCAGCCTCAAGTTGACCGACCGGAACCGCTTCGAGTGCGCCGCGATAGATTTCGCTTTCATAGGCCGCGTAATTGAGCGCCAGACCTAAGAGCGCCGCGCCGAAAGCCGGCAGGCGAATCACATCGGCGATGCCGTAGTAAAGAACGAAGAGCTGGAGCAAGATCGGCGTGCCGCGCATGATCTCGACGTAACCGGTCAGGAGTGTTCTTGCGAGGGTGTTGCCGTAAACGCGCCCGCTCGCGATCGAGATCCCGAGCACTATTGCAAGCCCCATCGCCAGACACGAAAGCACGATGGTTACGACCGAAGCGCGCAAAAGCGATGGCAGATAGCGCAGTGTAGTTTGCCATGCGGAGAGCGCCGGCGCGGCATCGGCCGTCGTAAAACCGCTGATCGGAGGAACCGGCTCGCCGGCGAGAACTTGCGCATGAAGATCCGCTTGATCGCGATTCCAGACCCGCCACCTGCGAAAAATCTTTTCCAAAGTGCCGTCGCGCATGGCGCCGCGCAGTATTTCATTGACCTCGTCGCGCAGGACCATATTTCGCACCGCCAGCACGCCCACATAGTGGCCCACGGCAACGCTCTGCGGTTGAATGGTGAACCCGGGGATCGATCGGGCACGTCGCTCGGCGAGAACATGGTCGAGCAGCACGGCGTCGACGCGACCGATCACCAAATCGCTGTAAGGATGGACGTCATCATCGTAGGAAACCGGGTGTACGCCGAACTCTTGCTCCGCGCGCAGCAAGATTTGATAAGCAATCGTGCCGCCAAGCGTCGCGACGCGCCGGCCTCGAAGATCCGCGAGGCTGCGAAAGCGGGCTGCGTCCGAGTCGCGGACGCTCAGGACTTCGCGAAACCGGTAATAGGGAATCGTGGGTGCCATAGTTGCGCGCCGTGCCGGAGTGTCTTCGATGCCGCTGAGGCCGATCTCGGCATCGCCGCGCCCGATGGATTGGTCGATCGACGTGAAAGCAATATTGACAAAGCGCGCTCGACTCCCGAGTTTGCTCGCGATCAGTTCGGCGATCTCGACGTCGAAACCGACCAGCTTATCGGGCCGAGCCGGATCAGCCTCGACAAACGGCGCGCCGCCTTCAGGATCGCCGGCCCAGCGGAATTCATGAATCGGTTCTGCGGTCTCGGAGAGAACCGGCGCCAAGGTCATTGAGGTCGTAAGAGCGGCCACCCGGATTAGGTACCGTATTTTGGGCTTTATGGGATTGGTTTGCGCAGCTGCCGGAAAAACAGATTGAAGTTTATTTGTCAGGCGGGCTCGATGAAAGGTCAAAATCGCCATCGTTTGCAGCGAAGTTATCCGATGGCCGATCGAGATGTCAATATTACGATGGCCGAGGAGTCTCGGCGTTCCGCTGAGCTTCCTATCGAGCGCGGAAAGTGCTCATTCCGGATCGAAATGAGCTTCGACTTACGAGCGATGCCGGGGTTGATTCGAGCGAGAACGAGACAGAGTTATCATCTTATGAAGCCGGTGGAAAAGCGCGCTTGGCATTTGCGGCTGAGCGCGCTGGGGAACTGCCGAGTCGAGTTGCCGGCTGTCGGTCGCATTCGACAGCCGGCAACTCGGTGGGGAATCTGCCGCGCCGGTTTACCGGCCTTGTCTGTATCCTACAGCTCTTCTTCTGGCTTCTTCATCCTTGTCCACATTGACGCCTTCCTCTTCGGTGTAAGAAATGTCGTGGGCACCGGACCGTTCAAATATTTCCTTGACGCGCTTGGTTTCTTCGCTATTCTCAGAGTGAACGGCGATCAGAATGTTACCCTCTTTGATTTTACCCTCGTACAGTTTCGCCTCGTATTCCGGAATCCCCAGGCCGATGAGCGCTCCGGTGAGTCCACCCGCAGCGGCACCCGCGCCGGCGCCGGCAAGCGCCGCCATGATTGGCCCGGCTGCGATAAACGGTCCGAGGCCGGGAATCGCCAAAGTGCCGATACCGACTAGCCATCCCAAAACACCGCCAACTACGCCTCCGGTCGCTGCGCCGGTTGCGGCGCCCTCAGGTGCCTTCGTGTGCTGCTCATGAGCAAAGTCCCGAGTGCCACTTTTATCGGGGAACAAAACCGAAATGTCATTGTTTGAAAAGCCTCCCGTGCGAAGCTCTTCGACGACTCTCTCAGCTTGAAATTCATTATCAACCAAACCGAAAACGGCTTTCGCCATAACGTCCTCCTACGTAATTAGCTTGCCACTTCTAATTGGTTCTCCACTTGCTTCACGCCTGCCACTTGCTTCGCCTTTGCTTCAATCTTCGTTTTCTCCTGCTCGCTCTTCACCGGCCCGCGCAAGGTGACGGTTCCGTCATTGGTGATGATCTTGACATTCTTGGCGTCCGTCGAAAGGGTATCATCCGAGGTGATTGCCTGACGCACTTGCTGTGTGATGGTCCGGTCCACTTCGTTCTCGGCCTGATCACCGGCAGTTTTTGTAGCGTCGCCGCGGTCCCGCTGGTTGCGAGCCGTATTGTCCGGCGCGGTTGCGGACGGTGGCGATGCCTGGTTACCCTGATTACGCTCGTCGCCGCAGCCTGCCGTTCCAACGGCTGCGATAAACATGAACATGAGAATGTAGTTCATTCGATCCTCCTTAGGCATTGGTACGAGTTGGCGCAATTCATATGCCAGAGCAAATGCCACTCATTTATGACGATCTCCAGGGGCGCACTTAAAAAAGTGTCCCGGAACTCTTACAGACAGGGCCTTGCACTGTACTTAAAATGAACGTCCGTTTGCTTGCCCGATGGACGTCGTTCTTGAATTTTGATTTGACCTTGAAGTTATTTTGCCGGTGACCTATGGAACTCTCTTAGGCTCAGGTGAGAATGGGCATTGGGCGCCTCGCAGGCAAAGACGCTGCTCACGAGCATGGCTCGATGTGTTATTGGTTCATAGCCACGTCGAATTTCTCGCCGCCCCATGCCTGAGAGCTATGAATATCGATCTACATTCCCCCTTCTTTCCGCTCGACGCACTGCAGAGTCCGGACAAATATGAGAACCGCGCGCCGAAGCTAGTGCTCAATAACGGAAGGTTAACGTCACGTCACGGATTGGATTTCGCCCGGGGCTTTCTGCCGGAGCGTACGATCCGGCAGAAAGGATCAAGGCGCTCGATGAGATGCAGATCGATCTGCAAGCGATCTCGCCGTCCCCGATCTTGCTTTTGTACTGGGAAGAGCCGAGGGTGGCGGCCCACTTTTCGCGCAAGCAGAACGAAGCCATTTCAAGGAGTTGTGCAAAAGCCGCTTCGACGGCCTTGGCAATGTGCCGCTTCAAAGTGTTCAAGATGCAATTGCAATCGCGCAGGAAGCCAAAAGCCTCGGGGTGCTCGGGCTGGAAATCGGCAACGCCGTCGGTGACAGGCCGCTCGACGATCCGAGCTTCGCACCGTTCTTCGAAGCGGTTCAAAAGCTCGACATGCTACTGTTCGTTCATCCACTTGAGGGCGGCCTTGACCGATGATCCGCTGGCGCCGGTGCTCGGCAACTTTCTACAATTCACCTTTCGCACGACCATGATTGTAGAGCGCATGATCCTGAAGGGTATGTTCGACAAGTATCCCAATCTTCGGTTGTGCTTATCTCATTGCGGAGGTCTGCTCGCTTTCACCGTCCATGCTAACGGAGAGGAGGAAATATCTCATTAGCCGCCGGACTGACGCCTATCGTTGAACTTTAAGTTCAGCATCGACATATTTCTTTAACCGAGTCATAAGCTCGAGGTCGCGAACCGGTATCTCATCGAACTTGGTCGTGCCCTCAAAAGCCTGCAACGCCTTCCTGCCCTCCTCAGTCTGGGGCATGTGAAGCAGAATCTCCCTAACTCTCTTCAACAGTGGGGCAGGGAGGTCCAGTCGATGGCTGACAATCTGCCGGGAAAAAAGGCCCGTCTCATGCAGGATGTTGAAGTTGTCAAGATTTTTCGCCAAGGTGAAATATTTTTGATCATCCGTTGCCCCGGCCGCCACCTCTCCATTCATCACCGAAAATACTGTATTCGTGTCGCCGTGAGTGAAAACATAACCCACTTCGTCGGGTTTCACGGGGTCGATTGCGTGTTTCTTGGGGACCAATCTTAGTCCATTTTCCAATAACACGACCTTCGGAAAGAAATAACTGGCCGAACCGAAGGGCTCTTCAAAGGCAATAATCTTGCCCTTGAGATCCTCTAATCGAGCAACGCCACTGTCCTTTCGCGTGAAGATAATCGATCGATAGTCACCTTTCCCCATCTTCCAACGTCGGAGCAAGAGCTTACTGCCGGACAGGCGGCTAACAGCCACCGCGGGGAAAAAGCTATCGATATAGATATCTACTTGTCGCGTTTTCAGAAATGAGGACATCACAGAAATACTCTCCGCCACGACAACTTTTCCTTGGCTGATGCCCTCTGATTGCAACTGCCGCTCAAAATAGGTTGCGAGAGGCAAAAATTTTCTGGTCTCTGAGACCGGTGCCTTACTGATGGAACCTAGCTTGAAAGATGCCGCGCTTGCGTCGAGGAGTTGAGGCGAAAGCAAGACAATCGCCACCAGCGACAGCGTGTTTCCTAAACACCGCGGCATAATCATCAGCTGTCTCCTCCGGGCAAGATGCGTGTTTCCTTTGGTTACGTCCCGTATGCGCGACAATTACCATGGATAAGAGGCTTTGTCTTTAAAAATTCGAAATCGCGCCAACGTTGGAGACGAGGCAAGCCGGGTTCTAGAGAAAAACTTACTATCAGAGGGAGTCAACGGTTCGATTCTCTCTGCGCCCTCGTTCTAGTTCCTCTAGCTTGAGGAAGGGGACTAAGAGCCAGCAAAGAGCGGTGAAGGCGGCGCTGATGACGATCAGTCGCGTAAAGCCTACCTGATCGTAGAGCCATCCGCCGGTGATTTGCGAAAGCTGGACAGCCCCGTTGTAGACTGACGTCAGGAGGGCGAAGAATGTCGCTTCCACTTGCTTCGGGCAGGCCTTGGCCGCTAACTCGAGAAATGTGAGCTGGATGAACATCGCGACGCCACCGAATATCAGTGATATCACTATTGCAGAGATGTGATTTGCGTACCCGAGATAGGCGAGCGTCGCAATAACTCCAGCGACGATGGCAAAGTGTATCAATTGCTTGAACGAAAAGGACTTGGAAAACGCGAAATAGAAGGCCGTTCCGACGATCCCCGATGTGTACGCGAGGGAATCCAGCGCCCCGACGAAGATTTTCGAGAAGTGGAGCACGTCGGTGGCATAATAAACCAGGGCCGGCCCGAATGAGGGACTAAAGTTGTAGAAAAAGATGAAGCCGCCCACGATCCAGAGGGTCCGGGATTTGATGGCGCCGCGGATGGCTGAAAACGTCTCGCCAAACTGTCTTTTGACACCCTCGACACGGGGCTCGCTGATCATAAAGATGCCCATCGTCAGTGTCATCAGAGGCCAAATGGTGGCGATCAGGAAAGTAAGGGACAGATTCTTGTTCTCAGCGAGCCAGCCCCCGCCGACACCGACCATTATGGAGGCTAAGGAGATCGAGGCCCACTGGACCGCCTGAAACTGTCCGGTGACGCCGAGCCGGTTGCCATTCTCCACCATGAGCGCGTCGGTCAATACGTCGGTGAACGCCAAGCCCAGCCCCATCAGCGTGAAAAACCCAGCGACACCCCAGTAGGTGTAGGATCCCATGAGACTAAGTGTTAGACCCATCGCTGCGGCAATGCCGGAAGTAACGATAAAATAGCTCTTCCGCCTTTGGCCGAACAGCGGCACGAAGTCCGAAATAAGGCCGTACACCGGCTTGATCAACCACGGAATGACGGTGATCGAAAAGAATGTCGCTGTTTGGGCGGAGCTAAGGCCAAGAGTGTCTTTTAGCAGGAATGTGATCGAAAGGTTCGGCAGATACCACATCCCCTGGGCAAAGTAGACAATGGCAAAGACCAGCGCCAGACGACGTGCCTCCGGACTGTGGCGAAATGGTTGGAGACTCTGGAACTGCACGGCTTCATCATAACGCGAAGCGTTGCACCCTGCACGGTTTAAGTTGTTGCAACACGCAGCGCTGCCTCGTTTACGGTCGATTGAGCGGCGCGATCGCTCCGGTATACTGGAATAAGGTTCATTTCCCTTGCGCAGCTTTGCTACGATCGATGATTAGAACGCAAGCGCGGCGATCGATGGTGGTTCTGTGGCTCATGCTGGTGCTGCCGTCATGCGCGCCGCTGTCCAGTATAAAGGGGGTGAGTTCCGCGATCATTAGCGACAGTTTTACGGGCGGTACACCTGAACTCGCGTGGCGTCCCTACCCGCATTTCAACAACGACAATCTCAAAGGAGCGACCGACTCCTCCTCGCCCGAAAGCGAGCCCGGCGTCGGTGTCCTCGACAACGGCGGTGCTGGCGGCTTCGCCGCGCTTTCCTACGCGGATACCCGCCGGCTCGAGGATTTTCAGCTCGAAGCTTGGCTGCACGTTCAGGTCACCAAACAAGAAAAGGGATCGCTTAACGGCATCGCCTTCCGGGTCGATCCGGACAACGACAAGTATTATCGCTTTGCGGTCCACTTTGCCGCCGAGCCTTCTTTGTCGCTCGCCTACGTCGGTAGGGACTCCAACCATTTCCCGGTCATGGTAGCGGAGTGGAAGGCCGCCGCACTTTCGGGCGGCGCGCCCGAAACAAGCGGTTGGCACCGCGTCGTAATCGAGGTTAAAAACCACACGGCTGAAATCTTTTGGGATTCCATGCGGCTTCCTGGAGGTCCCTTTCGATTGGATCGCATTGGCTCCGGTCTTGTCGGAGTCTACGCAACTTTTACCGGCGGCCGCGGGATCGCTGAGACCAAGATAGACGGCCTGCGGATACGGACTCCATAGCGTGCTGAAGCTCACTTGCCGCGGGAGTCAGTTCATCCGGAAGGTGCCCAGCGCGCTGCACATCCCAAAGCGAGACACTGGTCTTCTTTGGCGCGGCGCAGTTTGATATTAGTGAATGGTTGTCTTTCATAGACTCGCGAAAGAGAAGCGATCGGCTCGATGTCGAGGACGGAGGGCCTTCGGTCCGAACCGCTCCCACATCTCAAGCCGATGAGAACGGTGAATCTCAACAATCAAACCGCGTCTGACCAACCACACGTCAACCGCCTCGCGCTGTTCCTAGCGTTTTCCCGAATTAGCCTGTCGAGCTTCGGCGGTGCGCTATTCTGGGCGCGGCGGGAGCTCGTCGAACGACAGCGCTGGCTCACCGAACGCGAGTTCGTCGAATTGTTAACGATCGGGCAACTCTTGCCCGGACCGAACGTGCTCAATCTGACGGTGATGGTCGGCCATCGCTTTGCCGGCTGGACCGGAGCGGGGGCTGCCGTAACCGGGTATTTGGGTTGGCCCTGCCTTGTGGTCATCGCCATGGGAGTGCTCTACCAGCACTACGGCGATGTACAGCAGGTACAACACGCGCTCGCTGGCATGTCGAAGGTGGCGGCCGGATTGCTCCTCGCCACCGTGATCAAATTGGCGATGGTGTTGCCGCGGCGCTGGCGGCCCTGGCTATTCGGCATCCTGGCGTTTACGGGCGTAGGCTTTATGCGCTGGCCGCTTTTGTGGGTCCTTGGCGCGCTCGCCCCTTTGGCCGTTTGGGCGGCCTGGAAAGAGACCGAGTGATGGAACGCCTGGACTTGAGCGCGATGTTTTTACATTTTTTGGCGCTTTGGTTTGTCGCCGTCGGCGGACCATCCGCCATCCTGCCGGAGATCCACCGCTATGTGGTTGAGGCGAATCAGTTGTTGACGAGCGCGCAGTTTGCCGAGATCTACACGCTGGCGCAAGTGGCGCCCGGCCCCAACGTTATGTACGTGACCTTGATGGGTTGGCACCTGGCTGGCTGGGCGGGTGTAGCCGCGACCACGATCCCGCTGCTTGTGCCGGCAACCACGCTTACATTACTGGTCGGGCACCTGAACGAGCGTTATCCCAATGCGCCGCTCGGACGCGCGATTCGCCGTGGCCTGACACCGATTACTATTGGACTGATGTTCGCCGGTGCAACGATCCTGCTGCGCACGGTGAACCACGACTGGCGTGGTTACTTGCTATCGCTTTTCACCGTTGTCGTGGTCCTCCGCAAGACATTGAACCCACTGTGGCTGCTTGCGGCAGGCGCGCTGGCGGGCCTAGCCGGTCTTGTGTGAAGGGCTTGTCGCGTGGATAGATGCACGGCGCGTAAAACTTGGTGACGACAACGCAAGACGTCTCGCCGGCCGGCGCTGAAGCCGCTCTCTGGGCAAACTCTAACTCGCCTGTTGTTTCATTATTTTCAGGAGTTCCTCAAATGAGGACTTGGCGATGACGCGATTGAACTGCGAGCGGTAGTTATTGACCAAACTGATGTTCTCCGCGACCACATCATAGATTTTCCATCGACCACCAACTTTGTGCAGCCGGTATATGACGGAATAAGTTTGGCCATTCTTGTCGATAATTCGGGAATCGACCTGCGCGTACTCGCCTTCGATGCTTTCGCTCGCGTAAACGACTTTTTGGCCGTCGTACAGATCGATCTGATCCGCATAGGTTTTTTCCAATAAAGCCGTGAAGACAGAAATGAATTCCTGCTGCTGCTGTGGGTTTAGGCGCCGCCAGTTCGCTCCGAGGGAGCGTTTGCCCATCTCATTGAAATCGAACAACGGATAGACAATCTGTCGCAATTCGTCGATGACTTGAGTCCGTTGTTTTTGGTTGTCCAGTTTGGCATTTTTGAGGATCTCAACACCTTGATAAACTGCGGCTCGAATTGCTTCGGTTGGCTCGCCGGCGTTGGCCAAGTTTTCCCTGGACAGCACCATTAAAACCGCGACGATTGAAAGTAACGACCAGGTTTTCAGTTTCATTAAAAAATACTCCTTCAAATTTTTTCAGAGACCTAACTGGGGAGTAAACGAATCTTGCCCTTCAGATTTCTTTGTCGTAAGGCACGGCAACCAGCTGGTCTGGCGCCGAGCGGGTGTCTTCGTTCCACATTGCCAGCAGCCGGTTGGCTAGCGGTCCCGGCTTGCCGTCGCCGATTTTTTCTCCGTCCCATTCAACCACCGGCGCGACTTTGATCGAGCTGCCGATAAGCATCATTTCTGCCGCCTCGCGACCTTCAGGAACGGGAATCTCAGCTAGGCTTACGGCTTGAAGCACGCCTTCACGGACGAGCTGCTCGGCGAAATCGAGAACTCTCTGGATCGTAATGCCGGATAAGATCGCGTCGAAGGGCGGATGGCGGAAGACGCGCTCTTTGGTGACGAACGCGACGTTCATATTGGAGCTTTCAGCCACCATACCGCGGTGGTCAATAAAAACTCCGTTGTCGGCGCCGTGGTCTTTGGCTTCCAACACAACGAGCACGTTGGGCAGGTAATTAGTCGACTTGATGCGAGCGAACAGCGGTGGCTTGATCGGCACCTGACTCGTGATCAGTTTGATTCCTTCTCTATAGTAGCTATCCGGATAAGCTTCCTGCTTGAAGACGATCACGTAGAAACTGCTGCCCACGCACTCCGCCGGACCAAGGCCGTAGCCGCCGGGACCCGCTGAAGCCCAGTAGCGCACCGATCCATCGCGCTGGCGGCTCGCCGCCGCCGTCTGCAGAACGATTTCACGCAATCGTTCCCGCGGGAACGGCAATGGAATCCGGGCTCCTGCGGCTGATTTGATCAAGCGATCCAGGTGGGGGTCAAGTTGATAGAGCATGCCGTGCGTGAGTGTCGCAGTGTCGAAAACCGCATGGCCGCGGTGCACCATGTGATCATCAAGCGGCAATACCATGAGCGCAGGATCGGTGACGATGCCGCCGAGGACACTCGAGTACATCGCATAGAAATTTGCCGCCTTGCTGTGCACGGTACCGCGCAAGCTGGCAATCGCTGCCTCACTAGTAAAGATCGGTACTTTGGCCATATTCCATCTCCATCCTTCTACCGAATATCACCAAGCTCGCCGGCGTATGTCAGCATCAATCTCGGATGTCCTGCAGGAACCAACTTGTCGGAATTTCTTGGCCGAGGCCGCGCCGTTTCGCTTCACGCACGACATACCCGGCAGTGGAAGCAAATTGCAGCCCCTGCGTCCCGCTGTTAACGAAGAAGGTCACCTGGTTCCGGCTGGTACGTCCCTTGAGCTTGCCCGCCATGATGTCGGTCAGCAAGGGAAAATCGGCCGAGAAAATATCAATTTTAGGATTGGCGATTCGTTTGGTTTCTTCAGCGTTGCCGGCAACCACGGCGGCCTCGCCGCCAATGCGCATCTGACCCACATCCAAGTTCAAGGTCGGCCTGCCCATCTTAATGACCAGGTCGGCTTTCTTGACGATCTCCGGATTCCATTCGTTTGCCTTGACGCAGGTAAGGTGCATGCCGGGCTCGACAAGAGCCAAATCGTCGACGATGACTTCAATGGAGTCGGTGCAAGTGGCAACGATATCGCAGCCGCGCGCGGCGTCTTCGGGTCGTTCGACGGGAGTAATCTTGATGCCGAGTTTACCACTCATTTCGTGAGCATATGCTTCGCGATTTTTTCTCGTGGGGCTAAAGACTTTGGCTTCGCGAATTTTCCTCACGTGCGCAAAAGCGAGCAAATACGTGCGCGCCATGCCGCCCGAGCCAAAGATGCCCACGACACCTGCGTCTTCTCGCGAAAGATACTTCGCGCCGAGTCCAGCGCAGCCGCCGACGCGCATGTGTTGGATGATGCCGTCGTTGATGATCGCCAACGGCTCGCCATTTCGGGTTGAGAAAACCATGACGAAGCCGCAGAACGTGCCGGGTTGCACGCAATATTTCTCCACGGTTTTGCCTTCCGGCCATTCCAGCATATCGGACTTCATGCGGATGGCGAAAGTCTCAAAAGAACGCGAAGCGCCTTCCATCGTACCCCAGCGGTACATGAGTTGGGGGTCGTCGTTGGGTACAAACAGATCGTAGCGGCCACGATAGGCGGCGCGCTCGTTAATCAGGTCGCGGTAGCCGGTCTCGAGCGCCTCCATACAACCTTTGATGTCCAGTATCTTTTCCACCGTCTGGTTGTTGATGAGCAGCATAGGACCTCCGCATCGCCATGCGATGACAAGATTCGATTAAGTCGGGCGCTGAATGCAAGGAAAAAAAAGAAAAAACCGCCCGCCCAGGCGGCCGGAGAGATTCTATTGGGACGGCATAAATTGCGTCAGCTATCGAGCTCGGGTTTCGGCAACGCGATGAATGGAATTCCCTCTTCGGCGAGATCTTTCGCTTCGTTGCTGGTGGCAGTGCCGTAGATCGGGCGCTCTTTTGCCGTGCCCTTGTGGATTTGTCTGGCTTCCTCAGCGAAGCGGGAGCCGACATCGTCAAAGTTTTCTTTAACGTAATGATGGGCGCGCAGCAGCATTTCCTTGAACTCTGCCGGTGATGGCGGCGCCGGGCGATCGTGCCTCATTGGTTTCGTTGCCGGTGGCGCCGCTTCTTCCTTCTTCAGATGAACGGCGCATGCGTGCGGGACTTTCTCGACCTTGGTCGAGCCGCAAGTGGGGCAGGAGATGAGCTTTTTATCCGCCTGTTTTTGGAAGTCCTCGAAACTGGGAAACCACCCCTCAAACGCATGATTTTTCTTGCAAATGAGATTGTAGATCACCATAAGATTCTCGTAGACTACTCAATAAGATTGCGCGCGGACATTGTCAAGAGCGGGGTTGCCGTTCAAGAGCCGTGTCACTCGGCGTTCATAAACTCCCGGCTGCAGTGCCGCCGATAAACTTTAGCCTGCCACATGGTCGTGGTAGGATGAGGACCTGATGGCCAACGAGGTTATGGTTAGAGTCGTTCGAAGCATTGCGGAGCTTGACCGCGATCAATGGGATACGTTGGCACGCGGTTCAACGCCCTTCATCAAATGGGATTGGCTTAATAGCCTGGAGCATGCCGGCTGCGTCACCGAACAGACCGGCTGGTTGCCGCACCACGTCGTTGCAGAAAAAGCCGGCGCGCTCGTCGCCGCCTGTCCGATGTATTTGAAGCTCCACAGCATGGGCGAGTTCGTCTTCGATTATGAGTGGGCCGATGCCGCCTATCGCGCCGGAATTCAATACTATCCCAAGATGCTGGTCGGCATTCCTTTTACCCCGGTTACCGGCCACCGATTTCTTACCGCCGGCGGCACCGACCGCCATGCGCTGATTCGTCTGCTCGGTCAAGCATTGGCTAAGATCGCCGCCGACAATAAAATCTCATCGGTGCACGTCAACTTTTGTTTGCCCGATGAGCGCGACGCGCTGGAACAAATCGGTTTTTTCCCGCGGATGGGCATTCAGTTCCATTGGCAGAACCGTCGTTTCAATTCCTTTGACGATTACCTCGGCAGCTTCCGCAGCGATCGGCGCAACAAAGTCAAGCGCGAGCGGCGTGAAATGGAGCGCCGCGGAATCTCGATTCGCGCTTACGAAGGAGAGGAGCTGACCCAGAAACATCTCCGCACCATGTTTCGGTTGTATAAAGGGCATGTGGATCGCCTCTATTATGGCCGGCAGTATTTGACCCAGCGGTTCTTCGACGAACTGCAACAGCGCTTCGCAGCCAACATTTGTATCATCCTCGCCGAGCGCGAGGGAAAAATCATCGCGGGCACCTTCAATGTGCGTGATGACACGGCCATGTACGGCCGCTACTGGGGAGCATTCGAGGAACATCCGTTTCTTCACTTTAACGTTTGTTACTACGCCGCCATCGAGCACTCCATTCGCATGGGTTTATCGCGCTTCGAAGCCGGCGCCGGCGGCAGTTTCAAGCAACTGCGGGGCCTTGACCCGCAGCACACCGTCAGCGCTCACTATTTTGTCAACGGCGACTTGCGCCGTGCGGTCGAGCGCTTTCTCCGTCAAGAACGGGAAATGATTCTCCGGAAGCGCGATATGTTGCTCGATCACAGCCAGATCAAAGCCGAGCATCAAGAACCGTAGCAACTTCCCGAATCATCTGTTCAGATCGTGTTTCGGACACAGCGGCGATCGACCGTCGGATCATCTCGCGCAAAGGGCAAGCGCCGAGAAAAGCCAACATCTTTCGATTAGCTTCGTCGCATGCACTCGGGACGACGGGCCTTGAGCTGTCACTTTCTTGACACAACCGGGGCTTTCCATTAACGTCGGCGCGAAGTGCAACGGTGAAATTTTCCTGGAAGAATATCGCCGAACCGATCGTTTTTTTCCTGGCGCTCTTAGTGCTTTGGGAAATTCTCGTCGAAGTGATCAAGGTTCCTAGTTTTATCCTGCCGCCGCCGCGCGAGCTTTATCTTGCATTCTTCAAAAAGTTGCCGATCCTCGGCAATCACGCCTTCATCACTTTTGTCGAAGCGTTCGGCGGTTTTGCTTTTTCCTTGATCCTCGGCGTCGGCTTTGCGGTCGCGGTCGTTTATTCGCGCCACTTGCAAAACACCATTTATCCGCTGATCGTGATTCTTTATGCCATGCCGAAGAGCGCCTTCGCGCCGTTGATGGTGATTTGGGTCGGTTACGGCCTGATGTCCAAGATCGCGATCGCTTTTCTGGTGGCCTTTTTTCCGATCGTTGTGAACACGGTGGTTGGACTGAAAGAAGTGGAGCCCGAACTATTGGATCTCGCACGGGTCAACCGCGCGTCGGAGCACGACGTCTTCACGAAGATCCGTCTGCCCAATTCCTTGCCCTATATGTTCGCCGGCATCAAGGTGGCGATCGTGCTGTCCGTGACCGGCGCGATCGTCGCCGAGTTTGTCGCCGCCAACGAGGGCCTAGGATATCTGGTCTTGCAGGCCAACTACAGTTTGGATACCGCCTTCGCCCTGGTAATTCTTTTGATTCTAGCCGGGCTGTCGCTGGCCTTGTTCTGGTTGGCGGAATTTTTTCAGCGCAAACTCGCTCCGTGGAGCGCCGCGGTGCGCGAAGTCGAAGGTTCTTTCTAAATTCTTGCAAAGTGGAGGAGTGCCATGAGATCAGCTGACAAGTTTCGCTGCAATTCAATCGGTGTGGTCAGTTTCGCTTTCATTCTGCTCGGCCTGTTGGCTCAAGCCCAGGCGGCGGAGCTAAAACCCGCTACTATTCGCATGGACTTTATCATTGGCGGCAAGCATGCTCCGTGGTTCGTCGCCTTGGAGAAAGGCTTCTATGCCAAACGCGGCTTGACGGCGACCATCCAGGCGAGTACAGGGTCGGCGGATACGGTGCGGACCATCGGCGCCGGCGGCGCCGATTTCGGCTTTGCCGACATCTCGACGACGATCGTTGCCCGTTCACGCGGGACACCGGTTCAGACAGTGGGGCAGTTTGGTTATGTGCCTGCGACGGTCATGTGGCGCGAAGATACCAACATCAAACAACTGAAGGATCTGGAGGGAAAGACCTACGCGATCAGTCCCGGACAAGCTCAATGGTATTTGATGCCCGCGTATTGCCGCATCAACAAGGTCGATTACAAGGCGATCCGTATCCAGGAGACCGCGCCGCCGCTCCAGCCGGCCGCCCTCGCAACCAAGAAGGCCGATTTTATCGTCATGTACCGCGGCTCGAACGATGAGATCGCCGAGTTGGCCGCACAGAAGGTGGGCATTAAAGTCAATCGGATTTTCATGAAGGACACCGGTCTCGACATCTACGGCACCGGTCTGATCGTGAAGGACGAGGATGTCAAGAAGCGGCCGGAGTTTGTGCGCGCCTACGTCGAAGCGACCTTGGAGGGACTGCGTTACGCGCGCGATCATCAAGAAGAGGCGCTGAGCATTTTACTTAAGCACAAGCCGGAGTTGGATCGTTATCTAGTGACCGTACAATTGAGGAACGCTCTCAACGAGGTATTCCTGCCGCCGGAATCTATCCAATCCGGTATCGGCTACATGCGACCCGAAATCACGGAGAAGACCGTCAAAATCGTCAATGAGTTCTTCGACGTGGGGCGGAAAGTCACGAGCAAGGAAGTGTTCACGAATCAGTTCATTAAGCGTTGAGCGATTTTTGCGCCCGGGATTTCCAGTGCCGCCGCTGATTGCCGTCGACGGAGTCTCCAGGGTTTTTACCAGCGGTGCCAAAGCTGTCACGGCGTTGGAGCGGATCTCCTTCGAGATCGAGGCGGGCAACTTCGTCTCGATTGTCGGTCCGAGCGGGTGCGGCAAGAGCACGCTGCTTAAAATTATTGCAGGTCTGCTGCTGGCGTCTTCGGGAAACGTCTCCGTCAACGGCACGCGCGTTGAACGGCCGTTGGAAAACGTCGGCATGGTGTTTCAGGCGCCGGTGTTGCTCAAATGGCGCTCGGTGCTCGGCAATATCTTGCTACCCGTAGAGTTCGCTAAACTTGATCTGACCGTCTATCGCGACAAGGCGGAAGCCTTGATCAAGCTGGTCGGCCTGGCGGGCTTCGAAGAGATGTTTCCGCACCAACTCTCCGGCGGCATGCAGCAGCGCGCCTCGCTTTGTCGGGCTCTGGTAACCGATCCGCAACTCTTGCTGATGGACGAACCGTTCGGCGCGCTCGACGCCATGACGCGCGACGAACTCGATCTCGAACTGCTGCGGATCTGGGAGGAGCGCAAGAAAACCGTTCTGTTCGTTACCCATAGCATTCAAGAAGCGGTATTTCTTTCCGATCAGGTCTTTGTCATGTCCGCCCGGCCCGGACGCCTGCTGGAGAAGATTTCCATCCATTTGCCGCGACCCCGCACCTTGGAAATGATGAGCAGCAGCGCATTCGGCGAGTATACTTTGCGCATCCGCGCTTTGCTCGCCTCCGCCGGCGGCGCGGCGCTTTCACGCACGGGCTCGACCGTGTGAAATTCATCGCACAATCCGCTATCATAAGGCCAATTCAAGCTTTCTCATAACCCTCAACAAACAAAATGCCAGCAGGCTTAACCTACGCGAAGGCCGGCGTCAGCATTGAGGCTGGCGACGAATTGGTGCGGCGCATCGCTCCCATCGCCAGGCGGACGCGGGTACCCGGTGTGCTCGCCGGCGTTGGAGGTTTCAGCGCCTTGTTCGAGTTGCAACGCCGAGGTTATCGTCGGCCTGTACTGGTTGCGTCCACCGATGGTGTCGGGACCAAGCTCAAAATCGCCTTTATGACCGGCGTTCATAATAGCGTCGGCATCGATCTCGTGGCCATGAGCGTTAATGATATCCTGACCCAAGGCGCGGAGCCGTTATTTTTCCTCGACTATTTCGCTTGCGGCAAACTCGACGTTAAAATCGCCGAAGCCGTGGTGAGTGGCATCGCACGCGGCTGCCGCTTAGCGGGCTGCGCGTTGATCGGCGGCGAAACGGCCGAGCACCCGGGAGATTTTGCCGAGGGCGAGTACGATTTGGCCGGTTTTGCCGTCGGTGTTTTGGAAAAAAAGAAAATGATGGATCCGAAAGCGATCGTGCCGGGCGATATTCTCATTGGTCTTCCTTCCAGCGGGCTGCACAGCAACGGTTACTCGCTCGCGCGTAAGGCTCTATTGGAAAAGGGACGGCTTAAAATCGATCAACAGATTCCGGAGTTGGGTCGGTCGCTCGGCGAGGAGTTGCTGGAGCCGACGAGGATCTACGCGAAAGTTGCGCGCCGGCTATTCGCCGATTTCCCGATAAAGGGCGCGGCGCACATTACCGGCGGCGGGCTCATTGGTAATTTGCCGCGGGTGCTGCCGGAAGGCCGTCGTGCAGTGCTCGAGCGCGGTAGCTGGCGGGTGCCTCCGGTCTTTGACCTAATCCAAAGAATCGGCGGAATCGAGCAGGGCGAACTGGACCGAACCTTCAACAATGGTTTGGGTTTCATTTTAGTTGTTGGGCGCAAGCTTGCCGATGGCGTTAGAGAAACGCTCAAACGGATGGGCGAGCGCTCTTTCGTGGTCGGCGAGATCCGTAGCGGTGCGCGACGGGCCGAGATTCGCTAAAAGGAAGAATATGGCGCGGAAAATTCCTATCGGCGTTTTGATCTCAGGCAGCGGCACGAATCTGCAGGCCATTATCGACGCCATCAACTCAGCAAAGCTCGATGCCGAGATCGAACTCGTTTTAAGCAACAAGCAAGATGCCTTCGGTTTGGTGCGCGCCCAGAATGCCGGGATCCCAATTGAGGTATTGAACCATAAGGAGTTTTCGAGCAGGGAAGACTACGATCAAGCGCTGGTCGCTCGATTGCAGGCGCGGGGCGTGGAGCTGGTCGTATTGGCGGGGTTCATGCGCCTGCTTTCGCCGTTGTTCGTGAAGGCGTACTCCAACCGCATCATGAATATTCACCCGGCGCTGTTGCCGGCGTTTCCCGGCCTCAACGTGCAGCAAAAGGCGGTCGATCACGGCGTCCGTTTTTCCGGTTGCACGGTCCATTTTGTCAATGAAGAATGTGATGAGGGACCAATCATCATTCAAGCGGTCGTACCGGTGTTTCCCGACGACAGCAGCCAAACGTTGGCGGCGAGAATTCTCGAACAGGAACACAAGATCTATCCGCGGGCCATTCAGCTCTACGCCGAAGGGCGCCTCAGGGTTACCGGCCGTAAAGTCTGGGTGGAAGATTTGCCAAAAAGCGATACCCGTTCGCTGATCCAACCGCCGCTGGACGCATGAACAAAGCGAAGCCCGTCGTCATTTTTTTCGTAAAACTGCTCGTCAGCGCGGGGCTGCTAGCTTATTTTCTTTCGCGTGTTGATATGACGCGCGTTTTGCAGATCTTCGCTTCGGCGCAGCTCTCCTATATCGCCTTAGCGCTAGGGATCTATCTTGTCGCGCAAACCTTCAGTGCGGTCCGGTGGACCGCACTAGCTCGGCCGCTGGGCATCGAAACGCCATTCAAAAATCTAATTCAGTACTATTTGATCGGCATGTTCTTTAATTTATTCGCGCCGAGCACGGTGGGCGGGGATGTCACCCGCGTCTACTTTCTGGTGAAAGACGACGACAAGGGGGAAAAGGGACGTGCCGTAAGCGCGGTTCACGCCGCCATATCGGTGCTGATGGACCGTGCCATCGGCATGGTGGTGTTGGTCTGGCTTGGCGCGCTCGGACTGTTGCTGTTTCCTTATTATGCCGTACCGCAGACCGTGCGCTCGGTAACGCTTCTGCTCGCTTTGGGATTGTTGATCGGCGCTTTGCTGACGCCGCTACTGAGGCGATTGCTGCCAGAGGATGGTCACCAGCTTGTCGTTAAGCTCCGCCTGGCGATGAGAAGTTATCGTTCCCATTGGCGCGCATTGGCGGGTGCCGCCGCGCTGTCGCTGCTGATTCATTTAATTCAGGCGTGGATGCACGCTGTGATGGGCCGCGCTTTGGATCTAGAAGTGCCGTTCTCCTTCTGCCTGATTGTTTATCCTCTGGTCGGAACCTTTGCGGCGATTCCGATCAGTTTGAATGGCCTGGGATTGCGCGAAGGCGGCTACATTTTTCTCTTGGCGGCGATCGGAATCGGCACTGAGAAGGGAATTGCGTTCGGGATGCTGCTGTTCCTGATTATCGTCATTGACAGTCTCGTCGGCGGTTTGCTTTTCCTTTTCCAGCAGACACTCCGGTCCCCCACGCCGCAAAAGGCGAGTCAGATCAGATAGGCACGAAAAAAAGTCGCAAGCCCGAGAAACGATAGGAAGCCAAACGCATCGGTGAGGCCCGTGACGATGATGCCGGAACCGAGCGCCGGGTCGAAACCAAGCGCCTTTAATAGCAACGGGATCACCGCGCCGGCTATTCCGGCCATCAGACCGAGATTCAAAATCATCGCGCTAGCCAAGACCAGGCCGAGATACGGGTTGCCTTTCCACATGATGGCGGCGACGGCAATCAGACCGCCCGCCGCCAGTGCGATGCAAATGTTTACCGACACCTGTTTGACGATCGCTTTCCACGCGGAAGCAAACTCCAGCTCGCCTAACGCGATGGCGCGAATGATCACGGTCGCGGTTTGAGTCGCGCCGTTACCCCCGACGCCGGCGACTACCGGCATGAACGTCACCAGGGCGACGATCTCATGTAAGGTGCCTTCGAACAAGCCGACGACCGACGCGGCGAGCGTTGCCGTCAGCAGATTCAAAAAAGTCCACGGCAAGCGCATCTTCACGGAACGGGAAATCGGTGTGAAGACGCGGTCTTCCTCAGCCAGCCCGACCATCCGATACATGTCTTCGGTGCTTTCCTGATTGATAATATCGATGACGTCGTCGACGGTGATGATCCCTTCGAGATGGCCGGCTTCGTCAACGATCGGCAGCGCAAGCAGTTCGTAGCGCGACACTAGGCGGGCCGCCTCCTCCTGGTCCATGAAAACGTTGGCTTTAACCGGGTCCGCGATCATCATCTCGCCGAGCGTGCGATCGGGCCGCGCTACCACGAGGTTGCGCACGGGCACGACGCCGATAAGTTTCCCGTCCTCATCCACCACGTAAAGATAGAAGAAGGATTCCAATTCGCCGCGCTCGCGGATCTTGTCGATGGCGCCTTGGGCCGTCGTATCGGGAGGCAATGCCATGAAGTCGGTCGTCATCAATCTGCCGACCGTGCCTTCGGGGTAATTGATGATCTCGCGTACGGCAGCCTGGCGTTCGGGGTCGAGCAGGCCCATGATCCTTTCGCGCCGCTCTTCGGGCAAAGCATCGATAAATGTCACGGCATCGTCGGGATCGGCGCGCACGATTAGCCGACCGACTTTCTCGTCGTCAATCAATGCCAAAATATCGGGCAAGAGATCCGGCGGGAGTTCTTTAAGAGTTTTGTCAGCGCGCCGTGCCGTGAACAGAATATCGAAAAGCCGGCGCACTTCGGCGCTCTGGAGTCCCTTGAACAGGAGAGCGATATCGGCCGGATGGCTCTTGCCGATAAAACGCAAGATCCGATCGGGCGTTGCGGTGCGCAGCATTTCGCGCACCGTATCGTAGTCCATGGGCGGCGGTTTCATGGCGGTTGTTTGAGCGAAAAAGATCTTTCTTTCCTTACTATAGACCGGGCCATTTGCAAACGTCCCGGGGCCCGGCGGGGCCGGTTTAAATCCCGGGCTAAAATTTGCTACTGTGACTGGCAGTCTGACCTGGCCAAAATCGTGGAAGCGCCGATGTATCAAAAAACACCCGGATGGCAACGCCGAGTCTGCGCCGCGATGATTCTCGTCGCATTTTGCTCGCTGGTTCCAAAGCATGTCCAACCGGCAAACCTCTCCGCCCTGGAAGGCGCACGGCCGCCTTCGTTCGCTGCCATCGCCAAGAGAACCATGCCAACCGTGGTTAATGTTGCGACAACTTCACAGCGTTCGGCACGCTCCGGCTCCAACGATCCGATCGAAGAATTTTTTAACCGCTTTTTTGGCGAAGTCGCGCCCAGGGAAAACAATCGCAGCCTCGGCTCCGGAATCCTCATCAGCAAGGACGGTGAGATTTTAACAAACTACCACGTGGTGCGGAACGCGGATATTATCAAAGTCAAACTCGCCGATCATAGCGAGCACGAAGCGCGTTTGATCGGCAAGGATAGCCGCACCGACCTCGCGTTGATCAAGATTTATAAACAGCCCGGCGTGCCGTTGCCTTTTGCCAAGCTCGGCACTTCCAACCAACTGGAGGTGGGTGACTGGGTCATGGCGATCGGTAATCCATTCGGTCTCGAACATACGGTGACCGCGGGAATTGTCAGCGCGAAGGGGCGGGTGATAGGCGCCGGACCTTATGACAAGTTCATTCAGACGGATGCGTCAATCAATCCGGGTAATAGCGGCGGGCCCTTGATCAATGGGATGGGCGAAGTCGTGGGCGTCAACAGCGCGATCTTTAGCCAGTCGGGGGGCAATGTCGGGATCGGATTCGCAATTCCGATCGACTTGGCACGCAAGGTTGTCGATCAGCTCCGCAAAAACGGCCGGGTCGTGCGCGGCTGGCTCGGTGTTCGTGCTCAGGATTTAAATCCGGCCATGATCGCATCGCTCCGTCTCGCGCGGCTGCCGCGCGAAGCGGCGGTGGTGACGGAAGTGACCGAAGCCAGTCCAGCAGCGGAAGCCGGCATAAAAACCGGCGACATCATCGTTGAGTTGAACGGAAGATCCGTGCCGCGCAGCGCCGAATTTCCCAGTATCATCGCAGATACCCCACCCGGCCAAAGGATTAGCTTGAAAGTGGTGCGCGATCAGAAGGAGCAAACCGTTGCGGTAAAGATCGGTGAACTGCCGGATGACCATGATCCTTATCAGCCATTGGAGGCGCGTGACCCAGAGCTCGGGCTTAGAGTCCAGAGAATTACACCAGAAGCGGCGCGTCGGCTTAGTCTAAGCTCGTCAAAAGGTCTGTTGGTTATCGAGGTCCACCCGGGGAGCCCGGCTGATCAAGTCGGAATCCAACCGGCGGATGTGATCCGGGAAGTCAACCAGCGACCGGTTAGCAATGTCAAAGATTTTGAGCGCGCCACGCGCCAGGCTCGGCGCGGCGATCGGATCCTGTTGCTTGTGCAGCGCGGCGATAACGAGGTATTCTTTGCGCTGAGGCGCAAGACGTAGGAGGTTTCATGTTCGGATTAGGTGTGCCGGAGTTGATGGTTATTTTGGTGATCGCGCTGGTGATCTTTGGTCCGAGCAAACTGCCGCAGATTGGCAGCGGGCTCGGCAAGGCGATCCGCGATTTCAAGAAGGGCGTTACCGGAAGTGAAACAGAGGACGATGACGCCAGCAAGGAAGCAAAGAAGGACCCCCCCAAGGATTTGCCCCGCTGAAGCCGCTTTTCACGCTCCCGTCAGTTGAGGAGTACTGGGTCGGGTTGGGCCCGCTTCGAACCAATCAACTAGCGAAAAGCTTAAAACTCGTTCGGAGTATTCGCGTGAAGTTGCGACCAAGTGCCACTTTCCGAAGATAGGAACGGCGTGCGTCTAGAGTTTGCCAACGGCCCTGCTCATGAAAGCTCGGTGGCATAAGCTCCCGCCATCGCGCCAGGCGTAAACCTACTCATCTGCCGCACAGCCGTCGCCGAGGCGCCGTGAGCTTTCTCGTGGCCTATGTATAGAGAATTTTCTAGAGCTCGCGTGTGGCGCTTAACGAGCGGGATTCTTTGCGGCAAAGCAGAACCGTATAGAGCGATGCTTTATTCAACTTGTAGATCTTCTCCACTTTAATCCCGGTGGCTTCGATGAATGGTTTTAGTTTGAGATCCGTGCGCCAACCCAGCCATCGGGTCATGGGATCGAGAGCCTGAGTGAGAGATCCGAGAAAACGGTGCTCGCTAGTAAAATGATTGACGATAACGATCCTGCCGCCCGGCTTACAAACGCGCTTGGCTTCCGCGATCATCTGCACTGGATCTGGAACGACGGTGACCACATGGAACGCCATGACATAGTCGAAGGTATTGTCAGGAAATTTGAGATCAAGGGCGTTCATTTCCATGACCTTCAAATGCGACCAGCCGTTTTCCGCAATTTTCCGGCGTGCCCGCGCCAACATATCAGGAGCCAGATCGACCCCGGTAATTTCACAATGCGAGGGATAGGCCGGGAACGATGTGCCGGTGCCCGCACCGACTTCCAGAACTTTAGCGCCGGGTGGAATGTCGAGATTCTCAATGACGTGTTCTAAGCGATTATAAAATATTTTGCCGAAGACTTTATCGTAAAGCGGGGCTAATTCTGAATAAAGCTTGCTTTCATGTGCCTCGATCTCTGCCATGTTCCTCGTCCTACACAAACCCGCCGTTAGGCGTCGCGGATATCCTTAGGCTGCTTCTTGTAAAAAATGGAAATATCGCGCTTGCGAAATCTCCATTGTTTTCCCTTCTTGAAGGCGGGCAAAATGTTTTTGCGGGCGAACTCGTTGACGGTGTCCGGGCTGACGTCCAGGATGACGGCAACTTGTTTGCTGTTGAGTAACTCTTCGTCTCTCTCCAACATAAAGTTTCCCCCGAGCGATTTCCAGATGCATAGATAAAAGTTTAATTTATCTAACAAGTTCACGTTGGGCTGTCAAGGTGACCGCTTATCATAGTTGGGCGCGCGCCCGCCGAAATGAGCCGCTTTTCACCCTTGTTCGGTTTTGTTAGGTCCGGGCTACTCCCGGCCGTGTAATACGGCCTAATGTGCCATTTGCCGCTGACCAAGCGCGCATGGGGCTAATTATTCACGCGTAGAACTGAGCCCGCGCTTCCCAGTGCGCGGATTGAGCCTTACGGCGCAACTGTTCGGAACAGCCCTCGTCCTAAAGGAAGAGTCAAAGTCACCAGGCTCGCTCGCAAAGCCACATTCCCTTGCGCCCTCCGACAACTTCTTTTAGATTGGCCGAAGATTCTCAACCAGCGGCAAGCAATGTGTAAAGGTCGATGACAGCCGTTCCACTGGCGCCAGTGCGCGCATGAGAAGAGTTTTCAAGCTCATCGCGTTCCTCAGCGTTACCCTAGTCCTTCTCGTTATTGTCTCGGGCGTCGCGTTTTATCACTTGGTGCGCGTTGGCGAGGTGCGCCGCTTCTTAATTGACGAGATCGAACAACGGACCGAGCTGCGGACGCAGCTAGGCACGGCCGAAATCGAAATCGGTTGGATCACCGGTATTTTATTTCGTGATCTTGCCCTAACGGAACCTGACGCCGAGCACCCCTCGATCACGGCGGAACGCCTCATTGCCCGCGTCGCGCTTCTACCGCTTCTGCGCCGTCAGATCATTATTTACGAGATCCGCGCGGAGCGGCCAACCGCGCACTTCACCCGGGACAAAGATGGTCAGTCGCAGTTGCTCGACAAGCTGCTAAATCTGCCCTTTGTCAAGCAGCAAGACAGCGAATTTAGTCTCGACCTTCGTTCGCTCAAAATTGACAAAGGAGATTTCCGGTTATCGGATCAACGCCGCCAGGAGGGCCCGAAATTATGGCGGCTGGTCAACACCGATTTGGAGCTCGAGCGTTTGCGCGGTCCACGTTTGAGCGCGTTCCTGAAAGAGCTGCTAGCGCGCACACCGGCTGCGGCCGGCGCGCCGGTGCTCGCTTTCCGTCTTAAAGGTGATCTGCTTGACGATCGCGCCAAGATCAATTTCACCGCGCAAGGCCGGCTCGCGTTTCCCGGGGAAGGCTTGAGGCTGGACGAGGCCCATTGGGTTGGCGATGTTGAACTTGTCAACTTTCCGGCCGCGGTGGTCAAGGAATATTTTGGCACGCGTTTGCCGATCAAATCCATGTCCGGCTATTTCGCCCAACGCGTCCATGTTGAGGGAAGCCTCGCAACGTCGTTGCGCTTGAAAGGATCGCTCGAATTTCGTCACTTGTCGCTCGATGCTCCGACGCTGTTCCTGGCTCCCCTTACCGGCGCAGATGGACGGACGACTTTCGAAGTCAACTGGAGCCCGCAACGCGTCCAGGTGACGCTCGGCGAATTCCGCGCGACTGATATCAAATTTTCCTTGCACGGCGAGGCCAGCGGTATCGGTGGCAAAGATCCGCACTTGCGTCTGAGCCTTTCCGGTCTGTCGGCTCCCCTTGCCACCTTGCTTCAATATCTCCCGCTCAAGTTGGTCGATTCCCAAGAGTTGGAAAGAGCCGTCCATGCGATCGAGACGGGGCGGGTCGAGATCAAAAATGCGAGGATTGATGCGCCGTTAAGCCAGCTGAGCCGTCTGAAAGACACCGGCGCCCGGCAAATTAACCTCGAAGCCGAGCTGCGCGATTTCGCGGCCAAGCTCGGCCCCGGGGCACTGCCCCTGCGCGCCGCCCAAGGCCGGATCACGATGGCCAATGGAGTGGTGACTTTTGCAGACTTCCGTGGTGCCTACGGCGACTCGCGCTTCAGCGACGCGGACGGTAGCTACCATTTGTTGCCGGAGCAGTACGGTGCATTCGAGGCCAAAGTACGCGGCGAAATCAATCTCGCCGAACTGAAGGCGCAAATAGAAGCCCGATCTTCTGCTGCGACAGCGAAGCTCGTCTCGTCAGTCCAAGAGCTTAGCGGCCGCGGCAAAGTCGAGGTCAGCCTCAAGCGTGCATCGAATAGGCCGCTTCATTTCGACGGCAGGGCCGCACTCGATCAGGTGCGACTCCGCTACGGGGAAATATCTTTGGGCGACTTACATGGCGAGATCGGGTTCACGCCAAACGAAATCAAGAGCGACACGATCTCGGCACAACTTGGGGGCTCTCCAATCCGGATTCGACTCGCGCTTAAGGATTACGAAAGCGAAGCTGCCAGATTCGATCTCGGTATCGAGTCGACCGGCGTCAAAGCGGGGGTGATTTCGCGCCTGCTGCTCGACACCGGCAGCGTGCAGGACCCCGGCATCGTGCGCGGGAGCGTGCGCTACGCCGGTTCGTTTGGCGACAAGAGCCGGCGAACATTTACCGGTCATCTTGACCTTTTCAACGTGCGACTCGCCGTCGCCCCGCTGCTCCAGCCGCTGCGCGACCTCAACGGCGCGATCAACATCGACGAAAGCGGCATCGACTTCGTCAACCTGAAAGCCTTATTGGTTGGGGTTCCGGCCCAGGCGAGCGGCCGATGGCGTTATTCCGGAAAACCGCAATTGCTTTTCGAGTTTGCTGCGCCGGATCTCGACATCACCTACTTGATCTCGCAGATCGATCCGGAATCGAGCCCATTTTACGCCAACCTTGTCGCCGAGGGAAAAATCGCGGTGGGCAAAGGTCGAATCAAGAATTTCGATTTCACCGATTTGAAGACCGACGCGTCCATCGACCACCGGGTATGGCGGCTGACCCATCTGACCGCCCATTCCGCGGGGGGAGCACTGCAGGGATTGACAACCATTTTCGACCGGCCCGAGACGCTCGGCGTGGTGGCGCAACCGAGAATTCAAAACGTGCCGATCCAGTCATTTCTCAAATGGTTCGACGCTACCACGACCGAGATGACCGGCAAGGTCAATTTGACGGGCAATCTGGAAACCGTCGGTAAGAATGACGCCGAGCGCAAAGAAAATTTAAACGGTGCGTTCAATCTTCGCATCGAGGACGGCACCATCAACCGCATGCGTATTGTTGTGCAGATCCTCAACCTGCTCGATCTTTCACGCTGGTTCTCCTTCCGGCTGCCGGATCTTGCCAAGCAAGGGATTCGTTTCCGTTCGATCACCGGCAACTTTAACGTCACTAATGGGGTTTTCTCGACAGAAAATCTCATCGTGGACAGCGATGATCTGCGGATGACGGGTATCGGCAAGATCGATCTGGCCAAGGATGAACTGGATTTCCTTGTCGCAGTCCGACCGTTTGCCGGCATCGATGCGGCGATCCATCAGATCCCGATTCTCGGTCGCGGCATCGCTGCGATCAAGAATTCCTTTCTGGTGGCGAGTTTCAATATAAAAGGCCGCATCGACGAGCCGACGATCACGCCGGCGCCACTCGGAACGATTTCCGAGATGTTCTGGAGCGTATTGGGCATTCCCAAGACTATCGTCGGGCAGGGTGAAGGAGACAAACAGGAACAACCGGCGCAACCAGCCGCGAAATGAAGCACCGATTGACTTTGTATTCTCGCTCCGATTGTTGCCTGTGCGACGCGATGAAAGACGCGATCCGCCAGGTGGCGGCACGTATTCCCGTCGACTTGAAAGAAGTCGACGTCGATCGCTCGCCGTCAATCGAAGAAAAATACGGCGCCGAAGTGCCGGTGCTGTTCATCGACGGCAGGAAGGCATTTAAATACCGGGTGACGGTCAGGCAGTTGGAGCGACGCTTGAGGCGGCGCACGCTTTGGTCGCGGCTGGGTCTGGCCAAAAAATGGAGGTAAACGATGTCGAGATCGCTGATGTTGTTAGGTTTCGTGCTTTGGGCGGTCAATCCAGCTTGGGCCGCCGATCGCCTGCTCGGCGTGCAATCGGCCCGCGTCATGTCGCAGTCAATGCCGTGGATTGCCGAGGAAACGGGCATCTTTCGCAAATACAATTTGGAGTTTCCGCTGGTGTATGTCGGAACTTCGCCACTGGCTACGGCGGCGATGCTCGGCGGTGACGCGCAGCTTATGATCGACGGCGGTGTGGGCGTCGTCCGTACGAACGTGAGCGGTAGCAGTGATCTCGTGTTTATTGGAGGAATCAAAAATCACCTGACGCAGAGCATCCTTGCCAAGCCGGAAATCAAACGGCTCGAGGATCTACGCGGCAAAAAAGTGGGCGTCACCCGGATTGGCGCTACGACGCATTACTTCGCTGTCGAGGCCTTCAAACGGCGCAACATGGTGGCGGGGCGTGACTATCAGATGATTCAAACCGGCGGCGCGCCTGAGATGCTTGCCGCGCTGCTTTCCGGCGCCATCGATGCGGGCACGATGTCGTCGCCGTGGGACGCTCGTGCCATTTCCCAGGGATACAGCTATGTCGTCTATGGCCCTGACTTGCGTATTCCGCAAGTCGCGGTGTCTTTCATTACGCGGCGTTCGTTCATCGCGCACGGTTCGCCGCTCGTCAGCCGCTTCATGCGCACGATGGCGGAGGCAGCTAAAATTCTGCACACCGACAAAGAGACCGTCTTTAAAGTGTTGAGCAAATATCTGCGCATCGAAGACAAAAAAGTTCTCGAGCAGGGATATAACGCCGAAATCAAAGCCTTGGAGCCGCGCATGGAGCTCCGGCTGGAGGCGGTCCAAGCGATCCTGGACGACGTGGCCCAGATCGATGCGCGCGCCAAGAAGTTCAAGCCGCAGGATTTTTACGATCGACGCTACTTGGACGAACTGGAGAAGAGCGGTTTTCTCGCTAAGCTCTGGGCCGGTAGCAATCCTAGATGAACAAGTTTTCTAGGTAAGGCGCTATCGATGGACTTGATTTGGCAACGTTAGAAATCGGAGAAGGATCGTATGGCTAACCAAATCGTTTGGTGTGACATTCCGGTTGCGGATCTCGGCCGCGCGGTCAAGTTTTACTCGGCGGTGCCGCGGCAGCCCGTCAAGAAGGAAAATTTTCCCGACATCACGGTGGGAATTTTGCCGCACAACGATGGTGAGGTCGGCGGCTGCCTGCTGCCGAGTTCGGAGGAACGACGCTCGGATGGCGGCGTCATGATTTATTTGAACGCCAACGGGCGGTTGGACGACGCGCTTGCCGCGGTTGCGGCGAACGGCGGCAAAATAGTTCAAGGCAAGCATCCGATCGGACCCTTTGGCTTTCGCGCCATCGTCCTCGACAGCGAAGGCAATCGGGTCGCACTTCATTCCGATTAGTTTCAAGCCGCCGCTGCGTTTGAGACCGATCAATAGCGCCGTTACTCGTTATCTTCCTGGTGACGCCGGGGGCGGTCGGCTTGCTTCAAGATTTTTTTCCGCAAGCGGATCGACTGCGGCGTCACTTCCACCAACTCATCATCGGCGATCCACTCGATGCCTTCTTCCAGCCCCATCTCGCGGTGCGGTGTGATAATGATATTTTCGTCGCGTCCCGCCGCGCGGATGTTGGTGAGCTTCTTCTCGCGACAAATATTGACGTTGAGATCGACATCGCGGGAATATTCGCCGACAATCATCCCCTCATAAACCCGCGCGCCGGGCGGAACGAAGATGATGCCGCGCTCTTGCAGATGAAAGATGGCGTAGGGCGTGCTGGGCCCTTCGCGATCGGCGACCATGGCGCCATTACTGCGAGATTGGATCGGGCCATGCCACGGCGCCCAGCCATCAAACAGCGCGTTCATGATGCCGCTGCCGCGCGTGTCGGTGAGAAAGCGCGAACGAAACCCGATCAAACCGCGCGACGGCACGCTGAATTCCAGGCGCACGCGGCTCGAGCCGGCATGAATCATCTTGGTCATCTTGCCCTTGCGCACGGCGAGGAGTTGCGAGACCACACCGATAAATTCTTCGGGAATGTCGATCACGAGCAGTTCCACCGGCTCTTGCAGCTTGCCGTTGATCTCGCGCGTCACCACGGTTGGTTTCGAAACCATGAGCTCGTAACCTTCGCGGCGCATGGTCTCGATGATGATCGCCAGCTGAAATTCCCCTCTTCCGGTCGCTTGAAAGGCATCGGGTTGGTCGGTTTCCGCAATGCGCAGGCTGACGTTTCTCTTCTCCTCCAGAAAGAGCCGTTCGCGTAGCTTGCGCGAAGTGACGAACTCGCCTTCCCGACCCGCCCACGGCGAGTTGTTCGCGCTAAAGACCATGGCAATTGTCGGCTCGTCGATACGGAGCGCCGGAAGCGGTTTGGGGGATTCCCGGTCGGCGACTGTATCGCCGATGCCGATATCGTCGATTCCGGCGAGGGCGATGATGTCGCCTGCGTTCGCCGTATCGATTTCGATCCGTTTGAGACCCTGCCAGCCGAAGACCTGGGTGATTTTGACGGGCTGCTGCGTGCCGTCGGCTCGGCAAAGCACGTACTGCCCGGAGGTGAGCCGGCCGTTCTTCAAGCGACCGATCGCGAGGCGGCCGACGTAGTCGTTGTAGTCAAGATTGTTTGCTTGAAATTGCGTTGGCGCAGCGGGATCGAAGGCCGGACCCGGCAGCGTTTCGACGATCAAATCGAACAGCGGCTGTAAATCTTCGCCCGGCGTTTTGAGATCACGCGTCGCCGTCCCCGCGCGGGCGTTAGTATAGACAATCGGAAAATCCAATTGCTCTTCGCTGGCGTCGAGATCGATGAAGAGATCGTAAATTTCGTCAAGCACAGCGGCCACGCGCGCGTCGGGCCGGTCGATCTTGTTGATGCACACGATCGGTGGCAGCCGCGCCTCCAGCGCCTTTTTCAGCACGAAGCGGGTTTGCGGTAGCGGCCCTTCGGAGGCGTCGACGAGCAACATGACGCCGTCAACCATGGCGAGCGTACGCTCGACCTCGCCGCCGAAGTCGGCATGGCCGGGGGTATCGACGATATTGATTTTCACATCGCGGTAACCAATGGTCGTGTTCTTCGCCATGATCGTGATGCCGCGCTCGCGCTCCAATTCCATGGAGTCCATGACGCGCTCGGCGACCCGTTCGTTGGCGCGAAATATGCCACTCTGGCGCAGCATGGCATCGACTAGCGTAGTTTTGCCGTGATCGACGTGGGCGATGATCGCGATGTTGCGAAGGTCCTGGCGGCGACTCTGGTTGGTTTGCATCTATTTTTTATTAGGGAGCCTAGCGGGATTGTCAAGTAAGGGCAATTTCAAGCGCCGTGCGGGCGACCAATCCGGTCTTCGAACGATCTGCAGCAACGCTTCCGCTTATGAGTTCCGATACTTGACGCGATAAGCATTTGTTGCGGCGCGAAACACCGTAGAGTATTCTATTTCGATACATGACACGAATGTTGACCTATGCGCGGCGTTATTGGCGCCAGTATTTGCTCGGCGGCGTGTGCCTGCTTGGGACCGCGACGCTCGTGATGTGGATCCCCTGGTGGATCCGAGAAGCTGTGCGCATCATCGAGCATGGCGGCTCGATCAACGACGTGAGCTACTACGCCATGCTGATCATCGGCGCGGCGCTTTTGCAGGGTATTGTCCGCACCTATTCACGCGCGCTGATTTTCAATGCCGGGCGCAACGTGGAATATGATTTGCGCAACGATTTGTTCGCGCACCTGCAAAAGCTGTCACCGGGTTACTATCAAACGCAACGCACCGGTGATCTGATGTCGAGAGTCATCAACGACATCTCCGCGGTGCGCGTCATGCTCGGGCCGGGCATCCTCAACTTCGTCAATGCGCCGCTCTACTACGTCTACGCGGTCGCCTTGATGCTGTCGATGGACGTGCGCATGACTTTGGCTGCGTTGGCGCCATTTCCTTTGCTGATGTATGCGGCGCGAAAGTTTCGCGGCCGGATCCTACGGACCTCGCTCGAAGTGCAGCAGCAGATGTCGGTGCTCAGCAGTCACGTGCAGGAAAACTTAAGCGGCATGCATGTCGTCAAAGCGTACGCGCAGGAAGATTTTCAAACCCAACAATTCATTGGCCTCAACAAAGACTACGAAGTCAAAAGCATGGAAATGGCCAAGATGCGCGGCATCGTCAATCCGATCATGCAGGGCATCAACGGTTTGACGGTGCTGATCGTCATCTGGTACGGCGGCGTGCGCGTGCTACGCGGCGATCTGCTGGTGGCGGACATCGTTGCTTTTATCGCTTACCTGAACGTCTTGGCGTGGCCAACAGCCGCCTTCGGATGGATGCTTTCACTGGTGGAGCGCGGCCGAGCGGCGATGCGCCGGCTGGAGGAAATTCTCGAGCGCAAGCCGGAGATCGTCGACCAGCCGGCGTGCGCGAGCGTCGGCGCGCTACGGCAGGGCATTGAGTTTCGCGACGTTTCCTTTGCCTACGAGCGGCAGCGTAACGGTCACGTTGCGCTCGAAGAGGTCAATTTCGAACTGCCCGTCGGCCGCTCGGTCGGCCTGGTCGGTCGCGTCGGTTCGGGCAAGAGCACGCTTGCCCAATTGGTGCCGCGGCTCTTCGATGTTTCGAGCGGCGCAGTTCTCATGGACGGCCGGGATATCCGCGAAATCTCGCTCGCCGATTTACGCAAGACGATCGGCTACGTGCCGCAGGAACCGTTTCTCTTTTCCACGACTCTCAAAAACAACCTGACATTCGGACGCGATGACTGCAGCGCCCAAGAGATCGCCCGGGCCATTAAAATCGCCAACCTCGACCGCGACGTCGCGATATTTCCCCAGGGTCTGGACACGGTGGTCGGCGAGCGCGGCGTGACGCTTTCCGGCGGTCAAAAACAGCGCGCGACAGTGGCGCGCGCGCTCATCACCGATCCGCCGGTGCTCATTCTCGACGACTGCCTTTCCAGCGTCGACGCGCAAACCGAGGCCGAAATTCTGCACGAGCTGCGCGCCATTCTCAAGGAAAAGACTTGCCTGATCATTTCCCACCGAATTTCCGCGGTCAAGGAAGCGGACGAAATCCTCGTGCTTGATGAGGGCAGGATCATCGAGCGTGGCAGCCACGATGATTTGGTGAGGCGCGGCGGAGTCTACGCCGAGCTTTATCACCAGCAGCGGTTGAGCGAGGAATTGGAACAGATCTAGATGGCGCAAGCTTCCCAGCAAGAAGAAATTCTCGGCAAGGCCTACGATTTCAGGCTGATCCAGCGTCTTTGGCAATTCATTCGGCCCTACAAGCGATTGTTCCTGCTTAGCCTGCTACTGCTTCCGCTGCAGCAAGCCTTAGGTTTGGCGCAGCCGTATTTGATGAAAGTCGGTATCGATCAGTATATCGCCGGCAAAGACCTGTGGGGCTTGCAGAACATCATGCTGCTTTTTTTTGGCGCGCTGGTCGGCGAAACGGTCGCCGCGTTCGCCCACTACTACCTGGCCATGCTTGTGGCCCAGCGCTGCCTCGCCGACCTGCGTGTGGCGATCTTCTCGCACGTGCAGAAGCTGCCGATGAGTTATTTCGATCGCAACCCCGTGGGCCGTCTCGTGACGCGAATGACCACGGACGTGGATGTGCTTCAGGAAATGTTTTCCTCCGGCGTGGTGACCCTGATTGCCGATTTCATCATGGTGATCTGGATCGTCGGCATTATGTTTTACCTGCACGTTGGGCTGGCGCTGGTCTCGCTGGCTTTGATCCCACCGATGGCGCTGGCGATCAATTTTTTCCGCGTCAAGGCGCGCCGGACTTATCGCCAGATTCGCGAGCGTATCGCGCGTATCAATGCCTATTTGGGCGAGGCGATTTCCGGCATGTCGGTGATCCAGTTGTTTGCCCGCGAAGAGAAAACGTATCGCGAGTTCGACCGTCTTAACGCCGATCACCGCGAGGCCTACCATTTGTCGAATCTCTATGAAGCGGCGCTTTACTCCATGGTCGAAGCAGCCGGCGCGGTGAGCGTGGGCTTGTTGCTATGGTATGGCGGCGGCGAGGTGCTGCACGGTGCCGTCGGCATCGGCACTTTGGTCGCCTTCAAGGAGTACCTGCACCGCTTCTTCGTGCCGCTGCGCGATTTTAGCCAGAAGTACGCTGTCATGCAGTCGGCGATGGCCTCGGCCGAGAGGATCTTTCAGCTGCTCGATTCTTCGATCGACATTCGGAGTCCGGTCTCTGCGCGGGTACCGAAGCCGTTCCGCGGCGAGGTGATTTTCGATAATGTCTGGTTTCGCTACAAAGCGGATGCCCCCGTACTGAAGGGGGTTTCGTTTCGCATCGAACCTGGAGAAAAAGTCGCCGTGGTCGGCGCCACCGGCTCGGGAAAGACCACAACAATCAAATTGCTGAATCGTTCTTATGACATCGAACGCGGGGCGATAAAAGTCAGCGGCATTGATGTGCGCCAGTGGGACCTGCGGGCGCTCCGGCGCCATATTGGCGTCGTATTGCAGGATGTTTTTTTGTTCTCCGGCGATGTGCGGGCCAACCTCGCGCTCGGCAATCCGACCGTGCCGCTCGAACGTATCCAAGCGGCGGCACGAATCGCCAACGTCGATGAGGTCATTCGCCGGCTGCCCGACGGTTATACCGCCCACGTGCGCGAGCGCGGCAGCAACTTTTCGGCCGGCCAGCGTCAGTTGCTGGCGCTGGCTCGCGTGTTGGTTTACCAGCCGGCAATTCTGGTCATGGACGAGGCGACCTCGAGCATCGATTCGGAAACTGAGGCGTTGATTCAAGACGCCCTTGAAAAAGTCATGCGCGACCGCACCTGTTTGTTGATCGCCCACCGGCTCTCGACCATCCGCAATGCCGACCGCATCATCGTGCTGCATCACGGCGAAGTCCGCGAAGTGGGCTCGCACGCGGAGTTGATGGAGAGAGGGGGCATCTATTACCGGCTCTACCAATTGCAGTACGAACGCGAGGAGTTAAAAACAGCAACTCATGAGAATTCCACCAAGATTCTTGTCTAATTGGGCTGACGGCCGATCCCGGTCTGCGCTTTTGCAAGCGTCGCTCTTGCGTGGCGGTATCAAACGGGTGGGAGCGGCCGGCACTGCGCTATTAATCATCGGCACGATGCTACCCGGCTGCTCACCGCTATACGTGATGCGGGCGGCGTACGAGGAGGGAAAAATTCTCTGGCGGCGCGAGCCGATCGCAGGCATGATCGAGAACCCGGAGCTGACGGTCGACACCCAAGAAAAACTACGCATGGTTTTGGCGGTGCGCGAGTATGCGCGAGACGTGCTCAAATTCAACGTCGGCGGCAGCTACGCCAGTTACTCCTACGTCGACCGGCCGGATCTCACTTATATCGTGATGGCGGCGCCCAAAACCGAGCTGACGCCGTACACCTGGTGGTTCTTGATCGTCGGTAGCGTGCCCTACAAGGGGTTTTTCTCCAAAGAAGCCGCCCAGGCGGAAATCGAACGGCTCAAAGCCGCCGATTATGATACGAACCTTCGTACTGCGGCGGCCTTTAGCACCCTCGGGTGGTTCGACGATCCGCTGCTGTCTCATCTGCTCAAGTACGATAAGGTACTGCTGGGGGGAACTGTCTTTCACGAGCTGTTCCACAACACACTGTACGTCAAAGGGGCCGGTGCCTTCAATGAAAGCTCGGCTAACTTTGTCGGTCATCGTGCTGCAATCGAATTTTTCCGTGAACATTTTGGCGAAAACAGCGTCGAGCATCGGCGCGCGCTGCAGCTATGGCAGGAAGAACGGGAATTCGCCGGCTTTATCGCCGAACTTGAGCGCGTGCTGGACGGTCTTTACCAGAGCGATCTTGCGCGTGCGGACAAACTGCGCCTGCGCGAAGAAGTCTTCGCGCGCAGCAAGGCCGAATGGGCACGCCGCGTCCGTGGCCGGCCGACGCATCGTTTTCGCGGCTTCAGTCAGCAGCCGCTCAACAACGCAGTGCTCATGCACTACATTGTCTATCTCAAAGACTTCGAGGTGTTCGAGTCGCTTTATGAAACGTGTGAGCGCAATCTCGCTCGGACGGTTGAAGCGCTGCGCCAAGCCGTTGCAAGCAAAAGCGAGCCGTTTCAGGCGTTACGCGCCTGGCTCAATGAGCGAGGCGCTGAGCGCTTTGCAGCGGAGCATTGAGAATCTAATAATTGGACATGCGGATCATCGGGGCGTGATCAATAACTTGTCCCGGGGAAGCCTTCGGCAAAGGGACAACCGCTGCTACCGGTTCAATGCGTCTGCTCCACTCGATGCGCTGGATGGCTTGGTAGTTACCATGCTCCCGAAGTGGCGGCCTGGAAGCGCCGGATTGCGTCGATGTGCGCCACCGGATCGGTAAGGCCCGCCTTCATGGTGTTGAAACTGATGTAACCGGCGCCGAGCTTCTTCCAAGCTTCCAGATCATTCAGCCAAGCTTCCGCAGAGCCCCGACCGTAATGGATGCGTCCCTCAATCCCGATGGCGTCGGGATCGCGGCCGAATTCTCTTGCGTAGTTACGGATCTTGTCGATCATCGCACGACATTTTTCGTCCGGCGCGACCAGTGGAAACCAGCCGTCCCCCAGTTTCGCAAGCCGGCGAAGCACCCGATCGGCACTGCCGCCGAACCAAATCGGAATCGGCCGCCGCACCGGCAACGGATTGATGCCGGCGTCGGTGATCGTGTGCCAGCGCCCGTTGCACGTCACCAATTCCTGGCTCAACAGCTTGCGCAGGACCTCGACCTGTTCCTCGGAGCGGAGCCCGCGGTTTTCGAAGTCTGCGCCAAGCGCTTCGTACTCCACGGGATTCCAGCCAATGCCGATACCCAAACGTAGCCGGCCGCCGCTTAAAACATCGACCGCCGCGGCCTGCTTTGCAACGAGCACGGTTTGGCGTTGGGGCAAGATTAGCACGCCGCTGACGAGCTCCACTTGTTTGGTAAGGCCGGCGAGGTAACCAAACAGAACCAATGGTTCGTGGAAAGGGTCTAAATAAGTATAAGGGGGACGCCAGCCTGGCCGCGTGGCAGGATTGGCGCCAATGACATGATCATACGCAAGGATGTGGCGAAAACCTAACTGTTCGGCCACCTGAGCGTAGTCCTTAATCGCGCCGGGATCGTTGCCGATTTCGGTCTGTGGAAAGATCACTCCAACATGCATGTTTAAGGCCTCCTGTCCGGCCGTAAAGCGAGTTTGCCTATTCGTCGGGGCCGGCTATACTACTCTTGATTTTAGCGAGATCCGTACGCAAATTGAGCTTGTCTAAAATAACAGGCAGCTTGACATAAGCTTGTTGATTCATAGGATACCTCATAGTCCTAGGATGCCTCACAAAAGGGGGATAACATGAACGGTCTACGTACCACGATTCTGTTGGCGCTGCTAACCGCGCTAGTGGTGTGGATTGGCCATATGGTTGGCGGTCCCAACGGCGCCGTGATCGCGCTGGTCATGGCCGGCGTCATGAACTTTTTCAGTTACTGGTTTAGCGACAAAATCGTCCTCAAAATGTACGGTGGGCAAGAAGTGACCGCAAACGAAGACCCGGAGCTTCACGGCTTGGTTCAAGACTTGGCAGCCAGGGCAGGTTTGCCTATGCCGAAAGTCTACGTCATACCCGAAGAGACACCGAATGCGTTTGCCACAGGTCGAAACCCAGCGAATGCGGCGGTAGCGGTCACTTACGGGATTCGGCGTATCCTCAACAAGCGAGAGCTCGCAGGCGTTTTGGGTCATGAGCTGAGCCACGTCAAAAATCGCGACATCCTGGTGAGCACTATCGCCGCGACTCTTGCGGGCGCGATCAGCTATCTCGCTTACATGGCGCAGTGGGCAGCGATCTTCGGCGGCGGTAGCCGCGACCGTGAAGAGGGCGGGGGCAACAATATCTTTGGCCTCTTATTCATGATGATCGTCGCGCCCTTGGCGGCTATGTTGATTCAGATGGCCGTGTCGCGCTCGCGCGAATACATGGCTGACGCGAGCGGCGCTAAGGTAACCGGAGATCCGCTGGCGCTGGCAAGCGCGCTGCGCAAACTCCACACAGGAGCCCAAAATATTCCTCTGCAGGTGAGCGAGGCCACGGCGAGCTCAACCGCCCATATGTTCATCGTCAACCCATTGACGGGCGGCGGTTTGGCGTCTCTCTTCAGCACTCACCCGGCCATGGAAGAGCGCATCGCCCGGCTCGAAGCGATGGCCAAAGACATGAGTTACATGCGCGCCTAATTTGGGCACAGACTTCCTTCACTGGGGGCGACCGAGTGGTCGCCCCTACGTTTTTCTGTAACCAAGACATTTCGGCTAATCGCCCCATTCCTTGCTTTAATTAAACCTTTAGAGAGCTTGCGTTATCGCAAGTCGCTTTTGTTTAGCTCGTTTTAAAATTGCTGCGGCTCGCCATGCTATGAAGCTAATGATGGCGGCGGGCAAAGCGGTTTTGCCGGGTTGCATGGGATTCTGCACGAGGACTTGTTCTGTTCCCAACTGGGTTAATTTTTTTTGAGGGCCTTGAATGAGCTATGACAATGTTCACAAAATCGTAGAGTGACGACCATCGATCCCAAAGTTCTGCGGCACAAGAGGAGGAAGACAGATGAAACGAATATTGCCTCTGCTGACGGTGCTACTGGTCATTGGCGTATTGGGGGGCGCTGATAGGGTATTGGCGCAGTCCCTTAACGAAGCGTACACATTCTCCAGAAGAAGCATAGATTTGACCTCCACAGATACGACTATCGCCGAGTTACAAGTCGCTCCGGGTAGTTATGTGGTGAATGCTTACGCGCTTGTAGACAACGTTGCCGGCGTGAGTGCACCTATAATCTGCACCATAGTGTCAGGAGGAGCGTTTGATTCGGTAGCGGGAGGAGCGGGAGGCACGTTCGATTTCGGCGTGCTGGCGCTTCAGCCGTTTGTGAGCGGCACCAACATCTCGTCCGGAACTCTCTCGTTGACGTCGGTTGCCGAGCTGCCTTCTGGGGGACGGGTTTCGATGGTGTGCCGCAACGATAATGGCTCGCCCGTCGCAACAGGGGCAGAGATCAATGTCGTGCGACTCACGGCGATGCGAGTTGCCTCTCTGATAGTGCAATAAACCTTAGCCCGAGAACGCGCGCCGCTGCCGCCGAGGGTCAGATTGCTCTAAAACAGCGGGCTGACATTCGGCTGGATGGGCTAACGCGCCAGGTAGTTTTCCCTTGGATTTGTTTCCGTAGAGGCACAAGATTGTCGGAAATGGTCATTGGCTCTTAATTGAAAGCCCGTTATGCCGATTCGATGTCAGTTATAGCTTCTCGGAAAGCCACGTCGATAATTCGGTAAGGCTTTCCGGCCTGATTTCATGTCCCATCTCGTATTCTCGGTATGTGAGCGGCAGGCGCAATTGGCGCAGCATCTCGACTGAAGTTCTCGCGCGCTCAACCTGGATCAGCGAGTCCTCGGTGCCGTGCTGCACCAACGTCGGCAATGATTGCACGCTGGCTTTGACGTTCAGGCGTTCCAGCAATTCTTTGGGCAACCAACTGCTCAAGACTGCGAGCACGGAAAAGCGCTCGGGGGTTGCCAAGGCCAAGCTGTAAGCCATGACGCCGCCTTGGCTAAAGCCGAGCACAGCTAGTTTTTTGCGTTCGATCGGGTACCGTCCCATGCATTCGTCGAGAAACGCCGCCAGTTTTTCCCGTGAGCTCAATATCGCATCGACATCTGGCGGACCGTCCGTCGTCATGGGGTACCAAGAGTAGCCGACGGCGCCGGGGCCGATCGGGGTTTCGAGCGGACCCTGCGGGCAGATCATCATGAATCGTCCGCTAGAGAGGTAAGGCGCCAGACCGAGCAAGTCGAAGGCATTGGCACCACGGCCATGCAGCGTCAAGACCGTCGGGAACGGGCCCGTGCCGGGAGGTTGATAGAGCGTGTGAATTAAATTCATGCGTGCCTCCGCTGCGATCGTCTAATCTCTTAGCTGCTCGAGCCGGCGAATGCCGGATCGTAAGGAGAGCGCTACCACGGCCACTGTCAACGCCGCAACAATCGTCACAGAGGGTAGAATGAGCCCAATGGTCGGCCCCATTGCGCGGCCAGGCCGCAGGGTAGCGACGGCGAGCTGGTAAATCGGCCAGGCTTCGATCATGACGACGACGGCAATGAACGAGATGCTCACGATCATCGAAACCGCGCCGCCGAAACTGGTCGGGATTTCTGCGGCGTTGTCGAAATTGAAGTTCGGGTAGAGCGCACCGAAACCGATGCCAATGGCGACGATGCCGAAGGTCATCAAGGATATGGTGATCAGCGAGAGCGCCATCATCCAGGACGGGACTTGCAGCAGTAGGTTACTAAAGAAAACGAGTACCACGCCAAGCGCGAGCAGCGGCCCGGTAATCAGCCAGAATTTGCTCCATAACAGCGCACGCAACGAAATCGGCGAGCTTTGCAAAATCCAGAAGGCTTTGCCTTCTAAGCTAATCGCCGGAAAAGCGAAACGGACGGCAACGGCGCTCAAGACGAATCCGGCGAGCGCGAGGTTGGCGAAGGAGACAACGGTGCGAATCGTTCCCGCGGGCATGGGTGAACGGTCGAGCGGCAGGACTTTGAAGTTGTAAAGGTATACTACGACCAGGGCGAGCAGAAGGAAGAGCTGCGACCATTGGGTTGTGTCGCGCAAGAATGTCTTGATGTCCTTGATGATGATGGCGCGAGTTGGCGGCGGCAGCAGCCGCGTAGACTGGTTGAGAACATGGTCGAACCAGACGAGCTTGCGCCTGCCTTGACGGGATTCCTGCGCTTTGGACCAGCCGTCGAAGTAGATTGCGCCGCAGGCCCACGACGTCGCCAAGGGAAGGAACAGCGCATAACTCGCGAGCAGCGCGAAAAAAAAGCCCTGCTCGGTGTCGCGGCTAAACAGAGTCGCGGCGAGGATCTCGGCACTCCAGCTGCTCGGCAGATAAGGCGACGACGGAGTTTCCATGGCCCGCAAAAATTGCATGAAGTTGCCGAAGGATTCCGGTTGAACCAGGCGTTCCGGCTGCGACATGCGCAACAGGAAATACATGACAATAAACGCGAACAGGCCCATGAAGAAGAGTATGTCCCGGATCCTTTTGGCCGGCAGAAAATAAACCAGTAAGTGGGTGATCAAGATGCTGATCGCCGCTGGGATCACCAGGAACAAAGGCAGAATGAGAGCCACCCATAGATAGAGCACCCAGCCACCCCCGAAGACGGAGCCGTAAGCCGCAAAGATCGGCAAACTAAAGAACAACACCATCCAGGAGGAATTGATGGTCGTGTTGATGAGGCGGGCGTAAAAAAACGACTCTGGCGACAGCGGCGCGGCATGGAGCAATTCCAAATCGCGCGCAAGAAAAAAGGTGGAGAGTGAAGCGATCAGATTGCTGAACAGAAGCAGGGATAAGAAGGTGAGCAGGATGATTAGCAGCAGTTGATAGGCCAAGCCTGGACCGAGATCAAAAACAGTCTCGAAGTAATGCAAGACCCGGCGGATGATCAGAAATGTGGCGAGCCAAAAACCGCCTGCCAGTGCGGCGAGGATGAGCCGGCGCGGCCATGACCCGCCGCCGCGGAGAAAACCATTCTTCCACGACAGCCACAACGGTGAGAGCAATAACGTTACGGAGTTCATCCGGCGTGCCCTGCCGCGACGGATTGGCCTTCCTGCTGCCGGGTAAGCTCGAGGAAGACGCTTTCGAGATTGCCGTGATGCCCGGTGCCGCGCTGGTGAAGCTCGCTCATAGTGCCGCAGGCGATAAGCCGGCCTTTTTGAATGATACCGATCCGATGACAGATTTCCTCGGCGACGCTGATGCTGTGAGTTGAAAGGAAGACCGTGGTACCGTTTTTGGCCAGCGCGCAAAACAGGTCTTTAATGGTTCTCGCCCCTTTGGGATCCATGCCGACCATTGGCTCGTCGACCACCAGGATGCGCGGTTTATGGATGAGCGCGGCGCAAACCACCAGCCGCTGTTTCATACCGTGAGAATAGCTTTCCACCAACTCGTCTTTCCAATGGCTCAGTTCCAGATACTCTAAAAGCTCCCTGATCCGCTGACTAAGATTCTCGCCTTCGATGCGATGCAGTTTGCCGACAAATTCCAAAAACTCAGCGCCGCTGAGCTTCTCGTAGATAAACGGCCGATCGGGAATGAAGCCCGCGATCGCCTTGGCTTGTTGCGCGGCAGTCACGACATCGTGGCCGTCCAGCAAAACTCTCCCTGCGGTCGCTTTCAAGATTCCCATCATGACGCGGATGGTGGTTGTTTTACCGGCGCCATTAGGACCGAGAAAACCAAAGATCTGGCCGCGCGGGACTTCGAGACTGAGGGCCTCGACAGCGGCGACCTTGCCGTAATGCTTGCTGAGGTTGATGAGCTGAATCATTTCATTTTAGATTTTGGATTTGCGACTGTCGGAGGAGCCAATAGCTCGTGCGCTCGTTGGGTTTTTAGATGACTTCGACTTTTAAATTGCCAATCAGTTGCAGTAGGTCGATCTGACGGTCGATTTCGCCTTCGAGAAATTTGATATGGGTTACGTCGGCGGGAAACTGGTTCAACACGGGATCCAGTGAAATCCATTCACCGAGCCAGATCTCCGACCACGCGTGATAATAAAAAGCGCCGCGTAAGTAAACCACGCCCACCACGGTTTTGGCGGGGATGCCAGCGGCGCGAGCGAGGGCATTGAATAGTACGGTGTGTTCGTTGCAATCGCCTTTTCTGGCCTTGAGCACTTCGAGGGCGTTGGGAATGCTTACGGTCGGTTCTTTGGCGATCTCGCGATGAACCCAATTCTTAATTTTGATAGCAGCTCGATAACCGTTGGTCTCACGACCGACGATTTTTGCCGTTAGCGTTCGAATGTCCGGGTGATCGCTCTGCAGAAACGCTGTGGGCTGCAAATATGACAGTAGGTGAGTTCTCCGCACGGGAATCTCCGGTACATTGAGCCGTTTGATGTCTTCCAGCCGAATTTCGAGTCGGTCATCGACCAATTTCTGGCGTCCGCCGTGCAGTGGAAAATTCGTCAAATTCACACCCGCCAGTTTGAAACGTATGGTGTCCCTGCGTTGCGGGTTCTCAAGCGGCTTCTCGAGGGGGATGGCGGTTTGCGCCACGATGTCCAGGGTCACGGCTCGTCCGGCAATATTTTTTGCTTCTTGCGCGGCCTGGCGCATAAGCGACAGGCCCGCGGGAGATTCCTCTCTTAAAGTGCGCCCGTGGCCATCGACCCAGGAAACGACCGAGATGCCTCGAAAGCTTTGGCGCAGCCGGATTGCCGGCTCCACGCGATCGCCGACGTGGATTCGCTCACGACCTTCGATGACGACGGTGGTGACTTGCTGCGAGAGCGTCGATGGGTCAAAGGTGGAAAACAGTAATTTTTTACCTGTTTCCAAGTGTTGGGTCACAACGTAGGGTTTCAGCGCGGCGAGCAGATAAGGTGCCTGAGTTAATCTAAGATCGCGTGTTGACCTGTGGCCGGCGGAATCGATCGCCAAATGCAGTTTCCCGTCATTGACTTCGCCGCGGGCAGAAAAGCGAATTTGCTGGGAGCGCAGCTCAAAATCGAATTTCTCGAGGATCCATTCTTGGTCGGCCTCCATTTCGAGGCGGGTCATGGCCGGCTGAATGGTGCCGAGCAAGTTGAGATGCAGCACCGATTGGTCGGAAAGCCGATAGCCATTTGTCTTGGGCGTGATGGTTTGTGTGGCATAACCGATCTTTTCGCCGCGATAGAAGACGCCCCACCACTCCTCGACTTTGTCGGTAATTTTTTCCGTGCCGCGCAGCGTGATGACGGGAGGGGGGGCGTCGGTTTGGCGCCGGATGAATAGAAAATTCATCACGCACCAAAAGAGCACGATAGCTACGCCGATGGATCGCTTCACAAGCATGTCGTAGGAAGTATATGGTAAAGGCTTAGCCCGGCCCGATCAATCAAAATGGTAACTTAATGGCAAGCACGAATGGGAAATTCGCCGCCGATCGCATGCTCGGGCGGCTCGTCACGTGGCTGCGCATCGTCGGTCAGGATGTCATCTACGGGCCGCATCTGTCCGGCTATGGATTGCTGCGGGCGGCTCGCACGGAGGATCGTCTAATCCTTACGCGTGACCGCAGCTTGCGGCAAAAGCAACCGCCGGCGTTTCTGTTCATCGAAAGTGATCATTATCGCGACCAGCTACTTCAAGTCGTCCGCGCCTGCGGATTGAAAATCGTCGATGAAAAGCTGTTTAGCCGGTGCCTGGAATGCAACACCGTGCTCCAGCCGAAGGCGAAAGAGACGGTGCAGCGGCTTGTGCCCCCTTATGTCTTTTTGACTCAAGAAAACTTTGTTTCATGTTCGACCTGCGGTCGCATCTACTGGCGGGCCACACATCATGCAAGGATGCGTGAGGAGCTGAAGAGCTTGGGACTTGGGTAATGTAGAAATTCCGGCTCGTGTGTGTTAGAAGAGATGCGTTTGTAGATTGTTTCGCCGGTTCAGCCAAAGGCTGATCAGCTTTAGCTGAAGCTCATACGGTCGGCAGGGAGCTGTAGAGCGATGAGCCTGCCCACAAATGATAAGGTTTTCTACGTTTATGTCTTACGTAGCTTGGGCAGCAATAAGCGATATGTGGGCTACAGCGGTAAGACACCAACGGAGAAGCTTACGGAGCACAATGCGGCGCTACTCGATGGACGCGTTACAATAGACCGCTGAAGCTTATCCACTACGAGCAGTTCAGTGATTCCAGAACGGCAAGGCAGCGAGAAAAATTTTTGAAGTGAGGACGCGGTAGGCAATGGCTTGATGAGAATCCCAGATTAGTCCCCGCATCAATGTTTGGATGTGGCAAACCTAGAAAAAACCTACCATTGGGATAGAAGGAAAAGTTTAAAACCAGTTTCCCCGGTAGCTCAGTCGGTAGAGCAGTTGGCTGTTAACCAATTGGTCGGGGGTTCGAGTCCCTCCCGGGGAGCCAGATGAAAGCTCCGCTTCGGGCGATCTGATCAAGTTCGCACGAGGCGGAGTGACCCACCAAACATCCCGCTCACGGAATTCCTAATCGATGTCTACTTTTGCGCCGAGCGCGGAGCAATTTGTTGAATTTGTAGCGGCCTTAGGTTAATTTGGCGGCGGCCCTGATTTCCCTTTTCATTTCGTGTTTATTTTCGTCCATGCCGCCGCCCATGAGGGCAAATAGCCGCATGCTCCGAAACAGGCGAATTGCGATGGATGCGAAGTCGACATCGAGATAAGGCAACTATTTTGTAAGTGGCAGGAGGTCTTGCGATGGCATCATCAAAACAGGTGGTAGGCAATCCGACGCCGAGGGTGGAGGGCGAAACCAAAGTTAGCGGCGCGGCGCGGTATGCGGTGGACGTTACCTTACCAGGAATGGCGTGGGGAAAATTGCTGCGAAGCCCGATTGCGTCGGGAAAGATCAAGCGCATCGACACCGCGAAAGCATCGGCCCTTCCTAGTGTGTATGCGATCGTCACCGGTGAAGATTGCAGCGGGCTGAAGATCGGCCGGCGCCTTTACGACATGCCGATCCTTGCCGACGGCGAGGTCAGATTCATTGGTGAAAAAATCGCCGCCGTCGCGGCGGAAAGCGAGGAGATCGCCGAAGAGGCCATCAACTTGATCGAAGTTGAGTACGAAGAAACCGAGCCGTTGCTCGACCCGGTCGAAGCGCTCAAGCCAAACGCGAAGCTGATTCACCCTGAGGTGACGACCTACAAAGGACTGCCCAAGCCCCTCAAGGACCCGACCAACGATTTTGTTTATTTCACGTGGGGCAAAGGCGATTTGGAAACGGGCTTTCGTCAGGCGGACATCATCGTCGAAAATACCTTTACGACTCCGGTGGTGCATCAGAGCTATATCGAGCCTCATTCCTGTGTCGTCAGTGCGTCAGCCGATGGCTCGGCCGAGTTTTGGTCCTGCAGCAAGGTTCCTTACGGCGTGCGCGAGCAGGTCGGCAACGCGCTCCAGCTGCCGCAGGAAAAGTTCAATTTCAATCCGGTCTATATCGGCGGCGATTTTGGCGGCAAGGGCGATTTCATGGATCTTGCCGTGGTTTATTTGTTGTCAAAAAAAGCCGGCCGTCCGGTCAAGTTGGTGATGGACTATGAGGAAGAATTCGTCGCCGGCAATCCGCGTCATGCTTCGATCATCCATGTCAAAACCGGGGTAAAAAAAGACGGCACGCTCGTGGCGCATCATATGAACTTCATCTTCGACAGCGGCGCTTATGGCGCCTTTAAGCCCAATGCCTTTCTCAATGGGCCGCACCTTTCGGCCGGCCCGTACAAGATTCCTCATGTGTTCATCGAAGAACACATGGTTTACACGAATAAGATTCCGTGCGGTCACATGCGTTCGCCCGGGGACCCGCAAGGAATCTTCGCCAACGAAAGCCAGATGGATTTGGTCGCGAAACGGCTGGGGATGAATCCAATCCAATTTCGTCAGAAGAATTTTATGCACGACGGAGACATCGATCCGACCGGCGAAGAATTTAGTTACATCAAAACCGACGAGACGCTAAAAAAGGCCCTGGAGGACTCCGGCTACCAAAGGCCAAAGCCGAAAAACGTCGGCCGCGGCATCGCACTGGTACAATGGACACCGGCGGGCGGCGTGGGGACGGTGGCGATCTCCATCGGCAAGGACAGTATAGTGACGATTTCATCGGCGATGGCGGATCAAGGCGCGGGGACTTACACGATCTTGAGCGAGATCGTCGCGGAGGAGTTAAAAATTCCCTTGAGTCAAATTCGCATCGACCGGTTGGATACCCAGCACGGTAAGAAAGACACCGGCGTAGGCGGCAGCCGCGCGACTCGCGTTTATGGCAATGCGGGCTACGAGGCGGCGCTCAAGGCCGTCGATGCGATCAAGCAAGCGGCAGCAAGCCAAATGGGCGTGCCGGCGGATCAAATTACGCTGGCCAAGGGCGCCGTGTTGCATCCTCGCATGGAGCGGCGGTTGACCTATGGCGAGCTCGTCAAGGCGAAGGGATCGCCGATCACGGCCGAAGGAACATTCAACGACACCAGCAAGATCCACGCCGCATCCATGTGCGTTCAGGTCGCAGAAGTCGAGGTCGACCCGGAAACCGGTCAGCTCGATCTTAAAAAATTCACCTCAACACACAATACCGGTACTGTGCTCAATCCGTTAATGCACCAGGGTCAGATCGAGGGCGCCACCATGACGGGTATCGGTTACTCGTTGATGGAAGAATTGATCGTGAACGATGGCAAAGTGGCGACGACTCACTTTGGTGAATACAAAATCCCGACGATGAAAGATGTTCCACCTTTCAAGAGCTCAGTTACCGAACAGCCTCACGGTGCCGGTCCTTATAACAGTATGCCGATCGGTGAAACCGCCAATATTCCGACGGCTGCCGCCATTGCTAATGCCGTCGAGGACGCCTGCGGTGTGAGGATCAAAAGCCTGCCGATCACGGCCGAGAAGATCTACCAGGCGCTGCACGGCGCGAAATAGTCCATGCCGACGGCTCCGGGAACCATCGAACTCGGAAAATTTCGGGTCGTCTATGAAGAGAAACGGGAGCATCGAACCGATGAGGCGGACAGCTATCTCCTGCAGCAGCGCGCGATCATTCGCCTCAATGAAGCGCTAGTCAAGATCGAGGAGCAAGAAGACTATACGGTTTTCTGCGACGATGAGAAGTTCAAAAAGCGAAATGGAAAGGGACCTTCACCGCTGCAATATTTCATCGCTTCG
>DATBMR010000018.1:0-8460 GCA_036554745.1 Binatia bacterium
GTCGGCGACATTGTAAAAATGCAGTGTGGCCTCGACGAAGACGAAAATCGGCGGCATAGAGCTGACCCTCAGCAACCTCGACAAGGTCATGTACCCCGAGACCGGCTTCACCAAGGGCCAGGTCATCGACTACTACAAAAATATCGCCCCTTACCTCCTTCCCCATATCGAAGACCGCCCGATCACGATGAAGCGGTTTCCCGATGGGGTCGGCAGCGCGCATTTCTACGAAAAACAGGCTCCGTCCCATACCCCGGCCTGGGTAAAAACTTTTAAGGTACGCAGCAGCCACAAGAACCCCGTCATCAACTACGTTTTGATCAACGATCCGGCGACCCTGGTCTGGTCGGCGAATTTGGCGAACCTGGAAATCCATCCCTTTCTCGCCAAAGCGCCGCACATCGATCGGCCCACGATGGTCATTTTTGACCTCGACCCCGGCGATGGAGCGGACATTCTGAAGTCCTGCGAAGTCGCCTTCCTGCTGAAAGACCTGCTCGACCGGCTCGACCTCGAATCGTTTGTCAAAGTTTCCGGCTCCAAGGGCATTCATCTCCACGTACCGCTGAACGCGCCGGTGAATTACGAAGCGACCCAACCGTTTGCCAAGAGCGTCGCGCAATGGCTGGAGAACGAGCATCCTCAACTGGTGGTCTCCGAGATGGCGAAGGCCAAGCGCAAAGGGAGGGTCTTCGTCGATTGGAGCCAAAACTCGGAGCACAAATCCACGGTCGCGGTCTATTCGCTGCGCGCCAAGGTCGGCCGGCCTTTCGTCGCGATGCCGGTGAACTGGGATGAATTGCGCCGCGCCCTCAAAAAACGCGACACCGCCGGACTTTTCTTCGAGCCCGATGCGGCGCTCAAGCGACTTAAAAGCGCGGGCGACCTATTCGCCCCGCTGGAAAAGCTCGAGCAGACCTTGCCCCAGCCGTTTTTGGATTTGATGACGAGCCCGCCCGAGCCGAACGGTTCCCGCTCGGAACGCGCTTTGGAAGCCTATCGGCGGAAGCGGGACTTCACCAAGACTTCCGAACCGCCGCCTTCGATACCGGAGTCGAGCCCTCAAGGAAACTCCAGGCTATTCGTCATCCAAAAACATGCCGCGCGGCGCCTGCATTACGATCTTCGCCTCGAGATGGGTGGCACGCTCAAGTCTTGGGCGGTGCCCAAAGGCCCGCCCTACGATCTCCATGAGAAGCGGCTTGCCATGGCCGTCGAAGATCATCCGATGGACTACGCGCGCTTCGAAGGCGTGATTCCCAAGGGAGAATACGGCGGCGGCACGGTGATGGTCTGGGACATCGGCACCTACGAGCTGATCGACGGCAACCCATGGCAGGGTAAAGTTCACGTCATCTTCCACGGCAAAAAGCTTCAGGGAGAATGGATCCTGGTCAAGGGCAAGGACCGCGATGGCAGAGACAACGTATGGTATTTGATCAAGGCTGGCGCTTCGATGGAGCGGCTCTCCGCTAAAAAGGACGATGCATCCGCCCTGACCGGCCGTTCCATGGAACAAATCGCCAAAGCCAAGGAAGCGGTCTGGCACAGCAATCAGAAAACCGACGCAGCGCCTTCCGCGGTTCGCGAAAAATCCACCGTCGATTTCGAATCGTTGCCGAAAGTCACGGTAAAATTTATCGAACCCATGCTCGCAAAGTCGGTGGCCGAGCTGCCGCAGGCGACGGATCAATGGCTTTATGAGGTGAAGCTCGACGGCTACCGCTGTTTCGCCGGAAACGACTCCCGCGGCGTGACCTTGTGGTCTCGCCGCGGCAACGTGTTCACCAAAGACTTCCCGATGATTGCGCGCGCGTGCGAAGCGCTTCCCCTCGATACCCTGATCGACGGCGAAGTCGTCGCGCTCGACGAGCGCGGCCGGGCATCGTTCAATCTGCTTCAGCACCGCCGCTCCAAGGCGAGCGCCATCGTCCTCTATGCCTTCGATTTGCTCATCTATCGCGGCCGCAGTCTGCTCGATCTAAAACTCACCGAGCGGCGCGCCCTGCTCGAGGAAGCGCTCGGCTTCGCCGATCAAAACGTCCGCTTGTCCGAGAACTTCGAGGCCGATCCCGACGATCTCGCGCGCGTCGCCCGTGAGTTGGGTTTCGAGGGGATTGTCGCCAAGCGGAAAAACTCGCCTTACCAGCCGGGAAAACGCAGCGGCGCCTGGGTCAAATACAAGATCAATCACTCGGAGGAGTTCGTCATCGGCGGCTACACGGCGGGAACGCCGTTCGACGCGCTCGTCGTCGGCTACTACGACGAAGACAAGCTCTACTTTGCCGCCAAGGTCCGAAACGGCTTCGTGCCGCGCGTGCGCCGCGAGGTTTTCAAAGAACTCAAAGCCTTGGAACCGGCGGAGTGCCCGTTCGCAAATCTGCCGGAAAGGAAACGCACGCCGTGGGCGCTAACCCGCGAAGAAATGAAGCACGTCCGCTGGGTGCAACCCGAACTGGTGGCTCAGATCGAGTTCACCGAGTGGACTCCCGACGGCCATTTGCGAAGCGCCACGTTCGTTGGGCTCCGGGAAGACAAGGCACCGCGCGACGTTGTCCGAGCTGCTCAGAGCTGATTGACAAGACACAGTTTAGTCGTTCCAGAGCGCCTACGGCACGGTTGCAACGCTCGGCGGACCGAGACCAATTCCAGCAGTTTCACGGTTTTAATCGTTCCAGTCGTTTTAATCGTTCAAACCGCTGCGCCAGTCCAAGAGCTGATCAATGTAGCGCCCGTAAGCGTGGGGGCGGCGAAGAGTGTCGTGATACTAGTAGCGCCGAAGGGCTCCAATGGTTCTGCAGGCTGAGGCGATCCCATCGGCCTCGAGCTGGATGCTGCGTGCGGCGCCTCTTGTTCCGTGCGCGCGATAAACCGCTGAACCCTCAACTGCCGCGCGTGCGATTTTGCGGTCCTACTCTTTCGATCGTGAGCCGGATCGCAATGCGCCCTTCGGTGAGAGTTTTCTTCCGGATGTCGTCCCAATTCGCGGGCTCGCCGCGAATTTGCCGGTGCCAGTCGAGCACGATGTCCATCGCCTGCGGGTGCGGAATCACCTCGGCCTGGCCGTCGACCTGAATGTAATTCGAGCCGTTGAACTTCTCGCCGAAGACCAACAAGGAGACTTGGGGATGGCGCCTGATGTTCTTGACCTTGTACGTACTCTCGCGCGCCGTGATCGTGACCTTCCCGTCGGCGCCCATGACCGGTGAAACGAGCGTCATCTGCAGCGAGCCGTCGCGCTTGTGCGCCACCAGCACGCCGTGATGATTGTGCTTGAGAAACTCTTGGGCGTCGGCAATTTCCATAGAACCTCCGATTCGGTCGTGATACCGGCGTTACCCAGCGGCAAGAGCGCCAATCGGCCGATCCGGGCGCAACTTCGGCGTTTCGAAAATTCAGGCGTAGCGCGACATCGTCACCGGTACGTAAGTATCCGGCGCTTGCGTGACGAGGAGCTGCGGCTCGATGCCGTAAAGCCGCCGCGCGTTGCCGCCGAGCATCTTCTCCTGCACCGCCTGGGGCACGTTCCACTTGTTCATGTGATCGATCGCTTCCCAAACGTCCGAAGCATCCAGATGCGGCATATCCGAGGACCACAGGGCGATGTTTTCGAACAAATCCCATAGTCGGAACGTCATTTCCTCGTCGCTCTCGAAGGCGATGAAGCAGCTCTTATAGAAAATCTCCTGCGGGTTGCCGATTTTTTCGCCCAAGTGTTTGTAAAGGTCCAGATAGGTCTCGGCTTTTTCCAAAACCAACGGCAGCCAGCTTGAATTGGACTCGAGGATGGCCACTTTGAGTTTGGGGAATTTCTCCAACCAGCCGGTCATCAAGACCACTGCGGTCCAGGTCATCGCCTCGGCGATAAATCCGAAAGCGGCATCGCCCGCCTGCTTGGAGCCCATTAGTTGCATGATGTTGGCCACGAACTGTCCCGGCGAGTAGACCAGAACTTCCTCATCGCCGAATAAGCGTTTCCGGTCGGCCCCCATGCGTTGGTCCAGCTCCGGCGACATCGCCTCGCCACGTGACGGGAACGTGTGCATGCCAAGCACGATCCCGAGATTTTCGAACTCCTTCCATAACGGATCGTATTCGGGCAGCGTCGGGTATTTAGTGCCGGAAAAGATCGGCCGGACCAATCCTGCCTTGAAGCCCAATTTCGCGATGCGTCGCAACTCTTCGGTGGCATAGTCCACATTCTGAACCGGCAGAATCGCTGCAGGGTAAAGCCTCTTCGGGTTGGCGCTGCAATACTCGTAAACCCAGTCGTTGTAGGCGCGCGCACAGATGCTCGCGGCTTCGGCGTTTTCGACCAGCGGCAGATAAACGAACGTGGAAGGAAAGACCATCACCTGGTCGATGCCGGCGGCATCCATATCTTGCAAACGCACGAGAGGATCGCGCGCGCTTCGGTTTCTGCCGATGATTTCATCCCATTCCTTGGTGCCGGGCTCGACCGAGCCGATGATTTTTTTGTTCAATCCCGGATGCCAGGTCTCGCCCGGATACTTCCACTTGTCCGGATTGCGAAAGCTGATCTTGGAATTCTTGACGGATATCAGGCGGTCGGCGTCCCGGTAAAAGTGGGTCTTGGCGAACTCGCGCTGGTTTTCCGGTATAAACCTGTCCCAAACCTCGGGCGGCTCATAGATGTGGCTGTCGCAATCGAAGACAGGAAAGTTTTTCGTCCTGCCTTTAGCGTTGTATGCCATGGACTTTCTCCTCATCGGTTGGGGTACAGGAGTGGTGGAGTGCTGGAGTAATGGGATTAAAACCAATACTCCTGTACTCCAATACCCCGTTTCACGAATCACGTGTTCTTGCAGATTTCACGGCACGTCACAGCACGGTTTACCGCCCCGCTAAAAAGTTTCTGATGATGCCATGGACCTGAGCTGGCTCGGTGTAGAAATAACTGTGCCGCTCGCCCGGCAGGACGACCAATTTCGCATTTGGGATGCTTTTCGCCAAAATGTCCGCTCCGGCGCGATGAGACATATCGCTCACGACGAAATGATCGTCGTCGCCGACCAGGATGAGGGCAGGAACTTTGATATCCTTGAGGCGGCCGCTCGTATCGTGCTCCTGGCGTGCGAGTACGTGGCGGAAATAGAATTCGACCGGGCAGAGATTGGCCATGCGCACCTTTAGATATTTCTCGATCAACTCCATGTGCGTCTTCGCGTAGGATTCCGTCCAGCCCACGACGATGGTGTGGTCTCTGACGTATGGCTCATAGCCCTGTTCCACCATCTCTTTGGCGATTCTCAGAGGAATTCCTCTTTCGCCCGGGTGGGCCGCGCCGCTGGAGGCGAGAATCAGTCTGCCCACCTTTTCAGGATGATCGAGGGCGAGAACTTGCGCAACGCGTCCTCCCATAGAATGGCCGCATACCACCGCACCGTTTAATCCCAAGTGATCCAGAACGGCAGCCGCGTCGTCAGCGAAAATTTTCGTGCTGTACTTCGTCGACGGCTTGCCCGATTTTCCAGTGCCGCGATAATCGACTATGACCACGCGATGATCGCGGGAAAACTCCGGTACCTGGTAAATCTTCCACACCTCGCCGTCGCATGCCGTCTCACTAAGAAATAAGAAACCGGGGCCTTCCCCGTGAGATTCGTAATAGATATCGACTCCGTCTTTGGCTTTGATATAAGGCACGTGCGCTTCTCCTCCTGTAAAAGGTTTTTCGCCTATCCTATAGATGAGCTGCGCTACCCAGGCAAGTCCTTGCCACGGCCCACGCTTGTGTCGCAGCGTACGCATTGACGGCACAAAAATTAAAGTGTTAGTGTCCCTCACATTTCTGGAGGTCATAATGAGGCACAACGCGCTCGCGACAACAGTTGTCACTCTCTCGACGTTTCTGCTCATTCAATCTTCCGCCTTCGCTCAGGAAAAGATTCGGATCGCGTGGGCGGGAGCCAGTCCTGCTAACAGCGCGATCTGGGTGATCCAGGAAAAGAAACTCCTGCAAAAGCAAGGCGTCGAACCAGAAATCGTGAGCATAAGCGCCAGCCCAATTGTGCTTCAGGCGCTCCTCGCCGGCGAGATCGACGTCTCCGCCACATCGGTCGCGACGCTCGTCAATTCTCGGCTGGCGGGAGCCGATACCGTCCTGATACTCGGCATGGTGCGTACGTTCGTCGATCACATCCTAGCGGCGCCAGGCATCACCAGCGTAGAACAATTGAGAGGAAAAACTGGCGGGGTCAATCGCATCGGCAGCACCTCCGACATGGGTCTGCGCTTTGCGCTGCGGCGGCTGGGCATCGACCCTGAACGGGATGTAAAAATTGTCACCGCCGGCGCCAATCCGGAGAGATTCGCCGCGCTTTCCAAAGGCGTCATTCAGTTTACGATCATACCGGAGCCCTTCCTGCGGCAGGGTGAGAAATTGGGCTTTAAAGACCTCTTCGATATCGGCTCGCTGAAGATTCCGTTCTGGTGGAACGGCGTGTTGACGCGCGAGGCGATTGTGAAAGCAAAGCGTCCGTTGTTGTTGAAGTTCGCCCGCGCCATGATGGAAGCGATCCATTTCAATAAAACGAACAAGGAGGAGACCAAAGCGATCTGGGCCAAATACCTGAGGATATCGGACGCGGAAGGCCTGGAGCGAGCGTACCAAGCCTATACCGCCGCTTATCCTGACAATCTGCTGCCGACGCCGGAAGGAGTCAAAACTCTTTTGGACGACCTCGCCCCGCGTGATCCTCGGGCGGCGGCCGCTGACCCGAAAAGCTTTGTCGACGCGAGCCTGGTGAGGGAGTTGGAGTCAGCCGGTTTCGTCAAGCAGTTGTACGGACGATAGAAAAAGCTGCGACAGTATTTCGTCAGCGTGGCGCGTAAAAACCGTGATTGTGGTCGTGGGCGCACGCGCCCAGAGCGTGTGCACTATAGGGTTCGGCCGATCGCAGACTACGGCTGAGACTCTGAGTTAACCGCGACAGCATGTGAAATGCTCGATCAAAATCGGACCGATCTTCTTCATAAACCTTCAGGTCTTTCGCAACAGCAACTGATAACAAACCTCGCTGCTGCGCCTCGGAGGGTACTGACGCATTCTTCTTTGTTGCCGAGCCTCATAGCTCCTTCCATGAGATTATTCCTACGGACGCCGCCGCACGCCTCATCTGGCCACCAAGCTAGAGGTTTCTCTTTTGGAAACCTGTCGTCACGGAATAAGTTTTTAGTGAGCCAATTTGAAAACGTCGAGATCTTCCACCCTGTTCATATCCGGGCCTCTCGTCACAATCACGTAGTACGAGCACGCCAGCTCGCGCCTCATGGCGCCGCGAGTCGAGTATCGGTTGCGGGAGTTCGCGCGATTTTCAAGCGGGCCGCCGGAAAAATTTTCAAGAACGCGAGCGGCGAGGCGGTTACGGTAACAATGGCAACCAAAACGATGCTTGCGTTAACCGATTCATCGATCACACCGAGCTTTTCGCCGATGGCGGCAGCGGCGATGATCAACGACAGGCGCGGGCACATCAGAACGCCCGCGGCGAGCGCCTCGCGCCACGTGTGGTTGAGGCTAAAGACCAACGCCGGCAGCATCTTGACTGCGATCGCGGCGATCAAGAGCAGGGGCAGTGACAGCAAAGCGCCGCGTGAGGAAAGCAACGCCGGCAAATTAAAATCGACCCCGACCATGACGAAAAAGATCGGAATGAAAAAGCCAAAGCCGATCGCTTCAAGTTGGCTTGCCAACTCCTTGTCCTCCGGCGTGCGCAACAGCGCCACGATCGCTCCCGCCAAAAAGGCGCCAACGATGATCTCCATGCCAAGAGTTTCGGCGAGCGCCACAAAAATCAATAAAATAGAGAACGCCGCCCGTACTTTGATTTGGGCGGTCGCGTGGCTGAGCTCCGCGATCGCTCTTTGCAGCCAGTCAATGCGGCTCAGGAACGAGCCGAACCGCGCCGCCAGAAAAAATGCGACGAACAACAGAAAGACCAGCAGAATCTCCGCAGTCAAGCCGCGCGAAATGATCGCAACCAGCACGCTGATCAAAAACATCGTGACGAAGTCGGCGATCACGGTCGCCAGTAAAATCGTCTGGCCGAACAGGGTTCGGCTCAGTCCGGCTTCCTTGAGAATCGGCACGACCACTCCCAACGCCGTGGTTGAAAGAATCAAAGCCATCATCCATGGATCGGTCGTGGCGCCGATCCACATCAAGCCCCAGGCGAAAATCCCCGCCGAAACCAAAGTTAAGGTAAAATTGAGGGCAGCGAGGGGAAACGGGCGCCAACGCGACGGCTGATGGGGAACGGTTCCACGGAGACTCCGGAAGTCAATCTCCATCCCGGAAAGAAACATCAAGACGACGAAACCCAACTCCTTCAACAGGACGAGCGCGTGGTTATCAGGTGAGACCCAGCCGAATCCGCTTCGGCCGACGATCATGCCCGCGATTATTTCGCCGACGATGATCGGAATCGCGAGCCGCCC
>DATBMR010000047.1:0-8958 GCA_036554745.1 Binatia bacterium
AAAGTCGCCGAGATGCGCGAAGTAAGGTCCCTTGTAGATCTCGACCCGTTCAATGGTTTCCGAAATAAGCCAGTGCATATCGGCGTAGCCCTGGCCGTGCGCGTGGCACACCATGTTCACCGGCATGCCGTCGATGAAAACCGCGAAGTCGGTGCCGTGATCGGAATCGAAACCGCGAAACAGAATCTGATCCGCCTTGCCACCGCCGTGATGCTGGCCGATAATCAACCCCGGCGTTAATCGCATGACATCGCTGGGTGTGTTCGACGGTCGAACCTCCAAGTCTCTCTGCCAGCGCGTTTGCTCGGTGGCGGCGGATGTCGGTTGTTGCCCCCAGACATAGACTTCAACCGGTTCGCCTGCAAGAGCGGCCCCCGCCGCCGCAACGGTGCTGCATGATAAGAATATCGGCAAAACCAAAGGTGTGAATCGCATTAATTTTTGCCTCTCGGGATGAGTTAGAAGTCCTACAGTTTCAGTGATGACTGTGAACTGCGGCGCCATGCTCATGGTCGACCGCGATCTCGTGCAGCCGGCCAAGCAGCACGCACAGAATCGCCAGAACAAACGACACCGCCATGGCGCCAAAGGCGGCTTTAAGACCGAGCCATTCGCTCAAGAAGCCCACCGTCGGCGACCAGATGGCGCCGGCAAGAAAAGTCGCCGTGTAAAACCAGGCAAAACCGGTATCGCGAACGCGGCCCGAGGATGTCTGGGCGACCAGCGTTTGAAGGATCGGGTTGGTGCCAAACGCGGCAACGCCGAGCATGAACGAGGCTGCGGCGACACCGATGAAATTCGGACCGACCCAGGGAAGAGTCAGAGCCGTGGCGGCAGAGACGGAGTAACAAATGATGAGCACTCGCTGCGGGTGGTAACGATCCGCGAGTTTGCCGCCGAGCATGGGGCCGACAATGCTGCCGACGCTCATCAGAGTAAAAATGACGCCCACCATGGGCGCGCTCATCCCGAGGTTGTGGCTTAAATAGAGGGGCAGAAAACTGGCTACGATGCCGTGGCCGGAGCCGCCCGCCGCGACGACGGCAGCGACCAGAATCCAGCGCAGGCTTCGGTTGCCGATCGCTTCACTGCTGTCTTGCCAGAAAGTGGTTTTCGACCTGCGCGTCTCGACCGGCTCTTCTGCCGCCGGATCGTTAAGCCAAAGGCACATGGCGATGCCGACGAGGATGGCCGGGACAGCGAAGAGGATCGTAGTCACCCGCCAGCCCCATAGGCCGATCATGATCGCCGCGCCTAAGGGAATGAAAGCGGTGCCGATGTTGCCGGCGGTAAAATGAGTGGCGAGGGCGACGCCCAGCCGCTTCTTCTTGAAGTGGTGGGAGATCAGCGAGGCGCCGACCGGGTGCTGCGCGGCGCCGCCGACGCGAGACAGGACTGTCCACAAAAAAAACTGAAAATAGCTCTGGGCCAAGCCCACGAGAACGAAGCAAACCCCGACGGCTGCATTGCCGATCCCGAGTACGTGGTGCCGCGGCAGGATGCGACCGAGCGCGCCGGCGACAAGTTGGAGGGAACCGCCGACCGCGCTGGCCACGCCGAGGATGATGCCAAGCTCGCTGTAGCCGAAGCTCAACTCGCGCAGAACTAAGGGGAACACAAGGGGCTTGAGCGCTGACTGAGCGTGGTTGATGCCATGAGCGAGGCTGATCAAAGTGAGAGCGGAGCTGGAGCTGGCTGCCTTGGACTCTTCTGGGACAGGCTGCTGGGAATGTTCGTGGTGGTTCGCTCGCATCGCGGAAGCTCGAGTTTTGGTAGCAATAATTGTAAATTTGTGTTATCAGAAATCAAAAAATTTTAGTACTTCATTTCCGGGGTCGTGGTCACCAGCTTGCCGTTTTGCACGCCTTTGGTGGCGATCAGCTTGCCCGCGATGGCATGAACTTTATCGCCGCGTCCGCGGATGACAATGACTTCCAGGCAGTTATGCTCGTCCAAATGGATATGCAGGCTTGCGTTAACAGCGACTTCGGCCTTGTGTTGCATATCCGCAAGAATGTCGCTTAAACGGTGCACCCGATGGTCGTAAACGAGAGTGACCACGCCGATCACCTCGGCGTCTCCCTGCCCGACTTTTTTTTGAATCAGATGATCGCGAATCAGATCGCGAATCGCCTCGGAGCGATTCTGATAACCTACTCCCGCGATGCTTTGATCGAAGGCGGCCAACAGATCTTCTTCTAACGAAACGCCAAAACGCGACAAATGATGCATGGTCGTTGCCAGGAGAACTTTCGTAACACGACTTTTGATATCGTGTCAAATCCGGATGATAGAATCTTGGGTGCAAGTTGGCAGCACGGTTTGCGTATGCTACGCGTATCTCTGCGTGATGGGTAATCTCGTGACAGTCATGGTGATGCTGGCAGCGTTCGCAAGTTGCGGACGGAACGAAAGAATGGATGCGCTTTACGCGCAACGCTGTTTCAACTGTCACGGACCCCAAGGCCGCGGAGACGGTCCGCTGGCGGCCGCATTACCGATGCGACCGCCGGATTTCCGTATTACGGTACAAAGGAACAGCAACAGTCAAATCCGCAAAACGATCGCCGAAGGGGCCGGAACCATGCCGGCTTTCGGGCCGGTGCTAACTCCCGCCGAGATCAACGATATGCTGCAAATGGTGCGATTCTTGAGCCGGGAAGGAAGGGAGCTGGCGTGGTGGGAAAATTTCGACACTTTGGTCGTGGCCCACTGCAGCATCCCTTGGGAAACCGTTCTCGGCTACGACCAAGCGACTGAAGAGACTAAACCGTGAAAGTGCCAGGATCGTGTATCTTGGCGCTGCTTGCGATCCTCGCTTTAGGGATCTCGGCAGGCGCCGCGCGTGGAGGAGCGCATCAGCTCGACCTTAAGACCGCGCGGCGTGTGGTGCGCGTACCGATCAATGATTTCACGCTTGTTGATCAGAGCGCAAAGCCGTTCGAATTCAAAAGTCTGTCTGGCAAAGTCGTAGTCGTTTCATTTTCCTACACAAGCTGCTCCGACGTTTGCCCTCTGATCACCGCGGCAGCGCGGCAGGTGCAGCAGGGTTTGACCGAGGCTGAGGGTAAAAACGTTCACCTTATTACGGTAACAACCGATCCGGAAATCGATTCGCCTGAGGTTCTGACTGCGTATGCCAAGCGCTACAATGTTGAATTTGCCAACTGGTCATTTCTTACCGGTCGTGAGTCTGATCTCCAAAAGATTTGGAAAAATTTCGGCGTGGGGGTCAAGCGCAGGGGACGCGGGCTGGTCGATCATACCGCGCTGACCGCAATTGTCGATCAAAAGATGCAAATGCGGTACGTCTACATCGGTCCGTCGCCGGATCCAAAACAAGTGTTAACCGATGTGCGCGCCTTGTTGGCGCGGCACTGAACGCCGAGCGGTCGGCGAAGATCGCGGACGCTTTGGCCACAGCTTAACCTGCCGAATGCCGCTGGTGCCTACAAGCGCTATTTGTCACGGGTTTTGCCGAGCTGTAGCGGAAGATCAACTTGACAAGTTGGCGGGTTAAAACTAAACTCAAACATGAAGTTTGAGTGATATCATGGCTCGCGATAGTATCGAACAACTGGAAGCAACAATTGACCGGCTTCTCGAAAAACATGAGCGTATTCGGATCGAAAAAGAGACCGTCGAGAAAAAATTACAGCAAAAAGAGAGCGAGTGGCATCATCTGAAGGGACAGATACGGCAATACGAACGCGAGCGCATCGAGCTTAGAGAAAAGTTGGACAAAATTATTGGCCAGTTCGCGAGCTTGCAGCTGGTTGACTGAAAGCCGTCACGTCGATGAAAAAAGCACTTGATGTCGAAATCCTCGGCCAACGATTTACCATCAGCAGTGAAGCCGAAGAAGGCTATATGCTCAAGGTGGCGGGATATGTGGACAACAAGATGCAGGAGCTGATGCGCTCATCCAAACCCGTGGCCAAAACCAATGTGGCGATGTTAGCGGCGCTTAACATCGCGGATGAGTACCATCGGTTGAAAGATACCCACGACGCGATCTTGAATAGACTGGACCAATTATCCAAAAAACTTTCGATGACATTACGTGAGGAGGGTTAGTATCTTTTAAGGTTGCCATTTTCCCAAAGATCTTAGGTGGGAAAAGCCTTAATCGAGGCGGCGTGGAAAGATGAGGGAATGGGGAAAAACGATAGCAATAGATCTGATACGTTGGATTCTTTTGTTTTTTAATGCGTATAGAATGCGGCAGCATGTTTGGGAAAATCCTCGAATGAACGGGGATGTCCCGTTGGCAACGGCAGCGCTAGCGCCCGTCCGGGCTCGCAGCGGCGGACGACTGTCGAGAGGCCCGACTGCTTTGCATCGTCGATCAGATCTCTAGCCGCACTTTTTCCACCAACATATTTTCTCTGCATCTCTTCTAAGCCGCGCTTGGTATGGAGCGCGCCGTGATGGAAGAGACGAGGAATCGATTGCGCAGTGCGGCGTTAGCACGTCGCAGCTCGCTACCACCGGAAACCTGCTTGTCATGGAGCAGGTCCATTCAAGCTAAAGCGATCGAGCTTCCATTCTACCTAGCCGCCCGTTCGGTGGCACTCTACTGCGCGGTCGGAAACGAAGTGGATACCCGCCCGCTCATCGATCACGCTCTTTGCCACGGGAAAAAGGTCTTTTGCCCGAGGTCCGCTCGCGGTGACTCGGCGTTTTTCGTTCGGCTCAACTCCGAAGCGGACCTGTGCGTCGGAAGATCTGGCTTACCTGAGCCGACCGGCGACGCCTGGATGTCGGCGGCGGACATCGAAAACCTGGTTGTTATGGTTCCCGGTGTGCTGTTTGATCTCCAGGGAAATCGCTTGGGACGGGGTGGCGGCTGGTACGACCGGGCGCTGCAGTGGCTGGGTGAGAAAGGCATTTTTGTTGGGCTGGCATATGAATGGCAGGTGGTAGTTCAACTGCCTGCGGAAGTTTGGGATCAGAGAGTTCATTACCTGATTACGGAATCCAGAGTGATCGATTGCCGAGTCCCATCGTCGGCAAGGATCACGCGTAGCACTGAAAGGGGGTGTTGTTAGTGGAAGAGAGTTTTCTCATCGGGATCATAGGCTTAGTTGTCGGGATCGTCGTTACCGGTGTGGTGGCATGGGCGCGGAGCAAACGAGCGCAGTTGGAGGCTGATGCAGCGAAGCATAGCGCCGCGCGAATCATCGAGGAAGCGAAGAAGGATGCCGCGGCAATCAAAAAGGAGGCTGAGATCCAAGTCAAGGACAGCATGCTTAAGGAACGGGCCGAGTTCGAGAACGAAGTACGTGAAATTCGCCGCGAGTTGCAGAATCAGGAGAAACGTTTAATCAGCAAGGAAGAGGTTATCGACAAACGGGTGGAGTCCTTCGACAAGCGCGAAGGCGAGTTGACGCGCCGCGAGCAATCACTCAAAGCGCGCGAAAAAAATATCGAGGAGAAAACGTCCGAGTACGACCGGCAGATCGACGAAGCCCGGCGCCAGTTGGAACAAGTCGCCGGTCTGACCCGCGAAGAAGCCAAACGGACCCTTATCGAGCAGACGGTTGACGAAGCCAAACATGAATCAGCGAAGCGCGTGCGTGTGATCGAGGAGGAGGCGAAAGAGGAAGCGATCCGCAAAAGCCAGAAGATCATCGCGCTGGCGATCGAGCGTCTTGCAGGCGACTTCGTGGCGGAACGATCGGTGACGGTGTTTCCCCTGCCCAACGACGAGCTGAAGGGGAAAATCATCGGGCGTGAAGGCCGGAATATCCGGGCGCTGGAGGCAGCCACCGGCATCGACTTGATAGTCGATGACACACCGGAGACCGTCGTCATTTCCGGCCACAATCCGATTCGCCGCGAGATCGCCCGCTTATCCCTTGAAAAACTTGTTTCGGACGGCCGCATCCATCCGGGACGAATCGAAGAGGTGGTGCGGAAATCGGAGCAGGAAATCGAAGAAGCGATTCGCGAGGCGGGCCAGAAGGCGATATTTGACGTGGGCGTGCACGGCGTCCATCCCGAGATCATCAAGCTGCTCGGCCGCCTCAAGTATCGTTACAGCTACGCTCAGAATGTGCTCCTGCACTCCATTGAAGCGGCGTTTATCTGCGGCGCCATGGCCGCAGAGCTAGGGCTGAACGAAAAACAAGCGCGCCGTGCCGCGTTGTTGCACGACATCGGCAAAGCGGTGGATCACGAGGTCGAGGGCTCGCACGCGATCATCGGCGCGGAGTTGGCGCGCAAATATGGTGAATCGCCGAAGATCGTCAATGCGATTGCGGCGCACCATGAGGACGTCAAGGCCGAGACGATCTTGGCGCCGCTGGTAGATGCAGCGGATGCGCTATCCGGCGCTCGCCCGGGGGCGCGGCGTGAAATGATGGAAAGCTACACACGTCGATTGGAAGACCTGGAACGCATCGTCAACACCTTCAAAGGCGTCGAGAAGTCGTATGCGGTGCAGGCCGGTCGGGAAATCCGCATCATGGTTCAGCATGATTTAGTATCAGATGACGAGGCCGCGCGGATGGCGCGGGAGATCGCGCGCAAGATCGAAAATGAGATGACCTATCCGGGTCAAATCAAAGTCACGGTGATTCGCGAAATGCGCGCCGTGGATTACGCAAAATGATCGAGCCCGCTGCCATGCGTGTCTTGATACTTGGCGATGTCATGGGGCGTCCCGCACGGCACGCCGTGCGGGATCTCGTCCCCGCGCTTGTACGCGACGAAAATGTCGATCTCGTTGTCGCCAACGCTGAAAACGCCGCCGGCGGCCTGGGCGTCGACATCAAGAGCGCCAGGGATCTCCTCGGCGCCGGCGTCCATGTACTGACCTCGGGAAATCACATCTGGAAAAAAAGGGAGATTTATTCCTATTTGGATGAACGAGAAGATCTCATCCGACCGGCGAATTTCCCCGCGGGGGCGCCGGGAAGAGGCTGGTGCGTTTGGCGGCAAGACGACATGCAAGCGCTGATCATCAATTTGCAAGGACGGGTTTTCATGCCGAATCATGTCGACGATCCGTTTCGCTGTGTCGATGAGATTCTGCAAAAGCACGGAAGAAACATCCCCGCCGTTATTGTTGACATGCATGCTGAAGCGACGTCGGAGAAAAGCGCCATGGGCTGGTACCTGGATGGGCGCGCATCGGTTGTTTTTGGAACGCATACGCACGTGCAAACCGCCGACGAGCGCATCCTGCCCGGCGGTACCGCCTATATTACCGATCTCGGCATGTGCGGCGCGATAGATTCGGTCATCGGGATGGAAAGGGAGACGGTGATTCAGGGTTTTATCAGCCAGTTGCCGCGCCAATTCGAAGTGGCCCAGGACAACGTAATACTGCAAGGCGTCATCGTCGACATCGATAAGAAAAGCGGTAAGGCGAGGGATATACGTCGACTGCGGATCCCGTGGCGAGCATCGAGCTAAAATGGACTTAGCAGCGCAGCTCGAGATCATCAAGCGCGGCGCCTCCGAGGTTCTTCCCGAAGAAGAGCTCGTCGCCAAGCTCCGACGGCAGCGCCCGCTGCGCATCAAGGCGGGTTTTGATCCCACGGCTCCAGACATTCATCTCGGTCATGCCGTCCTGATCCAGAAAATGAAGCAGCTCCAAGATTTGGGCCATGAAGTGATTTTTCTGATCGGCGACTTTACCGGTATGATCGGTGATCCGAGCGGCAAGTCGGAGACGCGCAAACAACTTACGCGTGAAGCGGTCATCCAGAACGCCGAGACGTATAAGGAGCAAATTTTTAAGATTCTTGACCCGCAGAAAACCATCATTGAGTTCAACCATCGCTGGATGGATCAAATGAATGCGGCCTCGATGATCGAACTGGCGGCGAAGTATACCGTCGCGCGCATGCTTGAGCGCGAGGACTTTAAGCAGCGTTATCAGAAACAGCAATCGATCAGCATACACGAGTTTCTTTACCCGTTGATTCAAGGCTACGACTCGGTGGTCCTCAAGGCCGATATGGAATTGGGCGGGACGGATCAACGGTTCAATCTGCTGATGGGACGCGAGCTGCAGCGGGAGTACGGTCAGGAACCGCAGGTGGTGTTGACGATGCCGCTGCTCGAGGGGTTGGACGGCGTCCAAAAGATGAGCAAATCGTTGGGCAACTATGTCGGAATCAACGAACCTGCCGAAGAGATCTTTGGCAAAATAATGTCGATCTCTGACACTTTGATGTGGCGCTACTTCGAGCTGCTCAGCGATCAGGACCTGAATGAAATTGCCAGTCTGCGGCGGCAAGTTGAAAGCGGCGTTGTTCATCCGATGGAGGCGAAGAAAACGCTCGGCGCGGAATTGGTCGCAAGGTTTCATGGTAGAAATGCGGCGCACTCGGCGCGGTATTATTTTGAAACCAAATTCCAGAAGAAAGCGACGCCGGTCGACATCCGCAAGCAGTTTACGGCACCTCAGCCGGTTTGGATTTGTCGGTTAATGGTTGATCTGGAGTTTGCCAAGTCGACGAGCGAAGCGCGTCGCCTGGTGGCGCAAAACGCGGTGAAAGTCGATAGTGAAGTGATTACCGACGTAAATTTCCAATTCGACGGTGCCCGGCACAGAGTGATTGAGGTCGGAAAAAATCGCATCGCTCAAGCAGTCGCGACGTCATAAAAACTTGCGGCGGGCTATTGACATCCGGCAATCCGGTGCATATAACATACTTTCGCCCGTTTCCGGGCGAGCCTTTCCGGTCTTTGAAAACTAAATAGTAGCAACTGCCATTTATGAGCAGTGACGGTTTAGGGTTTCCGTAAAGCTATTTGAGCACGGCTATCGTACTCGACAGTCAATCCTCCACCAAAAGGTGGATTGAAAGATTTAACTGGAGAGTTTGATCCTGGCTCAGAACGAACGCTGGCGGCGTGCCTAACACATGCAAGTCGTACGAGAAAGGGGCTTCGGCCCTGAGTAAAGTGGCGCACGGGTGAGTAACACGTAGGTAACCTGCC
>DATBMR010000140.1:0-4225 GCA_036554745.1 Binatia bacterium
AGCGGAAGATAAATCTTAAAGGTGGTGCCATGGCCGGGACGGCTCTCAACCGTGATTCTTCCGCCGTGAGCTTTAACGATGCGGTCGCAGATCGGCAGCCCCAAGCCGAGACCGCGGCGTTTCTTGGACGTGAAGAAGGGCTGAAAGATTCGTGGTAAAACCTCGGGATCGATGCCGCTACCGGTGTCAGCCACCGTCACCACGATTCCCTCGGCGGTATCGAGGCTTGCGCCGATACTAAGGGTACCGCCGTTGGGCATAGCGTCGACCGCGTTCAAGCTCAAGTTGAGCAACACTTGCTGCAACTGCTGCGGGTCGGCGTACATCTGTGGCAGCGGAGCCGCTAGCTGTATGGTCGTTTCGACTTTGTTCTTCGCCGCGTGCGGTTGTACCAGACTGATGGTTCTCTCGATAATCGCCTCAACATCCGTGCCGATGAAATCGGCGCTCTTCGGCCGGCCGAACTCGAGCAGCTCTTGAACCAGTTTTTCGCAACGCTTCGCCTCTTCAGCGATGATCCGCACGTGCGCGGTGTTGGGGTCGGACGCATCCATACTGTCCAATAAACCTTGAGCAAAGCCGAGGATAATCCCAAGCGGATTGTTGAATTCATGGGCCATCGAGGCGGTCAGCTCGCCCACCGCAACCAGCCGCCCGGATGCCAAAAGCTGCTGCTCAAGTTGCTGTGCCTGATTGCGCAGGTGCTCTTCGCTTTCACGCAGCGCGGCTTCGGCGCGCATCCGCTCGGCGAATTGACCGATCTCACCGCTGATGGCCTGCACCATCTTAAGCACGTCGTCATCAGGCGTACGCACCTTTGTGCTAACGAACTCGACCACGCCCAGGACCTCGTTCCGCACAATGATTGGAAACGCCAACGCTGCCCGGATATTGTCGGCGTCGGAAAATGAGTGCCCGACCGTTGCCGGCTCTTTTGCAACGTCGGCAATCCAAACCGCTTCCTCATTCTGCCACACCTGTCCGGGTAACCCGCTCCCGTGTGCCAGGTCGGACCGCTCCGCGCAATCGTCAAAGACTTTCGTCGGGCCATGCCAGGTTTGCAGACATTGCAGCACGTGTCTCTGCTTATTGACCATCCAGATAGTGCCCGCGTCCCACTCCAACCCGGACCCGATGATCTCGAGGATCTTCGGCCATGCGGCTTCGGGCGTTTCCGATTCGGCGAGTGCGAGCGTCACGCCGTGTTCCGTCGCCAACCGGCGTGCGACCTGCTTGCGCGGGGTCACGTCGCGGTTACACTCCAAGATCACGTGCCCGCCAGCGCGGTCATCGATCAGTTTAAATCGACTTTCGACGTCGATCGGCCGCCCGTCTTTGGTCTTCTGCTTGAGCTCGCCGCTCCACTCGCCAGCTTCCAGCAGCGCGGCTTCGAAACTTTCCCAGCCGAGAGGAAACTCGGTGGCGAGCAATTCATGACTCAAAGCACCAACAGCCTCGGCTTCCGTGTAACCGTAAAGCTGTTCGGCGCCGCGGTTCCAGTAAATGATCCGGCTATCCAGCCGCCGCGCAAAAATCGCCTCATTGGCCAGATTGAGGAGATCGGACTGGCGTTGCAGGTGTTCTTCCTGTTGGCGCAAAGCGTCTTCGACACTGTCCCGTTGATTTTCACGCTCGTGCAACAGCTGCGCGGCGCGCTCCATTTCGCGCCCCAAGTCGGCGAGCTCGGCGATCGGCAACGCGGTCGGAAACGAAATCGACTGGCCCCGGCCAAGGTCGTGGGCTGCTGTGGATAATTGCGCAATCGAATAGGTTGCGCGCCGCGCAAAGACCAGGGCGACTGCGAGGCCGATCAATAGCAGCACGAGACCGCCACCTGCCACGCTAGCGAGTGAACCGTACAACAGCGCGTTGATCTCGGAGCTCGGCACGATCAGCGCAACGAACCAGCCTGACAGCGGCAAGCGGCTGATCACCGCGTAGGCATCGATGCCGTCGCGGGTGACGCCGTGCAAGAATTGTTCATTGACAAGTAGGTTGGTTTGGCGCAGCAGCGGCCCGACCGGTTTCCCGATAAATTCGCTTGCGTCGCGAGTGCGGCCGATGGTCGTGTATTGGGCATCGAAGACTGCGCCAAGCCAATCGCTCGGCAGTTTCTGCTGCGTAAGTATTTCGGTGAAAACCCGCGGCTCGAGTGTTGCGGTCAGAATGTAGATCGTCGTGCTCTCGCGGGTGACCGGAACGTGAATTTGTATGCCGCTTGTGCCGGAGCCGGGAGCGGGAAATTCGCTCACGACCGGCAGCCGCGTTCTAAGCACAGTTTCCAGACTGGCGCGCCCTATGACGGTAGATTCCTCGACCAGGGGTTTGGCGATGTGCATGAGCAACCTACCCTGGGGATCGAACAGCGTAAGGCTTTTCCAACTGTTTTGCGTTCCCAGGATGCGTGCGGCAGCGGCGCGGAACACCCTCACTTCGCCCACGTCCAGGGGCTCGAAGGTGGCCAAGGCCTGGATATTGGTAATCGAAGATTTGATTTCTTGATCGATCGCGAGAGCCAGTGCGCGGGCGGTGCTTTGGAGCCCTCGCCTGCGATCGTCCTGTTCTTGGCGCGCGAACAGGATCATCATGAATATCGCGAAAATCAGCAGCGGGCTGAGCGCGCCGATAATCAAGCGCGACAGATACGAATTGAGCGATACGGGGTACGAAAATGAACGTCTGATCTCAGCCAGCGAAAAAGCCATTTCAAGTCCCAAACGAACGATCACGTGAGCTTACATAGCATCATACCCACGGAGGAACGTGAATTCATAGGGTGGGGTGGGCCAGGGCGCCATCCATACAACTCGGCGGGGCCCAATGGTGAAAGGACGATGGGTGACTTCTACCGATGGAAGAGGTGAGGTCCGCTCAGAAGGCCGCGTTCAGGGCTTCCGCCAATTCCTGCAGATCCACGGGTTTGGTCAAGTATCGTAGCGCTCCCTTGTCGAAGGCTTGTTTAATGGAACCTACGGTCGGATAGGCGGTCATCATGAAGATTTTCAAATCCGGCGCGCGTTGAGTTAGCTGGTCCAGCAACACCAAGCCGTCTGCGCTGCCAAGCCGGATATCGAGCAAAGCGACGTGGAAAGGACGGCTTTCGATGAGCCGCAATGCGTGATCTGCGTTCGCCGCCGTGGCGACGTCGTAGCCGCGTTGGGTTAAAAACCAATGGAGCAGTGTCAGGAAATTCTCTTCGTCGTCGACGACAAGAATGGAGCGAGGCGCCGGTGCACCCGCAGCGCCGGTAGTCGATCCACCGGGAAAAGCAACGCGCCGTTTGGGGGGCTGGTCCATGGTCTCAAGCTTCCTCTGTCGCTTGCGTAAGTTGCCGGCATGGGAAGCCTGCACCTGTTCTGCGGTGGCGTTGACGCCTAGAGCGGAACGGTTCGTTCTCTCGACCGCTGTCCGGCAAAAAACTCCAATTTTGTTCTGTCAATTTCGTACTCCGCAATAGTGATTCTTCGGCGTACTGCCCCCGCCGGTCCAGAAATCGCCGCTAAATTCGCGACTTGATGGTCCGTATCGGGCGGTCAGTTCGAACCAAGACTGGTGTCTAATGCTAACTGAGCAGAAATTATACCAACTGGCTGGCCTGGGAAGCGACCCGTTTACAGTGAGTCAATGGCGCGAAAAACTTATTTGAAGGGATTTAACCTACAACCTAGCCGAATTTTTCCTGACAAACGCGGGCCGATCCGATCGGTCGTTTCGAGTCCACAATGTCGAGAGTGCTTCGGGCGAGCTCTTACCCGGCCGACGCGACGTCCGCTGAGTCGAGTTCGCGGAAATACGGCGTGTTTAATGCCAAGGTTTGCTCCAGCGTACTCTGGACGGAGAGAACCTTGGTCGCGTAATCCAGCGGCAGTTCCTGATTCGTCCTGAGCCTGTGTCTGACTCGTGTCGGTCCCCAGTTGTACGCCGTCAAAGCAACCTTGAGATCGCCGAATGTCTCGTGAAGGAAGGCTAGATATGAGGCGCCGATCTGCACGTTCACGAGCGGATCTTTGAGGCTTCGGTGACGCTGCCGCGGATGAAGTCGCCCCTCATCGATGAGAGCACTGACGACTACAGGTTTGATTTGCATAAGGCCCTGTGCGCCGCGCGGAGAAACTGCTTTATGATTGAACCGGCTCTCGACCTGAATGATCGCCAATAGGAGCACCGGATCCAACGCATTTCTCTCGCTCTCCTCGACTATGCGGCTCGCCAACTCGGCCGTTAG
>DATBMR010000165.1:0-58880 GCA_036554745.1 Binatia bacterium
TTGATCCCGACCTGGTCAATGACTATCTCATCCATCGCTTTTCGATCGCCGGCAGTTCAAAAGAATGCATCGATAGGATCGAAGAGCTAAAAACCGCGGGTGTCGATCACCTGATGCTGACTCCGGCGCGCAAAGTCTACGGCGAAAGCGTCGAAGCGTTCGCGGCACAAGTGCTCCCGCACTTCAAGGATCGTTGATCGGCTCGAGCTTGGCAAAGCCGAGTGCGCCTACCGGCTTCTTGCATGCCGTATTTGTCATCTTGCCAGCGTCAAGGCTGACTCTAGGTACCGGACGACCGTCGCTGAAATTCTACGGATCAGTATGAGGCGATCTTGCCTAGAGAGGCTTTTTTGAGAGCTGGAAGCTCGCTCTGATGGCAGCAACTCAAGGTCGTACACTAGCTTGCCAAAGTGCCGAACCTCTCATCGGTGAGGAGGTACGGCACATCAGCCGGAGAGCAAAGTGGTCATAACCGGACAATATTATCCGAGACAGTCACAAAGAGCTCTGGGCCCTCCGTCATGGTGGAATGCGTCACTGTCATTGCGCGCTCGTTTTGCAAATTCGAGAATGCAACACGTGACCTTTCTCATACTGGAGATTAAGTACCCACCGAATTAACCGTCCGCGCTTCGATCTACATCAAAAGCAGTTGGCCTATTCCTTGCTCAGGCAGGAATTAGCATCACGGAAGGGTTCGACCCGCATGATGCCCAACTGCAAAGGAGGAAGCATAACTTGAGCACTGTCATTAGTCGACCTGGAGCAACTTCACCGTCCGCGGCGTTTGCCAAAACAACCTACAAGTCGGTGCCGAGTCACTCCAGAGTCTTGCCAGAAACTAAATACCACGAGGTGATTTCGAATCTTGAAACCGTGCTGCTGGAGATAAGCACGGATGGGGTCGGCTTCAATACCCCCGATGGGAAAATTAGCTCGTCAACGCTCAAGAATTGGGCCGACCGCCTCAGGGATGCCCTTCAGATACTTTCCAAGGCCCACTAAAGAAACGCCGTCGCTGTGACTGTCAGGGCGGCGTTCTCGGCGATTTAGGGGGCTGAGAATTACGACGTAATTTCCCACCAGTTTTTGCTGATGTCGCTCAGCAAAAAGTGCGCGCGGCCGTTGGTCTCTAGCTCGCGTAGATCCGTGATCCCGAGTTGTTTGCCTTTCGTGGAAAATTCTTTATGCGCGTCTTCGACTTCTTCGGGCGTGGCGACTTGTAACGTAAAGCGATTCGCCTCCGACAAGAAATCACGATGAGTGGTCGGCAACACCACGACGTACCACGGTCCCATGTTCGGCACGCTAATATAGGTCGAAGTGCGGCCGCCACCGATGATTTCAAGCCCAAGCACTCGGGCGAGAAATCGGTCGCTGGTCTCCTTGTCGTCGCAGTTAAGGGTGCCGTGGGTCATCGCTTGCGGCACGTAGCCGCGGCCGGGGAATTTTTCCTCCGGCAGCGGCGTTGTCCAGTGCGGCGCGGCGATCCTGCGGCCGTGCTTGATCGCCGCCGGGTTGTAATATTCGATCTCGAGATCGTTGCCGCCAGGCTCTTTAAAATAGATCGAGTAGGCGAAATGGGCTTCATGCGGTTTGGTCACGCTTTTGATCTTGTACTGCGCCTTGTGGTTGGAGATATACTCGTATGCTTTGGGGATTTCTTTGGAGTTGGCAACGCGAAATCCGTAATGGTTACTATGGGGCTTGTTCTTGGCATCGGCACCGCCCTCGTGAATGACCAGGCGCCAGGCCGTGTTGGGATGTTTAACCACCGCTTGTTTGTCGCTCCGTGCGACGACTTCCGCCGCGAGCAAGTCCGTGAAGATAGGGAGGGTCTCATTCAACGAACGGCATTCGTAGTGACCTTCCGTCATTCCAATCGGTTTCAACATGGCTGTCTCCTCAAAAAGCGAATGTTCATGAGAACTTACCAATACCAATAAAAAACGCCATCAGGCTTGTCAATTGGTTGGTTTTTCGACCGGCGGCATCCTCACCTCAGCGCCGGACCTGGCGCATTCTTCCTCAAACATCTTACGGATGATCGGGTCTTCGTCTTCGTATTCGATTTGCCAACCGCCGTAGGCGAGCGGCACGTCGGATTGAATCTTGCCGGGCTGCAATTTGTATTTACGGCTGAGAATTTTCAACGCGAGATAGCGCGCCGGCTCGGCGCTGGAGTTAAAGTGCTGGTGAAACCACCCCTCCGGCGGTACCACGATGGAGCCCGGCTGCCAATCGACTCGCGTCATTTCTTTTCCCTCCGGCCAGAGCAGCGAATAACCCTTGCCGGTGAGAATAAACACATGCGCGCCGGGCCCATGGCGGTGGGCTTTTTTGTAGATGCCCACCGGAAAACGCGACACATGCGAGCCCATCATGCTCTCCGACATCTCAAAGAATATCGTTGCGTTGCCCTTGCCTCTTTCGGTCCACGCCACCGGTTCGATGTTGATCGCGTCGGCGACGAAGTTGGTCTCCACCACCCGGTCGCTGTAGAGCTTGCCGGTTCCGGCGAAGAAACCTTCCTCCCCCTTGAAGCGGTCGGTGAACGCGTAGGGGTTGTTGATGACGAAATCCTCGCAATGAAATAGATTAAACACCAGCGGCGCGGTCGTTACCGCGAGCAGCCGCGCCTCCTTGTCGCCCTGGCCGTTGAAGTGCTGGTACTGAGCATTCAGAGGAATTGCAAACAGGCTGCCCGTTTGCCACTCAAAGCTTTGCTTCGGCCCATCGTTCTGCCACACCGATGTCGCACCCCGGCCGTCTAACACATAATAGAGCGCCTCATAAATGTGGCGCTGGGGCTGGAGACTCTTGCCCGGCGGAATGCCGACCACGAAAGCATCATCGAGATAACCCGTGCCGTCCAGCATAATATACACACCGTTTCCACCGATGCGATCCCACCATTTGAGCGGAATGGTATAGAGGTCCTCGACAAAAAAGCCCCGAATGATGTCGATCCCTTGGGACGCGATCCACCGGTCATAAGGGGTATCCATGACCTCGACTTTTCGCTCGACTCTTTGATAGGAAGGGCGCGTGCCTTGTTCCGCCATTTATCTCCTCCGGTACTTCGCTGTATTTATCGCAGAATTCCGCGCGGCATCAAGCGTCGGAGCGTTTGCCGGTAACAGATGAACTTCACTCCGAAGGTCGCGAAGCGCCCGAAGTTAACGAGTCGAATATGCCGATCGTTCGTCTCCTTGGTGCGCTTCCTGGTATAGTCTGCTTTTTTGGTTCAGGCTACGCGCGCTGGGTTGGTTTGCGTCGTGCACCGCGATGATCTTGACATCACGTGACGCGAACCGCATAGCTGTAGGGGCGAGCACAATCCATCAGGAGCAGCGCATGAGCGAAGCGGCGATGACAGCATTAGTTAAAGCGCTCAAATACGGCGTTGGATTGAAGGACGAGTTTATTTACTCCATGTCCTTCGACGATTACAAAACTCTGCCGGATCCCTTTCCGCGCACGACTTACACGGTCAAAGAAGTTCAAGAGCGCATCCGCCGCTATCCCGATCCCGAAAAACCGGGCGAATTATTTCAATGGGACATCCACGGCCGGCTCTTCACTCCCACCCGTATCTCCATCCCCGACACGGCTGTGGTCATGATTCACGGCGGCGCCGCCAACGAGTACGAATTCATCTTCACGCCCGATGGTCCGGAAGAGTACATCGACTTGACCAAAACCGACCCGGCGCTAGCGCGGGTCGGCGTCGCCCAACATATCGCTTCGCTGGGCATTCCGGTGTTGACCGTCTCATTACCGGGCCACTACAGCCGCGAAGCGTGGGCGCCGATCCCCGACCGCCGGCCGGAGTTTATCATCGGCCAGATCCCGAACGATGCCGAGCTCAAAAACCGGCTGGCGGTTTACACGTTTCGGATGTGCACCGAGGCGATCAAGGTTCTCGTTGGAAACAACCTGCAAGAATCGATCTACATGTGGGGCCACTCCACCGGCGGCGAGTATTTCTATCTAATGGAGCAATACGGACTTAAAAACAAACTGATCGGCGGACTCGGCTTCGGTACCGGCATGCCCGCGTGGGTGCGCAAGGAGTGGGACCTCGCCTGCGCGGAAAAATCGCCGGAGGAGCGCGCCGCCCGGTTTCGCAATCTGACGGATTTGAGCCGCCGATCGCCGAAGGGCTACGCGAAGAGTGGCTACGTCGGCCCCAATCAGCCCTGGGGCAGCGTCGACAAATGGTTCGAATTGGAGGACCATCGCCGGCCGCAATTCAAGCCGTTTCTGCAGGACATCGAACATAGCGCCCACGATGTTCTGCTGCCGCAGATCAGGACAGTCTCCGGGCTGCCGGATGAAGAATTGTTCATCACCTACAACTCGGATCTAACCCGCCTGCGCGGGAAAAAACTGCTGCACATCGTCGGCGAGCACGACAAAGGCCATTGGATCGAAGGCGGTGAAAAGGGCTTGGAATTCCGCCGGGAGGTTTACGCGTTCCAACGCTTTAAGCCGTTTGCCCAAGATTTGCGCTTGATCGTCGTGCCAAAGCTCACACACTACGGCCACGTGGAGAGCTACAATGAGCGCTTGGCGAATCTGATGGTCACGGGTTTCAAGGAATATTTTTGAGCCAACGACGGTGGGGGGCGACTCGCCGGCCGCCCCCTGCCGATGAATCCAATCTAACCGCGATAAGATGTTGCCAGTCTTTGCGACCGAGTCTCCGGTTGATTCGATCGCCGTGCCGGTCGACGCTATCCCCACGCCTGTCCAATCGGTTTTCGAGCCTGGCATTGATGGAGGTCGCCTTTGGCGTCCAAGCGGTCATTGATCCGGTCACCGCGGGCGGTCCAGCCGGTGGTTAGAGCGGTCGCCCCTGCGATCCAACCTGCGATCGATGCGATTCCCGCGCCGATCAAAACATGATCGGTGAATACTGGCGCTGCGAACCCAGACTTATGAAACCAATCCAACCTCCCTGTTGTTAGTTTGTGCGACCAGGTGCCTTGTAGCATTGGACGCGCGCCGGCGCTTCCGCTAGTGGCACGCGGCTCAAAAGGCCGACCGCCGGAATTGCTTGACAGGATTAGCAATCTAACTTACAGATTGCTCACGGGAAAAACCGCCATGAGGGATTCTTCGCTTGCGTATTGTCCCGGCGCTCGCGCCGCCGCCGCGCTAATCTTGGTTTTGTCTTTTTTCTGGTCGCTGCCGGCCAAAGCTGAAGCCCTCCGCATTGCGTACACTTCCATTGCCGTGGTCTATGGCCCCCTCTGGCTGACAAAAGAGGCCGGCTTGTTCAAGAAATACCGGATCGATCCCGAGTTCATTTACATCGCCGGAGGGCCGCCATCGCTGCAAGCGCTCATCGCCGGGGATGTCTCGATCGCCTTTACCGCGGGAGGTGCGACGGTCGCCGCCAATCTGCAGGGGTCGGACGTGGTCTTACTCGGCGCCAGCATCGACTCGCTACCGTTTGAGCTTTGGTCAATCCCGAGCATCAAAGAACCGCGTCAACTCAAGGGCACACGGCTCGGGGTCAGCCGCATCGGCGCCACCACCGATTTCGTCGCGCGTTATTTGTTGAAAAAATGGAATCTTCAGCCGGATAAAGATGTAGCGATCTTTCAAACCGGTTCGGGCCCGCAAATTTTTGCCGCATTGAAAGGCGGCTCGGTTCAGAGCGGCGTGCTTTCCACCGGTCCTGAAACACTCAATGCCGAATCCGGTGGATACGTCCGGCTCGCCGATGTTTCCGCTTCGGGCCTGGTTTACCCCTTCGGACCGTTTGCCGCCCGCCAGACTTTTCTAAAAAACCAGCCGGATCTAACGATGCGGTTCATGAAAGCGTACGTTGAAGGCATTCACCGCTTCAAAACCGACAAAACGGCTGCACTGGAGGTGTTGGAAAAATACACGAAGCAGAAGACTTCGCCCGCGACGGAACGAATCTACGAGATCTACGCAACCAAATATTTTAAGCGCGTGCCGGAAGCGACGCCGGCGGCGATTCAAACCATACTCGAAGAGCTCTCCGCCAGCCGTCCGCTCCCGGCGGGCGTCACGCCCCAGCGGTTCGCCGAGTCGCGATTCATCCGCGAGCTGGTCTCGACCGGATTTGTCGACGCACTTTACAAGAATCGCTGAATCGCCAGAAGATTGACGGAAAAAGCCATTAACCATGGAAACCATCAACCAAACGCATGTCCCGCGCAACGCCGGTAGGGTGTTGAGCGCGTGCACGCACTTGGCGACGGCGGCAAACCGGTCGACATGATTGATCAACACTGATCCTTGCCGTTGGCACGAAGGAGTACCCCGCCATTTCCATCGTCATCGTTGCCATGCCCTACGGCGTGCTGGACCCGCAGCGACTTTCTCAGGCATCGCGCACGAGTTTGGAACGGTCCTTGGACTGGTGGCAGAAGTCAATGCAAACGTCGAAGCACAAGACCTACTTCGTCTTGGCCGGCTACGACATCGATCACGGACAGGAAATCAAATTGCGGCGCGACATCGTCGCTCAATCCCTGCACGATCTGGAATTGCTGAACAACATTGTCGAGGTCAGCGCTAGGAATGAAGACAGCCTCGCGCAAAAAATCACCCGGATCCGCTCGCTTCTACCGATCGAAACGATCACGGTCTTCGTCGAAACCCGCAATGCAGTCAGCGTCAAAGCGATCTTTCGACGCAAGTTTGGCAAAACTTTGCAGATCCGCAAATTCAAGGCGGACTTCGAGTTCAATCACCAGTGGATCACCACATCGTCATCTTTCGCGTGGTTTTCGCGGAACTGGTTTTTGCGGATCTGGTTTGAGCTAAAAAGACGGCTCGGGCGGGGAATGAGAAAGCGGATTCGCTATTGGTTCAGGTCCTATTAGAGTGGAGTGATGGGGTAATGGAGTATTTGGGCTCTCCAGTACTCCAGCACTCCATTCCTTCTACGCTACTTTGGAAACTCGCTCGGGCGCCGGCTCTACCGAAAACTCTTTTTCCAGCCACCAGTGTGCGATCTCGCTTCCGGTCGCGAACCAAAGCCGTTTGTGCGATTTCATGTAGCCGATCAGGTCCGAGAGTGTTTTCGCGCGGCCCGGCCGGCTCGAGATGTACGGGTGAAATTGGAACGGACAAAACGTCGGAGCCAAACTGGATTCTTCATAAAACTGATCGAACATCGCCTTCCAGATCGCCAGAGTATCGCTTGGATTTCCCGAGTCGCGATGGCCGTAGGTGCGGCCGTCGCCGAATGGCTGGCGCGGCAACTCGACCAGTTTCTTCTTGCCGTTCTGCCAAACGAACGGCAGATCATAGGAAAAAGAGTTGCTGTTCCACAGGTAGGCTTGATCGAGCAACAACTCTAAACTATTCGGGCTCTGGGTACAGGAGCGCCAGCCCAGCGGCCGCTTCTGAGCGCGACTGATGATCATTTCGGTCGTCCGTTTGATGACGTCGCGTTCTTCATCCTTGCTGAGATCGCGCGCCACTTCATGATGATAGCCATGGCCGGCAACCTCATGCCCTTGCGCAACGATCGCCGCCACCGCTTCCGGATAACGCTCGGCTATGCCACCGCAGGTCAAGAAGGTCGCTTTGACCTCGTGCGCAGCGAGAATGCGCAAGATACGGTAGATCCCGGTTTTCGGTCCGTACTCGGCCTGAGTGTACTCCTCGTGGTTTATTTTGCCGTCCTTGTTGGGACGAACATCTTCACCGCCCTGAAAGTCGAAACTTAAAAACACCGCCACGCGAGCATCTCCGGGCCAATGGATTTTACGGTTCGAATGAAGTTCTTGCAGCGCCATAGAACCTCCTTGTGGGTCGAGAAACAACTTTGAAAAGTGGTGACCACCGCGTCGAATAGGTCCATTGATAGACCAGCGATCACCGGCTTGCAAGTGGAATCCACAGCCGCGTTGTGAGTGCTGGGAAAAGGTTGTATAGAGGGGCCGAAGTCGGAGGTGCTCGATGTCGGGAATGCGGGGACGATACAACGTCGGCGGCATTTTGCTGGACCAGCCGTTTAAGATTCGGCGGCTCGGTCACTTCGGTTTCAATTTGAGCGACATGGAAGCCGGAGTTCATTTTTACGTTGACCTGCTTGGGTTTCGTATCTCCGATATGATCGATTACTCACGACGTGCCAAGAATCCGGCGCAATTGGCCGGGCTCGGTGATCCCAACGGATACTTCACGCGGTACGGCACCGATCATCACGCCATGGTGTTGTTCCCCAAGCGTGTGCGTGACGCGCTCGGGCGCCGTGAGCGGCCAGAGATCACCATTAACCAGATCACGTGGCAAGTCGGCAGTTTGGCCGAGGTGGGAGGTGCGATTCAATGGTTCAAGGAGCGGGGCATCGAACAGCAGCGCTCCGGCCGCGACATGCCGGGTTCGAACTGGCACACGTATCTGTATGATCCCGACGGACAGCTGAACGAGCTTTACTATGGCATCGAGCAGATCGGCTGGAACGGTCACAGCAAACCCACGGCGATGTACGATCGCGGCTTCGACCGCCCGCCCGAGCTGCCGCAGATTTCCGAGCTCGACGAAGTCGAGCAGGCGCGCGCCAAAGGCATCGATCTTTTTTCCGGTTATCGCTATGTCGACAAACAGCCGGCGACTTACGATGTTGACGGCGTGCTGCTCTCCCGCCCGTTCAAGATCGTCCGGCTTGGACCGGTTTATCTTTTCACGGAAAATCTCGAGAAGACTACCGAGTTCTACTGCGCCACGCTCGGCTTCACTCTAACCGAAGATGTGGTCTGGCACGGCGAGCGTTGTTTGTTCCTGCGCGCCAATACGGAACACCATTCGCTCGCGCTATTCCCGCTCAAGTTACGGGACATGCTCGGACTCAGCCCGCATTCCAAGTGCGCCGCCCTGGGACTGCAACTCGCCAACTATCGTCAGCTTAAAAGTGCGGTTCAATTCTTTCGCGCAAAGGGCGTCGAGGTAACGGAAGCGCTGCCGCACCAGCTTCGGCCCGGCATCGATTACGCCGCAACTGTGCGCGACCCGGACGGACACGCGCTGCAACTTTACTGCGCCATGGAGCAGATCGGCTGGGACGGAAAGCCGAAACCGAAGGAGTTAAGAAACCCGCGCAAGCTCGACGAATGGCCCGAGACGTTAAACCAGAATAGCAACGCTTACCTCGGAGAACCGTTTCTCGGACCGTGGGGATGAGCACATGATGAAAAAGAGATCTGCTGTGAGATTCGTTGCCCGTTCCCGCCTTTCCGTTTTCCCCTACTCTCTCCTGCGTCGGGGAAGAGCCGGAGTGGGGGTGACTGAACGGGAACTCGGTTCCCCACCAGACACCCCTATCCTGACCTTTCCTCGTCGCGGGGACAGGAAAATGCTGATCTCATTGCAGCTCATCATCGTCGTTATCGCGTTCCTGCTCTTCGCCGCTGACATTCACGCCAACCCGTACTTGCCACAATCCAACGAAGCGCGGATCTCGGCGCGCGTCGGCACCTGTTCGATTACCGGGGGTTTTATTCACCTGTACAGCGCGCTGTTCAACCGGCTGTTCGACAAATACGGCGTCCAGATCGAGCACGTGACCTTGCGCGGCGGCGTCGTGAGTCTTGCGGCACTCTCCGCTGACGAAATTCAATTCATTTACTGCTCCGCGGATCCGATGATCCCGCGGATCGCCGCCGGCGCCGATGCCAAGTTGATCGGTTCGACCGTCGTCGGGCTGCCTTGGGTGCTGGTGGGTCGCAAAGAAATTCGCCGGCCCCAGGATCTCAAGGGGAAAACCATCGCCGTCTCGCGGCCTGGCGGTCTCACCGACCGGCTGGCGAAATCAGTCATGAAAAAATTCAATTTGACCACTCAGGATGTCAAGCTCATGCACATCGGCGGCACCGGGCAACTGGAGCCGTACAACGCGATGGTGCAGGGCCTGACCCAGGCGACGTTTTTGACACCGCCTCTGGACGTGCGCGCCAAGCGCGACGGCTTCGCCTTGATCTATAATCTTAACCAACTGGACACCCCGGCGATTTATAGCTCGATCTTCACAAATCAGAAAAGTTTGAAAGAACGACGGCCGTTGGTGCAGCGATTCGTCGCCGCGCTCGCCGAAGCGGTTTATTTCCTCGAAATGAATCCCGAAAAAGGCAAAGCCGCATTGGCTAAAGTTCTCGCCGTCGATGATCAGGAAGTGCTGCAATCGGCTTATGTTGCCTATGCCCAATCGCTGGTCAATCGGCGCTTGGTCGTGCCGGCCGGCGCGGTCGTCGAGGCGGTCGAGATCGCGCGCCAGGACGGCACGCAGATCAGAAAGAAACCCGCCGAGATCATCGACAACAGTTTCGCCGAGCACCTCGACCAGAGCGGTTTTCTCAAAGAGCTATGGGGCCGTCGCCCATAACGGCGGAGCAGGAGGCCTGAATATGGAAGAAAAAATCAGTTTCCTCTCGGACGGACTCAAGCTCTCCGGTATCGTCGAGGCGCCGAGCGACTGGAAGCCCGGCGAGCGTCGCCCGGCGTTTATCGTCCTGCATGGTTTTGGCGGCAATAAAGATGGCCACGGCCAGGTGGTGGTCGCAAAGCAATTGACTGGGTGGGGTTATATCACCCTGCGCATCGACTTTCGCGGCTGTGGCGACAGCGAAGGTGAGCGCGGCAGAATCATCTGTCTCGATCAAGTCGCCGATACCCGCAACGCGCTTTCCTACTTCGCGACGCGGCTGGAAGTCGATCCCGAACGGATCGCCCTAGTGGGCAGCAGCTTCGGCGCGGCGGTCGCGGTTTTCACCGGCGGTGCCGATCGGCGGGTCGCCGCGGTGATTTCATGCGGCGGCTGGGGCGATGGCGCGCGCAAGTTCCGCGGCCAACACCCGACGGCGGAGGCTTGGGCGAAATTCACGAACATGCTTGAAGAAGGCAAGCGCCACCGCGAGCGTACCGGCAAGTCGCTGATGGTACCCCGCTACGACATCGTGCCGATTCCCGAGAAACTGCGCAATCGCATGAGTCAAGGCTCGATCATGGAATTCCCCGCCGAGACGGCGCAGAGCATGAACGACTTTCGCGCCGACGAACAGGTCGGCAATATTGCACCGCGACCGTTGCTTTTGCTCCACAGCGCGAAGGACTCGGTCACGCCGACCTACGAGTCGATTGAAATGTTCAAACGCGCCCGCCAACCCGCGGAATTGCATTTACTCTCGGATATCGACCATTTTACTTTCAGCGAAGAGAATCCGCGCTTGATCCGGATCGTCGCCGACTGGCTCGAACGCTACTTTCCGGTTCACAAAAAATAACGCCGATGCCACACCAAAACGTAATCGGCAAAAGTACCGCAGAGATACAGCGTACCCTGAGCGTGTCATGTCTGAAACCCTATCCTCCGTGGTGAATCATCCGCTCTTCCTTCGTGTGCTGCGTTCTGAAATAGTAATTTTCAATACGAAAACAAAAATGCCTGTAGTTGAACCGGACAAGCTTTTGGATTTCTGCGAGCAGCTTCTGCGCGCCGGCATGCCGCGCGCCGACGCCGATCTGGTCGCTGCTCTGCTGGTCAAAGCCGAACTGCGCGGCTACGCGGGCCATGGGGTGACACGAATTCCGCAATACTTGGCGTTCATCAAGAACGGGACCTACGACTTGAGCGCCAAGCCTCGAGTGGTGCGCCAAGGCAAATTGACCGCGGTTGTGGATGGCAACCACTACATCGGCCAGGTTGCCGCCCATATGGCAATGGAGCTCGCGATCAAAAAAGCCCGGAAGCACGGCGTCGGGATCGTAACCTTGCGCCGCGCGGGCCATACCGGCCGGCTCGCAGACTACATGGAGATGGCCGCCGAGCAGGGCCTGATCAGCATGGGGGCAGCCAGTGTCGGTTCGGCGACGACAACGCTGTACGGCGGCATGAAAGCGATCACCGGCACGAATCCGATGGCGTTCGGCATCCCGGCGCGAAACGGGCGATCGATCATCCTCGATTTCGCCACCGCGTCTATGAGTATGGGCGAGATTCAAAAACGCGCCGCCAAAAACCAGCCGATTCCGGATGGTATGCTGCTCGATGCCGACGGCAACCCGACCCGCGATTTGAAAAAGTTTCGCGGCCCCCCGCGCGGCGTATTCTTACCGTTCGGCGGCTATAAAGGATCCGGCGTTGCGCTGGTGACGGAAATCCTCGGTGGGGTATTATCGGGGAATGGGCTCGGCAAGGAATGGTGGGACAAAGGGGGCCACGGCATCAACGGTGTTTTTCTTCAGGCGATCGCGGTCGAAGAGTTCCAGGAGCTGAACGAATTCCTTGATAAAGTCGACGAGCTGATCGCCTTCGTCAAATCGAATCCATGCGCGCCCGGATTCAGTGAAATTCTTCTGCCGGGCGAAGCAGGCCGGCGCCGAGAAGCAGCGCAACGGGCCAATGGCGTCGAAGTCGATGACGGCACCTGGACACAGCTAACGGCGCTCGCAGCGGAGCTTGGCGTGACACCCACCCCCTGAACGCTTGACGGATTTGGTGAAGGCAAAATAAAAGGCGAAGAGAAAAACAAGGAGGAGCCTTATGGTGGTGCGAGAGCTAAGCGATGGACGCTGTTACGTCAGCCTACAGGAAGATCACGCCGAACTGGCGGCGCAATTCGCCGCCCACTGGGGCAACCAGCGTTTTTCCAAATTGCGCCCTTATCAGACGATGGTATTGGCTACGACCTATCACGACAGCGGCTATCGCGAATGGGAAGGTACCCCGCCCATGAACGTCGAAAAGGGTCGCCCATACGCTCATCGAGAAGACATCCCGTCGTTCGAGCCGGTCGAACTAGCCGCCTATACCAAAAACGTCGACTGGCTCACTTCGCAGGACCCCTACGCCGGGTTGCTCGTCTCCATGCATCGGACCGGTTTATGGCACAACCGTTACAATATTTTTACCGAACCGGCCGGCAGACTGCGCGAGCGTAGCCAAGCGGTGCAAAACGCCAAAAAAACGCTGGAAGCAAGGCAGGAACAAGCGAAAAAATCCCTCGCCGCAAATAATCCCGGCTTTGAGAGAGAACTCGCGTACAATTACATGGCGCTGCAGATTTTTGATTTGCTATCGCTCTATTTTTGCTGTGACGGCTACGGGTCCGATAGCATGTTCAAGGAATATGCGATCGCTCCGGTGCGGATTTCGTACGACAGCGACGAGACCGCGCGGTTAACTCTACGGCCCAGTAGCGCGGCATCCGTGATCATGGATCCGTATCCGTTCGACATGAGCCCAGTGCGATTTTCCGCGCGCGCGCGGATCGTCGCGCCGCCGAGGGAAAAGTCCGAAACGGCGTGTATCGATGCCTATCACAAAGCGCCGCGGCAGTTGCTGACGTTCGAAGTTTCGGCGTGAGTCGGAGCGATAGCTGAGTCGGCCGATCTCTGAAAGGAAGGGTCTGGTCATCTGAACGAAGTGACGGATCCGCTTTTCTACCGCTTCGCGCAGGAAGAATCAAAAGCAGATCGTTCGTCGCCTGCGGCTCCTCAGGATGACATTATCGGGTTACGTGCGTGGCTGGAAAAAGTTAGGCCGGCAGGTACCCCTCCTTGGAAGCTGAGTTGCGACAGCGTCATCCTGAAAGAAGTGAAGGATCTGCTTTTCTGTCTCTCACTGCAAAGTCCTTAGATAAAAGAAGATCCAGCGTCGTGCTTCGGCTCTGAACTACATTTGAGCGCACATCTTGGCTGGTGAAAAGAGCAGTTACACCACGCTAGCACCGGTGCTTGAAAAGGCTCTAGTTAGATGGTCTCTCCATTCCAGCTGCGACAACTTTGCGGTCATCCTGAACGAAGTGAAGGATCTGCTTTTTCTGGCGCCACATAGCGATACGTGCGAAGCAACCGGCCCTCGCTCACTCGTCGTAAATCTCAACGCGAATCGCCTGTCCCCGGCCCGATTCCGGACACGCGCTCGCCGCCACCAACAAATCCATCTCGGCGCGAAAATCCACGTGCGCCTCGTCTTTTGGACGGATCATCGTGTCGTACATGACGCCCGAGTCGGGATCGATACGCATGGACTGAAAAATGTTGAAGGGGCTCGGCACGTCGTCGGGCGAGATCCCCCATGGTTTCACTGCTTCGCTCAAATTCTCCCAGCAGCCGTGATCGGGGATCTCTTCCGCCTTCTTTGGGTTGATGTCGACCCCTTCGGCGAAAATCCGCCTGGATTGACCTTGCGCGACCATTTCGAAGCGCTTGCGGCTACACATGCCCTTCTGTAGATCGTGCCGTCCTTCCGTGAAGGTATCTTCGACCATCGTCAACATCGGGTTGTTGCGCTTGGAATAAAGAACATCGCCGGTGCTGATGAAAATCTTCGCTTGGTTGGTCTTCGTGCGCGCCTGATCGAAGCGCTCGGTCAGATCGTGCAGATTGAACGCGACGAAGTCGACGATGCTCTGCCCCGCGATCCGCAGCCGCTGTCCTTTTTTCATTTCGAATGCAGCGCCGGAATTCTTCGCCACGACCAGGTTCTTAAAAATGGTCATGCAGCCTAGATCTCAAACAATTTTTTTGCGTTCAAATAATAAAGCTTGTCTTTGTCAGCTTGCGGGATGTCCAGTTCGTCCATTGCTTTTAACGTCATCGGGTAAAATTGATCGTCGCGGCCGCCGCGACCGTGCGGATAGTCGGCGCCGAAGAGAATCTGATCGGCCCCCACCGTGTCGTAAACCAGCTTGATGAACGCGGCGCGAATCGGACCGGCGGTATCGTAATAAAGCTTCTTGAAATAAGTCTCCGGCTCTTCTTTGCAAGCGGGGCTGCCCTCGCGCCAATTGAGCCTATCGAGATAAAGCAAAATCATCCCGCCCAGGTGAGAAGCGATCATCTTGATTCGTGGATATCGATCGAAGACGCCCGCATAGACGATGCGCGAGATCGCCAGCGTGCTGTCGGTCGGCCAGAGGATTTTTTGGTGCAGCGAATATTTGTCCCAGTTCGATTGGCACGGTGCGTTGCACGGGTGCAGAAACAGCGGCTTGCCGCCGGCCGCAAGCGCTTGCCAAAACGGCTCGAATTCCGGCTCATCGATGTATTTGCCCGCGACATTGGTCGGCATCATGACGCCGTGCATCTTGAGATCCTTGTAGCAGCGTTCCAACTCCCTGACGCAATCGTCCAGATCGACCATCGGCAGCCGCGCGAACGCCATGAAGCGCTTGGGATGCTTGGCGTGGGCGTCGGCGAAAGAATCGTTGAGAATCTGGCACAGCTCCAGAGCGCGCGCCCGGTTGCCGCCCTTTTCGATGCGCCCGCCGGTGTTGGAAAGCACGCCGATGTCGATGCCATGCTTGTCCATCGTGTCGAGATACTCGCGGTGGTCGAAGGCGTGAAAGCCGACGCCGCGGACATCGTTCTGCGCCTCCGGAACCAGATCGAGAAATTTACCGGGAAATGCGTGGAAGTGAGTGTCGATAATCATCGTAGGCCCTCTCGTTTTGATAGCGTTTACTTGTAACGCCGCGCCATATCGTCAAAGAACTTCTCGGCCTCCAACTCCTGCAGCAGGCTCAAGTCGACGAACTGTTCTGGTTTGGCGCTTTTCGCCCGGGGTATTTGCGGCGCCGACATGTCGATTAGATTCTGAATGCCTTTCATTGTCGGATACGGCTTCTTGGGCGTGCGCTTTAGATAATGTTGATACGAGTTACTCCTACGGTCACGATCGGCGGATCGCCGCTGGTGAGCGCCTGGATCGCAACCTGCCCCCCGCGCAGGAAGATCAATTCGACGTCGAGCCCATGCTTGCGGAAAATTCCTTGGTCTTGGGCGAGCCACAGCTGCGCCTGCCGCGAGCTAATGGAAGGATAGCCGACGCGAATCTTCTGCAGTGATTGAGCGTCTGCCGCGGACCAGACTAGGCATTGCAGCAGCACACCGAGCGCAGCGAATTTTGTGATTCTCATAGTTTCGTAGGACCTCCATACGTCAACCCTGACCGACCGTCAAGCCGTTCAGGAGAGTCGAGATCATCCTTGTTTTCTCCGTCACAAAGGTGTCCGCGAGAAATCTTTCTACTATCCGTAAGGCTATCTAAGTTGACCAGTTCGCTTTCCGCCGTAGATTATATTGACAGCACTCCCGACCCCGTGTTTACTTGCCGGGGAGGTCCGCCATGAGAGTGAAAACAACTCATTTCTTGGCTGTCATTTTGTCGCTGACCGCCGCGGCCGCGCCGCTGTTTGCGCAATCGAAAAAAGTTCGCTTTTCGGTCAGCGCCGCTTCCATCGCCGAGGTTCCATTCAGGATCGCCAACGTCAAAGGCTTCTACCGCGAGGAAGGACTCGAGGTCGAAATGATCCTCATTCGCGGTGCCGTCGGTATGCAGGCGCTGCTCGGCGGCTCGGTCGACTACACTTCCGCTTCGGGGTCAACCATCGCCGCTGCCGTGCGCGGCCTTCCTGTCAAGCTGGTGTTTATCGCTTCGGCCAAGCCGCAATTCGATCTGATCGCCCAGCCACAGATCCGCTCGGTGCCCGATCTCAAGGGAAAGCACGTCGGCATTTCTTCGCGCGGAGGCGCCGTTGACCTGTTGACGCAGTTGATCGTGCATAAAAACGGCCTGGTTCCCAACAAAGACGTGGTTAGCCTGGTCATTGGCGGTCAGGAAGACACGGTGCTGGCGCTCCGAGCGGGGCGCATCGCGGCAGCGCTTTTGACGCCGCCGCGGCCTTTGATCTTGCAGCGCGAGGGCTTCAACCGAATCGCCTATTCGGGCGATTACATGCCGACCTATCCGAGCGGCGGCATCGGCGTGACCGACGAGAAGCTCAAAAACGCGCCGGGCGACGTGCTCGCCTTCGTCAAGGCCAGCGTGCGTGGACTGCAATATGCCAGGCAGAATCGCGCGGATGCCATGAAAATTCTCGCGGGTTATTTCAGCATCAAAGATCAGAGCTTGACCGAGGATTTTTTCGACTTATATCTGAGCCGCTTGCCCACGGACGGTTCCGCGGACGAAGCGTGGATGAAAGGGGCGATCGAGTTCACCCAAACGAGTCTCGGCAGCGCCGGCAAAGAAATTCCCACCAGCCAGGTCTTTGATTTTAGTTTCGTGCGCAAGGCGGTGCGCTGAAGTCGCAAGCGTGGAGTCTGCAACAACGGGTATTTGACGTGACGCGTCTGTCATCCTGAGGAACGCAGTGACGAAGGATCTGCTTTTCACCCCAGGACGACCCGCGATTTGAGAAAACGCATCATAATGAGAAAGCTAGATTCTCGCTGCGCTCGAAATGACAAGTATCGCGGGAGCAAGACGATCGGTTCAAAAGATCCATGACTGAAACGACTCCATCCACACGCATCCCTGTTCTCATCGCCGGCGCGGGACCGGTGGGTTTGGCCTTGGCGATCGAGTTGGCTTATCGCGGGATTCGCTGTCTCGTCGCCGAACAGACTGACGGCAGCGTCGAGTTTCCCACCACCAATCTTGCCAATACACGCACCTGCGAGCACCTGCGCCGCTGGGGTATCGCCGACCGCATGCGCTTCGAATCCGGTTATCCCACCGACTATCCACGCAACTACCTGTTCGTGACCCGCATGAACGGCCACTTGATCGCACGCTTCGATCATCCGGCCAACGGCGATCCCAAGTCGCGCTCGCCCTATAGCCCGGAAGGCAGGCTTTGGATCTCGAAACCCTACTTCGATCCGGTGCTGCATAAACACGTGGCGGCGCTGCCCACGGTGGAACTTCGCTACCACACCGCTGTCGAATCGTTCGAGCAAAATGCACGACAAGTTCGCGCGACCCTGGTCGACGCAAAAAGCGGCCAAACCTGCTTGATCGAAGCCGATTATCTCGTCGGTTGCGACGGCGGGAGGAGCAACATACGGCGCGCACTGGAAATAAAATACGAAGGCGTGTTTTCCCAGGGTATGAACGTCGCGGTGTTGTTCCGCTCGCCGCTGCTCCGCCACACGCCGCACGGACCGGCGGTCCAGTATCAAATCATCAATGCGCAAATCAACGGCGCCATCGCCGCCGTCGACGGCAACGCGTTGTGGCGCCTGAACGTGCGCAACATCAAACAAGAGCAGCTCGACACCTTCGACGCGCCGCGGAAACTGCGCTACGCGCTCGGCGAGACAATTCCCTTTGAGTTGCTCGACGTACGGCCGTGGACCGGCCACTGCGTGGTCGCCGAACGCTATCAGCAAGGGCGTGTCTTTCTCGCCGGTGATGCCGCTCATCTCAATTGGCCGGCGGGCGGGTTTGGCATGAATACCGGGATCGGTGATGCCGTCGATATCGGCTGGAAGCTGGCTGCTGTCCTGCAAGGCTGGGGCGGGCCGCACTTGCTCGATAGTTATACGGCCGAACGTAAACCGATCGCTATGATCAACGTCAATGAAGCGGCGGAAATGCGCGCGAACTTCGACAGTCAAACGCCCTTCTCGCCGCAAATCGAGGACGATTCCGATGTTGGCCAGCAATTGCGCGAGAAAGCGCGCGGCGTGATCATGCGCACCCGCGCCAAGGAGTTTCAGTACGACTCGGTGGGCATCGAGCTCGGCTATCGCTACGAGAACTCGCCGATCTGCGTTGCCGACGGCACACCGGCACCCGGCCTGGATCACGGTCTCTATGTGCCGTCGACTTGGCCCGGCACGCGCGCTCCCCACGTTTGGCTCAAGGACGGCCATTCGACGCTCGATCTCTTCGGTAAGGGGTTTACCTTGCTGGATCTGTCGAACGGCCTGGTCGACACGTCCACGATCACACAGGCAGCCCGAACGATCGGCTTACCACTCGAGACAATCCGGATTGACGAACCGACTGTACACCAGATTTATGAAAGCTCCTTGGTGCTGGTGCGCCCCGACGGCCACGTCGCCTGGCGCGGCGATGCCATGCCAAGCGATGCGTTCGAGATCATTAACAAGGTGCGCGGCACTGATTAAGAGCCGCTCCGATGAGGAAAGACATCATGAATTTGAAGCTCAATTCGATATGGCTCGTCGCACTCCTTTGGCTTGTTGGCGTTCGCCCATCAATAACCTTCGCCGCAAGCAAGGTAACCTTTCCCTACACTCCTATCGGAGTCGCGAGCTGGCCCTGGTGGATCGCCAAAGACGCCGGCTATTTCCAAAAGCATCGCCTAGACGTGGATGCGGTTTATGTCGGTGCGTCACCAGTGATTGTTCAAGCCATGCTCGGCGGCCAAGCCGGCGTGGGCGCCGGCGGCGGCACGCCGTTGGTCACCAACATCTTACAGGGTGGCGACATCGTGCAGGTGGCCACTATGGTTCCCTACGCCATTCAATCCTTGATCGTGCGGCCGGAGATTAAAACGACAAAGGACTTGGCCGGCAAAAAGGTAGGCGTTAGCCGGCTGGGAGCGATCCCCCACTTCACCTTGCAAGCCATCATCAAACTCTACAAGGTTCAGGGGATCAACGTTGTGCAGACGGGCACGACAGCGCAAGGTCTGACCAGCCTGTCGCAGGGCTTGATTGACGGCATCATCACCTCGGCGCCGAACACCTTTCGCCTGATCAAGGAGGGCTACCGGGAATTGGTCAGCCCGAAGGATTTTCGCAAACTCAACTTCGAGTTCTTGATCAATGGTCTGGTGGCGAGGAAATCCTTTGGCGCGAAAAACCGCGATATCGTGGTCGGCATGATCAAAGCGACCATGGAAGGCACGCGCGAAATGTTCGTCAACGAGCAGCGCGCCAAGGCGGTGCTCGCCAAGTATACCCGGCAAACCGAAGCTGAAATCCTCGATCAAAGCTACCGCTTCGCTCTAGATATCTACGTCAAAGACCCGACCGTTACGCCGAGCTCGATCCAACCGATTGTCGACCAACTGGTCGAGTCCAGGCTGGTCGACGCGAAGCTCGCGACCGCGACCCCGCTCAGCGCCTATTACGACAACAGCTATATCGACGAGATCAAAAGGTCGGGCTTCTTCGCGCAACTGTGGAAGTAAAGGCTTGAGCGTTCTCGAGACCCGCATGTCGGCTCAAGCATCAGTCCTGAGCATCCTGCGGACCGACCAGGTCGGCAGCCTGCTTCGGCCACAACGGCTCAAGGAGGCTTATACCCGGCACGGCCGCGGCGAAGCCACCGATCACGAATTGGCGCGCGTTCAAGACGAAGCGGTCAAGGATCTGATCGCGCAGCAAGAGGCCCACGGTTTGTCGATCTTAACGGACGGCGAATACCGACGATTGAATTTTCAAGACAGCTTTACCGAATCGGTTTCGGGATTCGCCGCTAGGAAGCAAACGCTCCAATTCCAAGAGCGCCGGACGCTCGGCGGCGCGGCGTTGCAACGATGGCAACCGGACTCAGCTAAGACCGACCCCGGGCTACAGTACTGGCGGCCGATCGTCGAGCGGCTGCGATTGACAGAGAATCGCCCGCTCGCTGAATGGCGCAGTGCGGCCGGCCTCACCAGCAGACCGGTCAAAGTCACGTTGATCGCCACCGACCGCATTTGCGAGAATTTTGCCCGTCAAAATTCTCATGGCGTGTACGGTGATGTGGAAAAATATTTGTCCGACGTCATCGCAGTCGAACGCCAGATCGTCAAAGAATTGGCCGGCGCCGGTTGTCCCTACGTTCAAATGGATGCGCCGAGCTACACCGCCTATGTCGATCCTCGCTCGCTCGAGCACATGCGCGCCCGACGGATCGATCCGGTCGTTCAGATGGCGCGCTCAATAAAGGCCGACAACGACGTTATCGCCGGCGTTACGGGTCCGATTTTTGGTATTCACTTGTGCCGCGGCAACGTGCGCAGCATGTGGCACCGTGAGGGCGGTTATGACGCCATCGCCGAGCAGCTCTTCAACGGCCTCGATCACCGGCGCTACTTGCTGGAATACGACAGCGCACGCGCCGGCGGGTTCGAACCGCTCCGCTTCGTGCCTAAAGGAAAGATTGTTGTGCTCGGTCTGGTGAGCACTAAGGTGCCGGCGCTGGAAACAGCGGACGAATTGAAGCGCAGGATCGAGGAGGCGAGTCGCTACATTCCGTTGGACCAACTCGCCTTGAGCCCACAGTGCGGCTTCTCGTCCAATGTGGTCGGTAACCTGATCACCGAGGATGACCAGTGGCGCAAGCTCGAACTGGTCGAGAAAGTCGCCGCCGACGTCTGGCGCACCTGAACGCCGCCTCGGCGATTGCGGCTTCCCGTCAGTGCAACTCGAATTGCCCCGATTCCAGCAAACTCCAGAACCGTCTCCCGTAGCTCGGGTGCACAAATTGACACCTGACCCCGCCGTTTGTTATGCGAAGAGCACGTAAGAAAACCGTCCGAGGAGAGCCGCATGAAAGCAGGATTCAAGGCGATGGATTCGGATATGCACGTGATGGAGCCCTGCGATCTTTGGCAGAAGTACATCGATAAGAACTTCATCGATCGCGCACCGGTCGGACTCAATCGCCACAAGCGCGATCTTGGCGTTCGGGTAGAGGGCAAGATCTTGCCGCGGCAAACGCCGAAACCCAATCCTGCGCTCGGCCCGATACGCGAGCGCATCTTGAACGATCGCTATGCCGAAGAAGAGGCGCGCAACTTCGACAACGTCGCGCAGCTCCGCGCCATGGACAAGGAAGGACTCGACGCGGCGATCCTGTATCCGAGCCGTGGTTTGTTCGTGCTTGCCGTCGACGGGCTCGATCCGGAGCTCGCCGCCGCTATCGCCAAAGCCTACAACGACTGGCTCTTCGACTTTTGCAAGATCGCTCCCGAGCGCATGTACGGCGCCGGCATCGTCGCCCCCCACGATGTGTCCTGCGCCGTCGCAGAAACTCGGCGCGTCGTTAAAGAGCTCGGCTTTCGCAGCGTGCTCATGCGGCCCAATCACGTCAATGGACGGATGTGGAGCGATTCCTATTACGATCCGCTGTGGGAGGAGTGTCAAAAGCTCGGTATTCCAATCGGGTTCCATGAGGCCGGCCGCGTCTATCTACCGCAGCCGGCATTGCCGCAGCTCATCCCGAGCTTCACCATGTTCAATACCCTATCGTTCCCCTTGGCCAACATGTTCGCCTGCGCCGACATGATCTACGGCGGAGTGACGGAACGGTTTTCCAAATTGAAAATCGCGTTCCTCGAGGGGAATTGCGCATGGCTTCCCTGGCTGCTCTGGCGCATGGGGGAATATGCCGAATTAACGGGTCGCGCCGAGCATCCGGAAATGAAGCTCGAACCGCTCGAATACTTTCAGCGTCAGTGCTGGGGTGCGGTCGAATGCGACGAAGTCGTCGCCAAAAACCTTCCCGATTTCGGCCTCGAAGACAACATCGTATTCTCCACCGACTATCCTCACCTCGATGTCAAATATCCATACGCGGTGGAGACTTTCCTGAAACTTCCTTTCAGCGATCAGACCAAGCGAAAATATCTCTGGGACAACTGCGCGAGGCTCTACGGTTTGGGGTATTGAAGCAAGACTTCGGCCGGGTTCGTCGGCGCGCATGCGCCGAGTGTTCGCGCCGCATTGAACGAATGATCAAGCAACCCTGGCAGACTCTGCTGCTTTCTGCGACGCTGCTCGCAGCGCTGGGCGGCTTCGGCTTTTGGTGGTGGATCACTTCCGGTTACGTGACGACGGACGACGCGCGGATCAAGGCAGATATCGTCGCCATCAGCGCCGAATTGACCGGGAAAATCGATTCCCTGACAAAAACCGAAGGTGATCGGGTCCGCCGCGATGAGGTGCTCGCAACGCTCGACCGCCGTGAGCTCGAGATTCAAATTCAACAGGCGGAAGCCGAATTGGACCGCTTGCACAGCCGAGCCCGGCAAGAAGCCGTGGAAATCGAACTGCATCTCGCACGGCAAACCGAGGAAGTCGCCAGAGCTGAGGCCGCCCTGCGAGCCGCGCGGTTCAATTATGAAGATGCCCGTGCCCACGCCGTCCAGGCAAAGGATGACTGGAGCAGGAATCACAAGTTGTTCGAGAACCAGCTCGTCGCCCAGCAGGAGCTCGACCGCACGAAAACCTTGTTGCGGCAGACTGAAGCGCAGATGTCGGCGATGCAAGAGAGGATCAAGGAGGGAGAGGCGCTGCTTGATTTGGCGAAACTCAAAGCCGGCGAAACCGCGGTCCGGCAGGCCGAGCTGCAAGCGCGCAAGGCCGAGGTGCGCCGCGCTGGCGCAACGCTCGCCGACTTGCGGCGCAAGCTCCAACTGACCGTCATCCGGAGTCCGGTTGATGGCGTCGTAGTCAAGAAAAGCGCCAATCGCGGCGAGGTGACTCAGATCGGTCAGCCTATTTATATGATCGTCGACTCCAGCCGCTTTTGGGTAGAGGCCAATGTCGAAGAGACGGAAATTCGCTTCGTTCAACCCGGCCGCTCGGTTATCATTCAAGTCGATTCCTATCCGGACCGGGAATTCACCGGCAAAGTCATGGAGGTCGGCGGCGCAACCGTCTCCGAGTTTTCGTTATTTAATCCGCAAAAACTCACCGGTCAGTTCATCAAGTCCACCCAGCGCCTGCCGGTAAAAATTTCGGTCACCAATAGCGACGGCCTGCTGAAAGTGGGAATGCTCGCCGTCGTAAGGATCAAACGAAGTTCCAGCTAAACGGCGTTGCTATGGAAATTGCTGCAGCCGCTGCGCAAACCTCCGACGGCCTTCGCAAGTGGTGGATTGCGATCACACTGTTCCTTGGTACCCTGTCGATCGGCCTGAGCGTCACCGCCGTCAACGTCGCCATTCCGACGATCATGTCGTCTCTCGGCACCTCGCTCAACCGCATCCAGTGGGTCCTGACCGGCTTCATGATCACCCGGACCGTGCTGATCCCGTCTGTCGGCTGGCTCGGCGACCGGCTCGGTGACCGCAATCTTTTCATCGCCAGCACAACGATATTTACCGCCGGATCCTTACTCTGCTCTTTTTCTTGGAACGCGGAATCGTTGATCTTCTTCCGGATCGTTCAGGCGGTGGGCGCCGGCCCGCTGCTGGGTATCTCAATGGCGATCATGTTCGAAGCGTTTCCACGCCACGAGCGCGGTCTCGCCATGGGGCTTTTTATGACCGGCTGGTCCCTCGGACCGTTCTTCGGTCCGTTGTTGGGCGGCTATCTTACCGAGCATGTGCACTGGCGCGCGATTTTCTACATCAATCTGCCGACCGGTGTGCTGAGCATCATCAGCGGCTATTATCTGCTCCCGCGCGCGGCGGCGAAATCTTCCGGCGCGCCGCTCGACCTGCTGGGCCTGGTGACCATGACCATTGCTACGGTGACGCTCCTGCTTGCGCTCAATTTGGGCCATGAGGAAGGCTGGAACAGCCGCTTGATCGTTTGTCTCTTTGCCGCGTCGATCGTATTTTTCGCCCTGTTTATTACGATCGAACTGAAATCCAACCACCCTTTTTTGGAGTTGCGCTACTTTCGCAATATCAATTTCAGCTTATCGAACGTTTTGATCTTCTTTCGTGTCTTCGGCTTTCGCGGCGCCAGCTTTCTGCTCGCCATCTTTCTACAAAAAGGTCTCAACTATACTCCCACCCAGGCGGGAATCTTTCTTCTGCCGGGCGCCGTCATCACCGGCCTGTGGTCGCCTTTCGCAGGCAGACTGACCGACCATTGGGGACCGCGGCTGCCCATTGTTGGCGGGCTCGCAATTCTGATCTTCGCGCTGTACGGTTTGTCCCAACTGTCCCTGTGGAGCACCGTGGGGTTCATTTTTTTCTTCATGTGCGTCAAGAGCGTCGGTCAGGCGAGCCTGAACGCCCCCCTCAACACCGTCGCACTGGCGGCGATCCCCGAAGGCCGCGCCCGCATGGGCAGTGGCATGATCGGCATGACCCGCGGGCTCGGCGAAGCCTTCAGTGTCGCCGTGCTGACTTTCCTTCTCGAACGCTACGCATTTTTTAATTTGTATTCGATCCCTCCGCTGCAAGGCGCAGCTTTCGCAGAGAGTGCCCGCCTGCAGGCACTCTCACAAATCCAAGGCTTGTTGATCGACGGTGGCCAGTTCGGCCTGGCGCTGGAAGAACGTGCTCGATCTTTGCTCGCGCACACGCTGATCAACCAAGCGCTGACACGAGCCTATCAAGACCTGTTCTTTTTGATCGGCGTTCTCCATGTCGGATTACTTGTCATCGCGCTGTTTCTCCGCACTAAACGCGCGCCATGACTCCGGGCGAAATGTCGATGATCATGCGAGGTGCTTCACACAACTGCCGGACCGTTCGCTGAAGCTTTTCATGAGCAGCTCGCGAGGCAGAGGTTACTCCATTGCGCCCACAGCCGCGGCTTAGAGCATTAATCCGATGCTTCTCAGCCCCCGCCGAAACCGGGACTCCATCTCCACCCGCTGCGCTGTGCGGCACTCGAGGGTTCTCACCCGTTTGGTGATGTTGTCTGGGGTTGATCCGGGAGCATTCGCCGTCGTTTGTTGCCCGTGACCGGTTTCCTTCTTGATATGGAGAGTAATCGCCATGGTGCCGTGTCGCTCATCATAAACCGCCTCGCTGCCCTCATTTTCATCCAATCGCACCTTCTGCTTTATGACCGCAGCGCATTCCGCAACCGAGGCATATTCACCGACCCGGACCCAGCCCGTGCCGGCGCCGTCGGTCGGAGCCATGTTCGGCAGCGAAATTTCAAGCTTCTCAAACAGGATCCACGTGGTCACGAATCTCGGCACGCTCCGACCGGCGTAATCAAGGATGAAGATTAGTCCGGCTGCCGCGAGAGCATAGCCCGCCCACTTTTTGGAAAAATGCCGCGGCAGATTGGGGATCTTGAACGCCGGACGTGGGGCACGCGGCTGAGGGCGTCGCGGTGGCGGTGAAGTTTGGCCGCGCTCGGTACGGGTCCGCGCCTGCGGCGGCGTTTGAGGTTCTTGCGTAAACGCTTGATCGTAACGTTTGCGGCGTTGCGGATTTCCGAGAACCGCATACGCTTCATTGATTTGCCGCAATTTCTCGGTCGCTTCCGCCTTCGCCCTCGTGCTATGAAAAAGATCCGGATGATATCGTTTGACCAGGTCGCGATAGGCCGATTTGATTTCGTCCGCGGTCGCCGAGCTCCGTACGCCAAGAACCTGATAGAATTTCGCGTCGCTCATGAGTCAGGGAATCCTAGCACAATGGACGCCTCGGACTGAATCGTCGTGTAAATTATCAACCGCAACCCGGTTGGCGCCAAAACGTCCCGGGACCATATCGTCGGCTTTGCTTTAAAAATACAAACCCATACCGCTAAGGGCTACGAGAAGCTGCTGGACATAAGGAGATGCACATGCAGGTCATTGACTCTGACGGACACCTACACGAGCCCTTCGATCTTTTCGAGCGCTACATGGAGAAAGAATTTTATTCGAAGCGCCCGCGCATCGTCGATCTGCGCGACGAGCCGCGAGACAGCGGCCGCTGGCTCGTCGAGGGACGGCTCGTGCCTCGCCTGCCGTTTACCAAGGGGGTCGGCGGAGGCGGCTTTCGCTATCAGACGCCGCGCCATGCACAGATGAAGGCCAAAGATAATTCCCTCGACGATATCGACGGCCGCCTGCAGGATATGGATCGGATGGAAATCGACTATCAGATCGTGTATCCGACCGCGTTGGTATGGGTCTTCGATCTCGAGAACAAGGAGTTGGCCGCCGCCGTATGCCGCGCTTACAACAATTATATTGCCGAGCAATGCGCCCAAGCACCGCGACGTTTGGGTGGAGTCGCCCTCGTGCCGATTCAAGATCCGCCAGCCGCGATCGCTGAAGCCCGGCGTGCCGTGCAAAAACTCGGGCTCAACGGCGTCGTCATGCCCGGCCTGGTGGGCAACACGCCGCTGCATGCCCAGGAATTCATCCCCTTTTTTGAGGCCATGAACGAACTCGACGCGCCCATCGGTTTTCACGCCGTCACCGGCATGCACCACACCCCTTGGGCCGACTGCTTTGCCGATTTCTTCTCCACGCACGTGACGGCCATGCCGTTTTCGATGATGGTGGCAATGATGTCGCTGGTCCGATCGGGACTGTTAAAGACGCTGCCGAATCTGCGCTGCGCTTTCCTGGAGATTGGCGCGAGTTGGTTGCCCTATTGGAACTGGTGGGTGGGGAAACACATTGAACATGTGCTTGAGCCGCGCGCCGGCCGCAAAGAAAGCGCCTGGGGGCGCGAACCCTACGAGTTGCCCGCCACGGTCCGCGAGCCGGGCGACGATATTCGTGACGGCAGAATTTTGAGCGGATTCGAAGGCGATGAAAATCTTCGCTCGATCATCGACCAGCTCGGCAGCAAAGGCTTCATGTACGCAAGTGACTATCCCCACAGCGACATGGATTGGAGCCGTGTTCAGACGATTAAACGATCCGCGGCTCTCACCAACGCCGAGAAAGCCGATCTGCTGGGTGAGAACGCGCGGCGCTTTTATAATTTGCAGATTTGAATTTGGCGGTGACGCAAGCAGTGACTAAGAACGATGACCATGAGTGACAACGGAGGATCGTTCTAGCAACGGGGTATCTTTCGCGTTGCCGCTTCCTCGAGAGAAACTTTCACCTCAGAAGGAAGAGCTCCGAGCTCTTCATTGAGCCGCTGTTCTCTCAGTCGATGAACTTCCTTGAGGAAGTCGAGCCGACGGATCGCTCGGGTGCGACAATTACAACAGGCGAGAACATTGACGGACACTTCGAGACAGGATTGACACTTTGAATGTGAACAAAAAGGGCATTTGCCGCCGAGACCGGGCCAAGAATGTTTTAGATGATCCACTTTGTTTCACCCTCCAATTGCCGAATCATGATTGTGGGTCAAACCAAGGTCTACTCGCACTTAATTGCAAACCGTTGTGAGTGTCAAGGGGTTTTGCGACATTCACAAAATTTTTTTCTGCGCAATCACGATGCAATGGCCAACAACGTCCCACGAGGCGACAGCGGTTGCCGTTTATGCCGAACGGCTGAGCTTCAGTCGCAGCTTCGGGTTAGTTGGTGAGCCGATGGCGCACGCCGTGACGCGCCCACAGAAACAGCAGCAGAGACATGATGAGCGTATAAGCCAGATCCCACAGCACGACGATCGAAAACTCACCGTTGAACGATGCGCGCGCCAAGCGTACCGGGTGCAGCAAAGGAAGCGCCTCGGCGACCCAGAGCCAGGATTCCGACAGGCGCTCCTTCAGCGGAAAAAATACGTCGGAAAACAAAAACAGCGGGGTGAGAAAAAGCGTAAAGTAAAAACTGAACATATCGATGTTGGGGATCCGCAACGAGAACACCATGCCGATTGCGGCAAACAGCAAGCCGGTGATCGGGATGACAAGAAGCGTCCACAATGACGACGGCAAAGGCGCCAGGCCGAAAAGCATCAACACGATAAAGAAACATCCACCATAGACGCCGGCGCGTGTCACCGCCCACATCATTTCGCCGGCCAGCACGTCGTCCGGCTCGATCGGAGTCGTCAACATAGCATCGTAAGTCTTTTCGAAAACCAGCCGCACGTAGATGTTGTAGGTCACCTCGAAGCTTGCCCCGTTCATCGCAGCCACGCACACCAGCCCGGGCGCGAGAAAGGCGATATAACTCGTGCCGCCGATCTCCGAAATATAGGCGCCGACCCCGACGCCGATGGAAAAAAGATAGAGAACCGGCTCAAAGAAGTTGGGCAATATATTCCACTTCCAAGTTCTTTTGTACATGGCGGCGTTGCGCCGCCATACGGCCCAAGCGTACGGCAACGAAACACTCACGGGTTGGACTCCAGGCTCGCTCCGGTGAGTGCGAGGTAGACGTCTTCGAGATTCGTCGGACGTACGATGACCGGGCGACGGTCGCCTTCGTCAAAACGGCGAATCTGTTCAACCAGATCGGCGGCATCCTCGACATAAAGCATCAGGCGCGCACCGACCCGCAGGCGGCGACTCGGTGCAGAGCCGTCGAGCAGGACCGTTTCTTCATCCGGCGTACAATCCAACTCCACCGTTTCCGGCGCCAATCGCGTGATGATGAGCTCTGATGGCGGTCCCGCGGCGATCAGTTGACCCGCCGAGACGATCGCGACTTGATCGCAAAGACGCTGCGCCTCGTCCATATAGTGGGTTGTGATCAGCACCGTGGTCCCGGCGGCACGCAGCTCCCGCACGCGCGACCATAACGCCAAACGCACAGCGGGATCGAGCCCGGTCGTGGGTTCGTCGAGGATCAAAAGCTCCGGACGATTGATCAACGACTGCGCGACCGCCAAGCGCCGCTGAAACCCTCCTGAAAGCTGCCGCACGGGAACATCGGCGTGCGAGCGCAGATCGAGAAATTCCAGCAACTCCTCCACCCGCTGCGTAAGTTCCGGCTCGCCGAGCAAATAGTAGCGGCCAAAAACCACGAGATTTTCTCGCGGAGTCAACGCTTCGATCAAGACGTTCTGTTGCAAGGTGACGCCAAGGCGCGAGCGAACTGCCCGCACATGCTGCCCAATATCCATGCCGAAGACGCAAACGGTGCCGCTGGTCGGCCGGGTAACGCCATAGATCATGCGCAGGGTGGTGGTTTTTCCCGCGCCGTTGGGGCCCAACAGGCCAAAACAAACGCGCGCCGGCACCTCGAGATCGAGATGATTGACTGCCATCCGGTCGCCGAATTTTTTTGAAATCGCCCGTGCCTCGACCACCGGTGGCGGATTAGATGATGCCGGCTTGTTCATGTAGGGCCGATTTTGCTTAGCGAGTGCGCTATGACAAAAATCGCAATCATCGGGTACCAAAAAAAGAACGAGTTTTAAACCGCACGCTTCGGTGTCTTCGCGGCACCCGCCCGTTCAGACGACGGGATTCGGTCAGACTACGCGCGAAAAACGACCATCGAACGATAAAAATTTGACGTATTCCAATCGCAACCGCAAGAATGGCGTTGAAGAATAAGTGCACTGTTTAGCGTCGGCTTGACGGCGCCGTTAGGCGGCAAGTCGAAACCGGCCACGATTCAACTTCGCCGCCAACGATCTTTGAGAAGCGAGCAAGATCAGGTTCTCTAGATGTAAAGAAGAGGTGCGAAAAACACTTGCAATCGCTGCAACCGAATCCCTGAATAGGTAACATGCTGGCCATATCAGAGAAGACCTGTGCCCACGGATGCTCAACCCGCGCGGTTTCGTAGCTGCACCATACCTCAATCGGACGCAAAAACTCGCACAGATAGTCGATGTGCCAACGCTTGGGCTTTGACTGACGGCAGTGGCGTGATACCCGGGCACGTACACCGCCTGGTCCGAACGCGCTGCCAACGTAGATATAATATCCGGGGATAACGTGGAGGTGTCCCCAACGGCCAACCCGTGCCTTGCGCTTTGCGCGGCTTCTCAGAACCAGTACATAGGTTCCCGGTTGCGATTTCACATGCGGTATCACGGCCTCACTGAACGAATTGTGTTTGGCGTGTAAGGCCCGTGACCACCGCCTATCCTCCGCGCGGTGACACGCGCACCTGCTCAGCGACCGGACTGCAATCAGGAGGAATCTTTCTTCTTAACTGTAACCGTAGACAAGCTATAGGTTGTTCAGCCAAGCTGAACCGATGCTTCACTTGAGCGCGGACGCGTCGCCCGTGCTAGCCTACCCGCCTCGTGGGGGAAACATCGTGGAAAAAGGACAACGCTACGGCTTCGCTTCTAGAACTAGATTGAACGGCGTTTGGGTCGCGCGGCGAAAGCGCGTGAATCCCCCGCCGAGCACGACCTCGCGCAAACGTGCTTCCCCGGCCTGGGCTCCGAGCGCCGCACCGCCTTCCTGTGCCAGGGACGCTGGGGTGCAGATCAACGTGGAGGCGCTATAGAACGAGCGCCCCACCGGATTGAGATTTTCCTCCAGGCGGTCGCCGGCGAACGGCTCGACAATCATCCAAGTGCCGGTCGGCTTGAGCGTGTCACGGACATGCGCGGCGGCGCCCATGGGATCGCCCATGTCGTGCAAGCAATCGAAGAAAGTTACGAAGTCGTAGCCTTTGCCGGGATATTCCTTCGCTGCCGCGACTTCGAAACGAACGCGCTTTCCGACTCCGGCTTCGGTAGCCCGCTGTCGCGCAATTTCGATGGACTGCGGATGAAAGTCAAACCCGACGATCGTCGAGTTTGGATAAGCCTTGGCCATCAAGATCGTCGAGGCGCCAAGGCCGCAACCCACGTCGGCGATCTTCGCGCCCTGTTGCAGCAGCGTTTCGACGCCATCAAGCGCGGGAATCCACGAACCGACAAGATTAGCGGCGTAGCCAGGGCGGAAGAACCTTTCCGTACCGTGAAATAAACCACCATCGTGTTCATGCCATCCCAATCCGGCGCCGGTCCGAAACGCCTCGGCAATTTTCGGCTCGGCTTTCACCGCCGCCAACGCGACTTGGAAGGCTCCCGGCAGGAATGCCGGGCTATTCTCATCCGCCAAACCGAAAGCTTGTTCTTCGGTGAGAAAATACTGGTCCGCTGCCGCGTCATAGCTGACATAGCCGCCGGCGCACTGCGAACCAAGCCACTCGCGCACGTAACGCTCCGCCGTGCCGGTTGCTTTAGCGAGCTCGACGGAACTCATCGGTCCGCGCTCGGCCAATTTCTTGTAAAGCCCCAGCTTGTCTCCGATCAGCACCATGGCGGCATGAAATACCGCACCGAAGTCCAGCACGCCGCGCCCCAGAAACTCATTGAGTTTATCCTGATTGATCGCCACGCCAAGTCTCCTTTGTTTTTCCGCTTCAACAAACTTGCTTGATTCAATCTCTAGCTTGCACTCGTCACCTTAAGCCGAGCAAAAGCGCGACTACTTCAACCACGTCGGCGCCGGTGGCAAAGTTCCAAGCGCGTTTCATCACCTCGCTCTTAAGTAAGGTTCGAAGTAAAGAAGCGCGAAGGAACTCCCATCGCTGCTTGGATTTTCAGCAACGCTGGCAAACCGCGGTCAAGTCATGGCATCCAAGATGCGGTGCCACCACCAACAACACCGTGGCGTTATTCAATTGGGCGCCACCCAGGCAGTTAGGATCGACGGCGTATCGCGCATTACCGGCTCCCAGGAGTCGCCGCGATCGCAGCTCATGTACAGGGCCCCATTGCCATTCACGCGCGCGTCGAAGCCGTAACCGCGCGCACCGTCGCCCATGCCGCAGAAAAGCGCATCGGGGTCGGTCGGATGGTGCAATAGCACCCAGGGCATCCATGGATTTTCTCTTTCCAATCCCGCTGTCACGACACGCCAACTGTCGCCGCCGTCATCGCTCAGCATGATATGCCCCTTGGGGTTGATCTTCTCGCGCGCCCACACACCGGGCGAGCCTTTGCCACCGCAGACCACCATCCGCGGTGGATCACCCGGCAAGAAATGCCATTCGTGCGAGTAACTGTGCAGCTCGGTGTACGCCCAAGGCATGCCATTCTCGACTCGCCGCCACCGCCGGCCGGCGTCGTCGCTGCGATGAAACCCGCGCGCCGAGGAAACGTAATAGCGCTCTTTGCTGCCCGGGTAGTTTTCGATGTAGTGCATGTCGACATAGTCGATACCCGAACTGCGGTCTTCCCAGCTCTTGCCGCGATCGCGGCTCAGCAAGTTGCCGCCGTGTTCGAGCAAAACCCAGATGAGATTTTGATCGTCGGGATGGATAAAAATGTGCCGCACGTGGGGGAACTCGATGCCTTTTAAACGCGCCGGCACGCCCCACTTCTTTTTCACATCGTCGTCGAAGTCGAGCATGGCGTCGAGCGCTTCCCAGCTCTTGCCGTTATCCTCGCTGCGGAATAAACGAATCGGACCGATACCCATGTAAACGACGCGCTCATCATGCGGATCGACAGTGAACGTACGGACATCGCCGTCCATGACTTTCGTCCAAGTCTTGCCGGCATCTTCGCTGCGATAGCCGCCGTCGAACGCCACCGCGGCAAAGACAATCTCGGGCTTTATCCTGCAGCCGATCAGATGCTCCAGAGTTTTTCCCGCAAAAAATTCACCGACCGTGTTCAAGGAACCGGAACGGCTCTCCATCACCTTCAATCCGCCGTTGTATGCGATGTAGTAACGCAGCGATTCGGCCATAAAACCTCCGGAAAACATGATGGGTCGTGTTATTATTCACTTCTTTTTACAAGTGAGTAAGCTTTCATCGTCCGCCACGATCGGGGAGAACGAGATGGGGCGATGCTTCGAGGTAGCGCAGCACCCGCTCTCTAACTCGCTCCCGTCGCTGGGGAGAGAATCGGATTCAACGATGCTGAGTGCTCGGACTCTAACCGATCGCACGTCTTTGCTTTCGCCTTTCTATCCATTCCGTACGCGCAACGCTCGGTACACCTTCTCTGAAGTCACCGGCAAATCGGTAATACGCACACCGCAGGCATCGGCGACCGCGTTCGCCACCGCCGCCGCTGTCGGGACGTTAGCCACCTCGCCGATCGCCAGGCTGTTGTACGGCCCGGGACCCGCCGGCACATTTTCCATCACCTCGGTCTTGAGGGGTGGTATGTCCATGATGTTGGGAATCTTGAACTCCCCAAAGTTGGCGGTGGTGATCTTCGCACCGTCGAACATGATTTCTTCCGTGAGCGCGTAACCGAGACCGAACACCACGCCGCCATCGATCTGTCCCTGATGCATCAGCGGATTGATGACCTTGCCGGTCGAGTGGGCCGAAACCATATTGCGCAAGGTAATCTTACCGGTCTCGAGATCCACGTGAACTTCGGCGATCTGCGCCGAAACCGAGGCGTCGTGGGATTTCTCCGAGCTTTTGTAATAGCCGCGCACGTAAATCGGCGCGCCTTTGAATTTCACAACATCGGCAAAGCTCATCTTACGCTTTGATCTTCTGTGCGAAATCATCCCCCGATCGAGCTCCAGCTCTTTCGCATCGACCTCCAACGCTTGCGCGGCGAAAGCGAGAAGCTCTTCCCGTGCTTTCACGCCGGCTTCGTAGGAGGCATTGCCGTAAACCCGCGTTGCCCGGCTGCCGCCGACGCCGCCGTCGCTCGGCACGATGGTACTGTCAACCTGTTTCAGTTGGATCTCACTCGCGGCAGTGCTCAATTCTTCGCCGACTACTTCGACGATGACGGTAAGCACACCTGCCCCTTGATCCACCACCGGCGAAATCACCTTGACCTTGCCATCTTCTTCGATGGTTACGAAAACATTGCCTTCACCGCCGCTCGGACTCCACTCGGAAAACGACAAGCCGCGGCCAACGTTTTTCGGTTTAACTTTATCGTACCCGGCCAGCTTGATCGCTTGGTCGAGCGCTTCCATGCCGCGTATGTGTGAAATGTGCCCGCCGGTGGGCGTCTCATCGCCGTCCCGCAGCATGTTTTTGCGCTTGAACTCCGCCGGATCCATCCCCAGCTTGCGCGCAACAATGTCGAGCTGACTCTCGTTGGCGAAGAATCCCTGCGGATCGCCCGGCGCGCGCATATGCCCGCACGGGATCTTGTTGGTATACACCATGCGTTCTTCGATCAAACAGTTGGCGATCCGGTACGGTCCGGCGCATGTCGATGCTCCGATCAGGTAGCCGGCCGGCTTCATCGACGCGTAGGCGCCGCTGTCGAATAGAAAATCTATGTGATGCGCGACGATGCTGCCGTCTTTCTTGACTCCGGTCTTGATCTTGATGATCGCGGCGTGGCGGGGATTGCCGGCGGTCAATTCCTCCGTGTAATCCATTACCATTTTCACCGGCTGGCCGCTCTTCTTCGACAAGAAGTAAGCCACCGGGACATCCATGAAGCCGCCCTTGCCGCCGAAGTCGCCGCCGATGTGGGTCGGGTGGAAAATGAGTTTTTCCTTCGGCACCCCGATGCAATTGGATAACTGCGTGCGCACTGCGAACGGGGTCTTACTGCACGACCAAACTTCGGCGCTGCCGTCGCCGGCGGTCTTTACTACACAGGCATGCGGTTCCAGATAGGACTGGTGTGTCACCTGAGTCGTAAAGGTATTTTCAACGATCAGGTCGGCTTGTTTGAAACCCTCGTTAACATCGCCCTTGCCCCACCTTAGGTAAGCGAAGACGTTGCCCAGTTTCTCCACCGGCACGGGCAAACCTTTGTAAGAAAGAAGATCCGGATGAAGGACCGGCGCCTCCGGCTTGGCCGCCTCCCCGGGATCAAGCAAAGGTTCCAATTCCTCGTACTCGACCTCGATCAACTCGAGCGCCTGCTCGGCCGCCGCTTCCGTCTCTGCCGCTACCGCGGCGACTTTTTCACCGATGAACCGAACCACACCGTCGGCGAGCACCGGCGTATCGTAGATGCAGCGGCCGATTCTCATACCGGTGACATCCTCGCCGGTGATCACCGCTTTGACTCCCGGTACCTCCCGAGCTTTGCGGGTATCTATCCGTCTGATCCTTCCGTACGGGATTGGACTGCGCAAGCACTTGCCCCACAAAGCATCGGGCAGTTTCAAGTCGGCGCTGTAAAGAGCCTTCCCGGTAACCTTGAGTTCGCCCTCCACCCTCGGCGTCGGCCTACCCACGACCTGCATCATCGCTATTCCTCCAAAGAGAAAACATTTTCTGCGCAGTCAGCGCAACGACAGTCTTTTTTTAAACCGGAACCCCGCGAATTGTCCAGCGACAACTCCATTCCTCATGTATGCAACCAGGAGGGATTTTTTGATGAAAGATACTTTTTGGTTTGATTGGAGTTTCGACCCAGTACAGCACTTTGACCTCGAACCTTTGGACGTTGAACCTGTGAACGGAAGACTATCCCCATGCCCTGCGCGCGACCCTGGCGACCAGCTCCAGTTTCCGTCGCATATCATCCCAAGAAATTAAATTTCCCGACGCGGCGGAAGCAAAACCGCATTGTGTGCTCACGGCGAGATTTTCCGGAGCGATGAACTGCGCCGCCTGGTCGACCTTGCGCAGCAACTCGTCCTCATTTTCGAGCCGGGGTGTTTTGGTGGTAATGAGACCGAGCACCACCGTCTTGCCGCGCGGCACAAAGCGCAACGGCTCGAAGCCGCCGGCACGCTCGCTGTCGAACTCTAGCAAGAAGCGATCCATCTTGAGCGATCCGAAGGCCTTTTCGGCAATCGGCTCATAACTACCCTCGGCGCCCCAGGCGCTGCGCTTGTTGCCGCGGCAGAAATGAATGCCAACGACAGTGTCGCTACTTCGCTTAACCCCATCGATCATGGCGTTGTCCGCCGCCAGCGCCGCATTCAGCGCCTCGTTCAGGTCGATTCCTGCTTGCTGAAGCAATTCACGCCGGCTCCGATCGAAGAAATTCGAGTAGGACGGCGCGTCCAGCTGCACATAGGACGCGCCTTCGTCGATCAGCGCTTGGACTTCCTCGCGCATGATCGCGGCCACGTCTTGCAGCATATCGTGAACGGTCGGATAAAATTGGTCGGTGACTCCGGGCCGATAACGCATGATCGCATGCTGCATCGCCGCCGGCGTGCAGATTTTGAAAGGGCCCGGCGCATGCTGCCGCAAAAACGGCGCCTCGTTCGGCGTAAAGCGGCCTTTCCGACGCAGCTTACCGCCGACAACGTATTGAAGATTGCCCTCCTGCGACTGCTCGGCAAGCTCCTTGCCTTGACCGCGCCATTCAAATTTAATGAGCGGTTTTCCCGGGACGAGGCCGTCCATTGCTAGGGTGAGATCCGCGGTGAAGATATCGCGGCGATACTCGCCATCGGTAAAGATCTGGACGCCGGCGGCTTTCTGCATGTCCAATGCCGTCAGAATTGCGCGGTCTTCGATCTCGCGCACTTGCTTTGCATCCATGCTCCCCTCGCGCAGCGCCGCCCGCGCTTGGAGAAGGTCCGGTGGCCGCAATAGACTGCCGATATTATCGGCTCGGAATCGAGTCGCCATTGCGTCTCCCCTCGTTTGAAAATCGGTTTACCCGACAATCTACTCCGAATCACTTCGGCCGAGCAAGAACATCCATCGCCGTCTCAACCGGCTGCCGCTGGCGAGGTGCTGCTCGCTTTGAATAGTCGGAATTAGTATTGTGTGGCAGGAATTTTTTCTTGGCACCGTCCCGGCAGATATGATTTGTTTACCCTCATGGTCAAGAAGATTTTGATCGCCGGCGCGGGCATTGGCGGGCTGACGGCGGCTTCCTGCCTCATGAAGGCGGGCTACGATGTCGAGATCTACGAGCAGGCGCCGGAGCTAAGCGAGATCGGCGCCGGCATACAGCTCAGCGCCAATGCGATGCACGTGCTCAATCACCTCGGGCTCGGCGAGATCATCGCCAAGCTGTCGGTCCGGCCCGGCGCTTACGTCTTTCGACTCCATGATACGGGCGAGATCATCGGCCAGTTTCCGCTCGCCGACGAGCATGAACGACTGAACGGCGCGCCATACAATCAACTGCACCGCGCTGACCTTCATGACGTGCTCGCCGCCAAGGCACGCGAGTTCGACGCGAACGTCGTCCGTCTTAACCGGCGGGTCGTGGGCTTCGACGAAACCGGCACAGGGGTCGAGCTCCGCTTCGCCGACGGCTCCGCGGCCCAAGGCGACCTGTTGATCGGCGCCGACGGCGTCAAGTCCGCCGTGCGCGCGCAGATCGCGGGCGCAGACCATGCGGTATACACCGGGGATGCCGCCTGGCGCCTGACTCTTCCGACCGATCAGTTGCCCGATAACTTCATGGCTCAAGTCATGTCGGTGTGGATGGGACCGGGAGCGCACGTCGTCTGCTATTATCTTCGAGCGGGAGCTTTACTAAATTTCGTCGGGCTGGTGGAAACCGGAGAGATCTCAGAAGAATCTTGGACCGCGAAGTTTCCGTGGGAGCGGCTCAAGGCGGATTTCGTGGGTTGGCACGAAAACATCCAGACGGTCATCGATCGGGTCGACAAGCACGCATGCTTTCGCTGGTCGCTCTTCTATCGCCCGCCGATCGCGACCTGGAGCACACGGCGCGCGACCTTGCTCGGCGACGCGGTCCACGCAACTTTGCCCTACCTCGCCCAGGGCGCTTGTATGGCGATCGAAGATGCCGCCGTGCTGACCCGCGCTCTGCAAGCGACCGACGGCGCGGCCGAAGCTCTTGAATTGTACGAGCGTAACCGCATCCCGCGCACCTCGCGCATCGTCAAAGGGGCGGATGCCAATCGCACCCTGTTCCACATGCGCGACCAGAAAAAGCTCCGCCAAAAGTTCGCCGAACGGGACGAAGGTGCCGAACGAAACACCTGGCTCTATTCGTACAATCCGTTGACCGTGAAGCTCACGTGAAGACTTGGCCTGGAGTCGACCGTGAGAGGCCCTTCATTCATTATGCCGCTCCGTAGCCGATGCACACGCTCGAATCACGGGTGCGGACTAGAGGATCCAGACATGCTGTTGTTGCTAGAGGAAGTTAAGGTTACCAGTTCATCTGCGAAGCCTCATTATGTAATCATCCGGAGGCGGTCAACTGGCGAATTAGCACAGGTCGATTGGCGAAATAGTTACAATATTAGTGCGCTCGAATATGGGCCCACCCACGACAACTTGCTTAATGATCTTCAGAATTTAATGCAGGTTGAAGTGGAAAGGGCGACTACCGTCAGGTAGTTGTTGCCTACCGTCAGAGATCGGGATCAGGTCTTTATTTTGAGTGTGTCCAGATGAATCGCTGTCGTGATCCATAGGGTGACTCTCATCTGTTGAGAGAAGTCCCGCGAGGGTGGGTACGGGTGTCTTTCGTATTGACTTATTTTGTTGCTGATCGGCACTACAGTGAGCCCGCGTAGGGGCGATTTGCCGACTCGGGCGCTACTTCGTGAACCCGAGCTCTTTACGGGCGCGTTCGAGAAAACTGAAATCGGCGACTTCTTCGATCTTTATCGGCCGAGCCACCTTGGCGCCCTCGCGCGCGGAGTCAATGAGCGATTGGATCGCAGCCTGGGTGACCATCGCGTCTTTGGCCAGGACCCGCGAAAGGTCTTGAAACATGGATTCCGCCATCTTGCGATCGCTTAGCTTCCAGCGCTTCATGATCATTTCGACGATTTCGTTCTGGCGGCTCTTATCGAGCAGAAACATCACGCTGCGCAGCTGCGCTCGCACCACCCGATAGACTTCGTCGGGGTTTTCCTTGATTCTCTTGTCGGTCGTGCCGAGGCCCGCCTGCGCGAACTCGATGCTTTCACCGACAAATAATAGCTCGTTGAAGCCTTTGTCGCGGGCGATAATATTCTCCGGCACCGAAAGCAGGGCGGCATCCACCGCGCCGGACTCCAGCACCGCCAGCCGACTGGCTGCGGCGCCGCCCATGGGCAATATGGCGACATCCCGCCCGGGCTCAAGGCCCAACTGTCGGAGCGCTTGTACGGCCAGCAGCGTCGCCGACGCGCCCGGCGTGCTGCCCGCGACTTTCTTTCCCCGCAAATCGCGCGGCTCCTTGATTTCTTTTTTGCTCATGAGGAACAACAAGGGCCGCGACACGGTAAAACTCAAGACCTTCATGGGCCGGCCCTGCACCGCCGCGCTGATCACGCCGGTCGCCGCGCCATTGTAATCGAGATCGCCGGTCATGAGCGCGGTGCTTGCCAACGTCGCCGCCATATGGATCAGCTCGACATCGAAACCTTCGTCGCGAAAAAAGCCCCGGTCCAATGCCGCGAACGTCGGCAGCAACGCCACATTGGTCGATGACAGCGACAATCGCAATCGTTTTCGAGACTGGCCAAAGGCCGAATCCGACCAGTGCCCGGCAAAGAACACAACGAGCAACGCGGCGATGGTTTTCGCTCTCATCGAGCCCTCCGAAAATCCCGGAACCGTTATCTACCCTTTGGCCGCCAACTCCTTGTTCACGGCTCTTTGCAGCGTAAAATCGAAGATTCGCGCCGGCGGAACATTTTCGCTTAGCTTCAACGCCTGCGCCTCTTCCATCAAAAACTCTTTGATCTCCTCATCGGTAGGAATACCTGTCGTTGTGAACGCCGGCTTGCAGCGTCGATACCACTCCAGCGCGCTGGCCAGGTCGCTCTTCCACACCCGCGCCAGGATTTCCGCAGTTTCTTTCTCACTTTCGTGAAAAAAGCGCGCCGACTTGGCTTTCACCCGCAGTAGCCTTCTCAGCCAATCCGGCTGAGCCTGCATCGTCTTCACCTGCACGCCGATGCCCTGCTGGATGCTCGGGAACTTATCAATAGAACTTTCCAAGACGTTCATCTTAAATTTGTCACGGGCCACGAAAACATAAGGCGGGGTCAACGCGGCAACCTGAATCGAGTTGCTCACCAGTGCCTGGAGCTGCGCGCTTTCATCGCCGACCTGCACGAACGTCAGCTCTTGATCCGAGTCGACGCCGTGGATCGCGAGCATTTTTTTTGCAGCGCTATGCTGGCTACCGTTGATGGTTGCGATCCCGAGGTGTTTGCCCTTGAGGTCCTTGGCTGTGCGGAATTCGCCGCGCGAAACCAACCAGAAGATCGGGCGGCGCAAGTCGACGGAAATTACCCGCAACGGCGCACCGCGCATGATCGCCCGAACCGCACTGCCGATCGAACCGAGCGCGTCCAATTCACCGGCGACACCGGCGGCGATGGCGGCGTTGGCACTCATGCGGATAAGTTGCGGCTCGAAGCCCTCCTCGCGGAAGAAGCCTTTCTCGCGCGCGATGAAAAGTTCGATCGACGGCATGCCTGTGCTCGACATGCTGATATTGATTTTCTGCAATTGACTCTGCGCGGCAAGGCGCTCAACGGGAGCAAAGACCGCAGCCCCCACCAGCAGCACAACCAAAGGCAACCCGGTTCTGCGCAAACAATTTAACGATTGAATAAAACTACATTTGCAACTTAGCGGCATGTAACGCTCCGTGGCGACTCGCTCGATCCTCAAGAGGCTTACCGTGAACAACGATGCCGTGTCCAGTTGTTTTTCGCCGATGTCAAAGCGCGCTGTCGGCAGGTCAAGCATGGAAGTCTCAGAGTTATCCGCCGCGGCGGATCAGCAACCTGGTACCGGTCGAGAAATCCGCTTCGAATTACGCGCTCTACAATCGACTCGAAACTTGAACGGATGACGCGCCGTTTAGCCTGCCTCAAATGGAAGCATCAGGTCGTGCCCCAGACCTGGCGTGCGGTTTCAACCACGACCTCTAATTTTCTCTTCTGGTCATCCTCGCCGATCAGGTTGCCGACGACATCGGAGGCGAAGCCGCACTGCGGGCTGAGCGCCAATTGTTCGAGCGGTATGAATCGGCTTGCTTCGTCGATACGCCGCCTGAGCTCTTCGACAGTCTCCAGTTCGGCGACTTTGGTGCTGACCAGCCCGAGAACGACGATTTTGTCTTTCGGCACGAACCGTAGCGGCTCGAATGTGCCCGCCCGCGGGCTGTCGTATTCGAGCAAGAAGCGATCGTGCCGGAGCCCGCCAAAGAGCGCCTCGGCTATGGCGTCGTAGCTCCCTTCGCGATGCCACATGCTCCGCTGGTTGCCGCGGCAAAGATGAATGCCAAAGGTGACGCCATCGAACAAACGCAAAATTTCATTGTCCGCCTGGATCGAGCGCATGAGGTTTTTCATCGGGTCTTCGCCACGCTCTCTCATTTCATCGAGCGAGGGCACGTCCACATAAGCCGTGTAGCTCGGCGCGTCGATCTGCACGTAGCGGCAACCCGCGTCCACCAGGCTGCGGATCATTTCGCGCTCGATCCGCACGACGTCCGCAATGAAATCGTCGAGACTCCAGTAGACCGACTTAGATTTCTGATAATCGAACCGCTGAACGATGCGATCGGGCCCGACCAGAGAAACCTTGGCAGGTTTTTGCGCCACACCGCTGACGAAGCGGTATTCTTCCAGCGGCAGATTGCGCATCAATCGAAGTTTTTGCGATACCGGCCGGCGCTGCAAGATCGCCGCGCCTGCGGCGACATGGTAAGGATCCCAGCGCTGCAGCGGCTTCCCCTCTCGCGAGAGACTCTCCATGAATGATAAATCGACCCGCCGCGCATCGAAGCCGCTTACAGATGCCGCAAAGCTGTCCTGGAAATTCAAGCGGCGAAACTCGCCGTCTGTGACCACGTCCATTCCAACGCTCTCTTGCAGCTCGACGGCGGCGCGAATGGCCTGGTCCTGGATCCTGCGCAATTCTTCGGCGCTGAGCCTGCCTTGATCCCGATCCGCATACGCCTGCTTCAGTCGCTCGGGTCGAAGTAAACTGCCAACCACGTCCGCCCTGATCCTTGCCAATGGTTTCAACTTCGTTTGCTCCATATTTTCCTCTCGGACTGATTATCGAGTAAACAAACCCTCTATTCCTTTGCCGGCGCCTTCCTTGGCTGCCTGTTGGCGCGCTCGCTCGATGGTATCGGCGCAGTCGCGTTCCAGCTTTGCCATATCGATCGTCGTCAACTTGCCGCCGCGCTTGAGAAAACGGCCATCGACGATCACGGTATCGACATTAAAGGGCTGCGCTGCTTGCACGATCATCCTCACCGGGACTGTAAACGGCAACATGTTGACCTGGTTCGCGCGGACAAGAATGAGATCAGCGCGTTTGCCGGGTGTCAGTGATCCGACCTGATCGGCAAGTCCCAAGGCGCGGGCACCGTCGATCGTCGCCATTTCCAAAACGCGCTGTGCGGAAATCCCGAACTCACTGTTGAGCAGGCCGTTCTCGACATTCTGAATCGCCTTCATGATGGCAAACATGTCGGCATTGCCGCAAAGAATCGTAGTGTCCACCGACAAGCTCACTGGCACTCCGGCGCGTAAAAATGCACCCACCGGAGGAATGCCGAAGCCGGTTCTCATCTCCGTATAAGGACTCAGACTCACAGGCGTCTGGGTCTCGGCTAGAAGCTTCAGATCCTCGGCGGAATGGTGGGTGACATGAACCAGCACTAGGTCCGGACCGAGCAACCCGGCTTTGGCCAACGCTTGAATGCCCTGCCGTTTCTTCACCCGCGCTGCGCTAGTACCCATGTGCGTCGTGATCGGAAGATTATGTCCGCGCGCGAACGCCCACTCTTGGCGACAAATGTCCACGGAATTGGTCTCCGGGCCGCGCGCCGCAATGCCTAAAGTGAGCAGTTTGTCTGTACCGGTAAACCATCTTTTTTGCACCCGCTCGACATCTGCTAGCGGCAGGGTTGCATTGGGCGGTGTTTTGCGCGAGTAGCCGTAGGCGAAACGCGAGCGCGCGCCCACTTCCCGGTGAACTTTGATCTCTTCATCAGCATAATCGGATTCGAGCAAATTATGCGACCAATTGGTTACCGTCGTAATACCGGAGTAAACTGCTTCGGCCAAGGCGAGCCGAACCCCTCGGGCGTTGTCTTCCGGCGTGAAGAACTGCCCAAGCAGCCGGCTGATATAAAAATAGCCGGTCTTGTCAGTGGGCCCCGCCATATTGCGCGCCACGGCGCCCCACATATGCCAGTGAGTTTCAATAAAGCCGGGCAACACGATCATACTGTCGGCACTAATCACCTCGGCCCGAGCCGCTGCTATGTTCGGTCCTACCGCTAAAATGACACCGTCCCGCACATGGATGTCGCCTGTCGGAATCTCTCCGAGCTTGGGATCCATCGTCAAGATGTGAGCGTTCTTGATGACGAACTCGCCGCCTGGCGGCAACGTCCCAGATACACTGCCCGACGCTTTCATCGCTTGCGACGCGCAGCCAGCCAACACCGTCGTTCCGAGCGCCGCCAACCCGCTTAAAAAACTCCGACGGCTCAATTTTCCTTGGTCGTTCATAGAAAAGCCTCCCCTGGGTCGCAGCTATAGTCGATGCCGGTTGGCAGGACAAGCCTGGCGAATGATAAAAGCTTCGTTAAATATGTAAACAATCGGCAAACGATGGATGGATTCAAAGCCATCGACGGCTGGTGTTTTTCCGCTGCGCCCCGGAAAAATACTGCTTGACCCAAACCCCGGGCTTTCTTATTTTCCGAGTGCGTAAAGCTCCACGCTTTGAATAGGACCTGCAGCTTTAGGAGATGTGTATGACAACATTCAAGAGAGGCTATTCACCCAAGCTCCTCCCTCTTCTCTACGGGGCATTTTCGCTCTTCATAACGCACGGTGGTGCTACAGCCGCGGACAAAATCCGCGTCGCATACTCGGCGCTAGCGCCGACCCAGGGCGTATTGTGGGTGGCAGAGACAGCCGGGCTTTTTGCCCAGAATGGCCTCATTGCCGACACTATCTACACACGGGCGGCGATTGAAACCCTGGTTGCCGGAGAAGTGCAGTTCGGCCAGATGACCGGCGCTCTGATGTTCTCTGCGAGATTGCAGGGAGCCGATCCGGTGATGCTCGCCGGGGTGCAGGATATCCTGAACGACCGGCTCGTCGTCCGTCCGGGTATCAAATCCGTCGAGGAACTCAAGGGCAAACGGGTGGGCGTTTTCCGGTTTGGATCGGCGTCGCACATGCGCTTGCTGAATGTGTTGCCGCGATACGGCTTGACTGAGCGGGATGTCACTTTCCTTCAAGTGGGTGACACCCCCGAGCGCCTGATCGCCCTACACGGCGGCGCCATTGACGCGACCCTCCTCTCACCGCCCGACCACTTCCATGCGCTCCGCGGCGGGATAAAGATTATCCTTAATCTGCGTGATCTGAACGTTCCCTATCAGGGGACCGGATTAGTCACGACCCAGCGACTACTCGCCCGCAACCGCGACCTGGCAAGACGGTTTTTAAAGGCGTTCGTCGAGGCGATTCATGTCGTCAGGACAAACCCCGCAGTCTCGAAGCGGGCCTTCGCCAAGTACCGGCAAACCAACGACGATAAACGGATCGATGAAGCCTATCAGACGCTCCGCGAGATCGTTAAGCCGAAGCCATACCCTTCGCTCGAAGGGTTCAAGACGATCATTAAAGACATGAGCGAGCGAATTCCCGCGGCCAGGACTGCCAATCCGCAGGATTTCATTGACGCAACTTTGCTCGAAGAGTTGGATCGCTCTGGATATATTGACGGACTCTATCGCTGAGCGTTTCGTGGTCCCGACCTTCGGATCGGGTTTCGTCGCCGTTTACCCGAGAGCCAAACCCGAACACCCAAACGCCGGCTAAGGCGAAAGGTGCGCCAATAGCCACGGGAAGCTATGATCACAACCAAAAGTCTCGCCCGCCGGTTGCCATGATAGCACTTTTCAACAAAACCGGATTGCGGTAGAGACATTGCCAAAGGAGGACACGCCATGGAAGAGTTGGGGCACATGGTGCTTCGGTTTGTTTTCGGCCTCATATTCATACTGCACGGCTGCCAGCATGTCATTCCCTCGTTTGGCGGCGGCACTGGCCTGCGGGGAGCGGAAGACACGGTCACCCGTGCCGGGTTCAGGCCAAGCTGGTTGTGGGGACCGCTCTTCGGCCTGGGAATGCTGGCGGGCGGGCTTTCGGTTTTTTTCGGCGCGCTCACGCAAATCGGCGCCGCTACGCTCATTACGATCATGACCGTGGCGATCCTGACCAATAAACTCTCGCGCGGCTTCTGGAACAAAAATCACGGGTACGAATACAACCTAAGCTTGATCGGGGGAATCGCCGCTGTCGGCTTGTTAGGGCCCGGCCCGCTCTCGTTCGACGCTAACTTGGGATTGCCGCTCACCCATCCCGGCCTTTTCTTGGCCGCTCTGGTGATCTTTCTTGCGATCGCGGGTCTCGGCTTTTTGACCCGCCAGCCCGCGCGGGAGGCAGCGCGTCAGTAAAAATCGGGAACACTCAACAAGGAGAGTCAATTGTCTGGATGGAAAGCACGCATCGGCTACTTGTCGCCTTCGGTTTTCGAGACTCCCTCGGATTGGGACTTGATATTGCCCAAAGGTTTCACCATCGTCGCCTCGGGTCTCAATGTTCAGGCGCATACCGAGGCGGAATTCGACAAAGCGATCGATGCGCTGGGTGCGGGCTTAGGCATCTTCGCCGCCGAAGAATGTGACGCGATTCTCCTGGGCGGCATCACTCTCGGCACCCAACGCGGCTACGCCGCCGAGCAGGAAGTCGTCGCCAAGTTAGCGCGGCAAGTCGGCTTGCCGGTGAGCACGGCGATGAGCGCGACCGTTGACGCCCTGAAACATCTCGGCGTCCGTACGACGGTAATCGCGACCGCCTACAAAGAAACCATTAACCAGGCGGTAAAAAAATACTATGAGGACGGCGGATTAAAGGTTCTGGCCATCAAAGGCTTGGAAGTGGCGAAACCAGTCGATCAAGTCAAGCTACCGGACTACACCTCATACAAAGTGGCGCGCGAATTGTTTCACCAGGACTCGCAAGTCGATAGCTTGCTGATCCAAGGCCGCTGGCGCTCGGTTGCTTATGTACAGGAATTGGAAGACGAAACCGGCAAGCTGGTGGTGTCGAGCACTGCAGCATCGCTCTGGTGGGTCATGAAGACCCTCGGCATGAGAGCGCCGATTGCAGGGTTTGGCAAACTTCTGCAGGGGTAGTCGTCCGGCGTGCATGGCGGTGACGCCGCAGAACAAGTCCTTGCCCGGTCGCTACACAACGCCAAAAATCACTCTAAAAACACAACGGGCGACCTGAAACTCGTCAGCTCGCCCGTTTGTCGACGCCATCGCGTCAATTGATATTACTTAAGTCTCTTTCGTCGCAACCCGCTCACCAACGTTCACTCAGCGTGCGCTCGAACCGGCTAGCATCAATCGGTTTTTCGAGTCTGCTTTGGGGAAGCCCAACCTGCTGATTGACCCGTTTCGGGTTCGCGCCTATTGGCGCCGAAATTGAGGGCTTGATTCACACAGCTCGAACTCTGACGTCTAGCTTCATCGAACTGCTGGCGCCCGCAGCCGGCGGGCCTGCTGGGCCCGGTGGACTAATATCTCCCGTCATAAAACCTCCGTGTTCGAAAGAGTTTCGACAGGCGCGCTCTGCTTTGACTCTTCCTCGCCCCTAGGGAGCACGGGGCGCAAATAAATTGCTATCGCCGTCGACCGCCTATGTCAAGCGGGTTCTGCTGTGGCTAGAAAAAAAAACTCGCGCCATTTTTCAGCGTGCGACCGCGCGGTCTTTATTTATGTGCGCGCATTTCTGCCGCGGAAAACGGCCCCACTCCCAGGATCTGGTGCACTTCCCATTCAAGCAACTCAAACGCGCAAAAGCCCGCGGCCGTATAAGGATCGCCCGCGGCAATTTTCTCCGCTTCGTCTTTGCTGGCAGCGCGGATGACATAGACGCCGTACTTGCGGTCGGTCGTCGGACCGGAGAAAAGAATTTTTCCTGCTTCATGTTGCTGCTTCATCCAGACCAGATGTTGATCCAGGCTAACCGTCCACTCTTCGCGCGGCTTTATTGGCCGGCGCAGAACCAGGTACCACATTGTCACCTCCTTAAATTTTTTGTGAGGTTTCGCTAATTCTGACCGCGCAACTTTAGCACGTTGGGGAAATAGTCTGTACGAGCATAGGAGCATTGGGGGGGCGAGCGCCAGATCATTACTCCAGGACTCCATTGCTCCAGTACCCAACCACCAGCTGTCCTTACGTTTTGCCGCTTCCCGGGTGTCAAACTCAACCTTACTTGCCGATAGCGATCGCGATCGTACCGACAACCACGGCGATCGTGCCGAAAATGGTTTTCCCGGTGACCTGCTCCTGCCCGCGCAAGAAGATGAGCGAGATCAGCAAACTGAAAAACGGCGTTGTGGCGACAATCGGCGAGACAATGACGACCTGCCCGGTAGTAAGCGCAACCAACGTGAGCAATGCGCCGAGAGCTTCGAAGAACCCGGACCACAAGAAATACACGACTCCGCGCGGATGCCAGACCCATCGCTGGTCGCCGCGCCGCCAAAAAGCAAATGGCACGGCGCCGAGCAAGGACACCACCGCAACCACCGCGCTGAAGAACACCGGCTCGTTGGTAATCGTGAGCCCGTAGCGCCGCAGTGGAAAAGCGACTCCGGCAAGAAAGCCCGCGCCCAGCGAATAGACCCCGTGCCACCAGCGATAATTGGCGCCCGCCATCTCCGGTTTCCACGAGATCAGCACCACGCCCGCAACCACCAGCAGCGTGCCTATGACAACCGCGAGAGCGGCTCGCTCGCCCATGAAAGCGATCGCCAGAGCCGCGCTCCACAACGGGTAACTGTTGCGCAGCGGCTGGCTACGCGCGGCACCGACCTTCTCGAGTCCGACAAACGTGAGTAGACTGGTAGCGCTTTGCAGTACACCGAGCGCGAGGAACACCGCCAGCGCAAGCAGGGCGTAATGTGGCACACCTCCGGTCAAGACCACCGCCGCTCCCAGGGTCGCGGTGCGCGCCGCCAACGAAATGATCGTCGCCGTCAGCGGTGTCGAATAGCGCAGGCCGAGCCACCCGAAGACGGCGAACAACGCGAAGGAAATCGATGCAAGCAGCGCGGTGATCTCGGATGCCATGAAAGGACAGTTACGCCTCGACTGGATCTACTAGACAATCCTACGCCAGTCAAAACACGGTCCCCGCACAGATGAAAAACATTCTTAATGTTTTGCTCGAATTCATATATAATGCGGCGGTTTTTGAAACGGGCTGATGAGGGAGTCGCCATGCAGCGGATCGTTGCTATGCTAATCTTGCTTTGCTTCTGCTTTCTTTCCGCGGAACGGTTACACGCTCAGGACACCATTCGCGATCTGGTGGTAAAGATTCACGCGACGCACCACGGTCCAGACCTGTTCCGTCCCTGGACCAAAATGACGCCCCAGAAGGTGAAGGGCTCTGGCGTTGTGATTGACGGCAAACGCATTTTGACCAACGCTCATGTGGTTAAATACGCGAGCCAGATTTACGTTCAGCCGAACCAATCTGCGAGCCACTTCTCCGCCCAGGTCGAAGCGATAACGCCCGGAATGGATCTAGCTGTTTTGAAACTCGACGATGAATCCTTTTTCGATACGCGCGGCAGTTTGCCCTTGGCGAGCGAATTGCCGCGGGTCAAGGACGCAATCAATGTATACGGATACCCGACCGGCGGCACGGAGCTATCGGTCACGCAGGGGATCGTCTCGCGTATCGAGTATACCGACTATTATTATCAGGCAGCCGGCTTGCGCATCCAGGTCGACGCCGCTCTGAACTTCGGCAACAGCGGCGGACCGGCCGTCTCGGACGGGAAATTGGTGGGGCTGGTGTTTAGCCTGATTCAGAACGCCCAGAACATCGGATATCTGATCCCGGTCGAAGAAATTCGGCTATTTTTGGACGATGTAGCGGACGGAGTTTACGACGGCAAACCGCAGGTGTTCGATTTGATTCAGACCGTCGAAAACGACGCCCTGCGCAGGCGCCTGGGGCTTCCCAAGGGCGTCAACGGCGTCATGATCGCCCAACCTTACCGCAACGGCCTGGATTATCCGCTGCAGGAGTGGGACGTCATCACGAAGATCGGCGACATGCCGATCGACAGCGACGGTAAGGTCGCGATTCGTTTCGACCTTCGGCTGTCGGCTTCCTACCTTGTCCAGAAGTACGCCACCAACGGACTTTTGCCGCTGACGATTTTTCGCGATGGCCGGTTCTCGGAGATTCAACTGCCGGTCCAAACACGGAAAGACTTGGTGATCCCTTACCTGATGGATCGAACGCCGCGATATTTTATTTATGGACCGTTCGTATTCTCGCAAACGACCCAAGACTATCTCGAACGGCTCGGTAATCAGCGGCTGCCTTCCATAGGGCGGCGCCCGAGCCCGCTGGTCACGCGCCGCTATGATAAGCCCACTTTCGAAAGCGAAGAGCTGGTGATCGTCGCCGCGCCGATGTTTCCTCACCGCATCACCCGTGGTTACGACGATCCCAATCGCGCCGTGCTCAGCGAAATTAACGGCGTTCCGGTGAAAAATCTGCGGCACCTGGTCGAGCTCCTGCGCGACAGCCGCGACGAGCAGATCACCTTCAAATTTGCCAGCTTGGGCGTGCTGACTCATGAGACCATGGTCTTCAATCGCACCGACTTGATGGAAGCCACGGTCAAAATCCTCGAGGAGAACGGCATTCGCAATCCCTACTCCGCCGATTTGCGCGCGGTTTGGGAAACGCCGGCGCAAAACGGTCATAAGTCTGCCGCGGCAACCTGCTGCGGGGCTGCGACGACCGCCAACTGACCGTGTTGCCGGCGACCCATCGCGCTCTATCGCAAGGGAGAATTCTTAAGCCGTCAGGTCTCGGTTCCATCGCTCCAACCGCTTTAGCGTTGCCTTATTCAAGGAGGTGATCGAAGTGAAAAATAAAATCGGCGGAGTATTCTTTTATCTGATCCTGTTGGTCGCTATTTTCGGCATCATTAGCTTTGCTGCCGAATTTTTTCTCGGTAAATCGATCCTGGCGCTGGTCAAGGAAACGCTGTTCCTGATCTCGCGCAACTAATCCGCCAAGTCGATGCCGAGCCCTGCTCGCCCGCCTTCGGCTCGTCCGTCTGCACGCCACCGGCTTTGCCGCCCTCTGCGCTCCAATTTGATCCCGACTAGCCGCTGATATAGGATCAGCGCCGGCGAGGGAATGGGCATGCGCAAAAGAATATTCGGCTGGATGGGAAAAGAATTCATTGAGCTCTCCGGCGAAGCGAAGCCGGCGGCGAATGCAACGATCGAGGCGCAGGAAATCTTTCGCCGCTTTGATCAGGAACTGCGCGAGCACGGCCTGTCGTTGGACAACACCGTTCGCAGCCGTCTTTGGGGTCGGGATCGCGAAAGCCGCGACCTTGGCAGCGTTGCGCGGGTAAAGGTCCTATCCGGCAAGGCGCGCTCGGCGAGTTCGAGTTATATTGCGCCGGGATATTTCGATTCACCGGCCAGGGTCGCCGTCGATCTGCTCGCCATGCGGCCGTCGCAACCGAACGCGGCAAAGCGCATTGTCGAGTACGACCCGCCGATCGTTCCCATACGGTTCTTGACTTATGATTCCGTCGTGGTGCTGTCCGGCGTGACGACGGTTCTGCCTACGCTCGAGGAACAGTTGAACAATATCCTGCCGCGCATCGCCGGCTCATTGACCGACGCGGGCAGCTCCTGGGACAAAGTCGCGCGTGTGTCGTTTTATCTTCACCGGAGCCAGACGATCGAAAACCTCCAACGGTTGTTTGCCCGCCATGTGACCCAGCCTATCGCACAAATGGAATTTTGTTTCGTCGACGGCTACTCCGCCGAAGGCAAGTTCTGCGAAGTCGAAGTCACGGCTCATGTTTAAGCTTCAGCGAATCACGTCATGAACAAGCAAAAACTGCGCGTCGCCATCCTCGACGATTTTGAAAAAATCGCCGCCACCGTGCCCGCCTACGAGAAGCTCACGGACCGTGCCGACGTCACGCTAATCGGCAGACGGCTGGAGAATTCCAACGCGATCGTCGCCGCGCTGCGCGACTTTGACGTGCTGTTGCTGATGCGCGAACGGACTTTTTTCAGCGATCAGGAATATTCCCAGTTGCCGAATCTCAAATTTATTTCCCAGACCGGCCGGACAACCAGACACCTCGATTTGGCGAACGCCACCCGCCGCGGCATCGCCATCGCCGGCACTCCGGCTGATAACGGCATGTCGACCATGGAGCTCACTATCGCCTTGATTCTCGCGCTGCTGCGCAAAATTCCCCAGGTGAATTTGCGCATGCGCGAAGAAAGCTGGCCTGCGATCGCCGGTAACACCCTGGCTGGAAAGACGGTTGGAGTTTTGGGCTTCGGCAGAATCGGCAGGGAGGTGGCGCGGATTTTGAACGCGTTCGGCGGCACCCGGATCATTGCCTACTCGCGCACCCTTACGGCCGAACGCGCCGCGGAAGTCGGCGCCGAGAGCGTTTCGTTCGAGACCCTGCTCAAAGAATCCGACATCCTCACGATTCATATTCAGTCGACTGCCGAAACCCGCGGCATCATCGGCGAGCGGGAATTTGCCATGATGAAACGCGGCGCTCTGCTCGTCAACACCGCGCGCGGTCCGATCGTGTCCGAGCCGGCGATGATCCAGGCGCTGGCGAGCGGCAAGCTCGGCGGCGTCGGCCTCGATGTCTATGACGTCGAGCCGCTGCCGATGGATCACCCGCTGCGCCGCTTCGACAACGCGATCCTGATGTCGCATCGCGGCTACGCCACCGTGGAGATCCTGAGCGAGCGCTACGAGCAGGCGATCAACAACATTTTGGCGTATTTGGACAGAAAGCCGCTACGCCTGCTCAATCCCGACTTAATGTCGAAAAGCGTTTGAACGCCTCGATCAATTTGCGCGGATTCAACCCTCACCCCTGGCGTGCGCAAACCCGGCGGGCGGATGAACACGGTTCCGTTTGAAGACATCGCGCTCGTCCATTGCCTTTTCGTAGAAGCGCCGGTTTTTTCTTGAACGCTGCGTTTGCCACCGTCTCGTTGCATCGCGACGCGCGCCTTGCCATGATGGCCCAGGAGTTTGAATTTCCTTGTTGAAACCAGATTTGCCGAGTGACGTCGTCGAAATTTCCAAGATTACGCTCGCCCATTACAACGCGCACGCCGAAAGCTTCTGGCAGGGCACAAAGGATCACGATGTCGGTCAGAATCGCGACGCGCTGCTGCAGAACCTGGTGGGCGCGGGACCGTTTCGCATATTGGATTTCGGCTGCGGTCCGGGGCGGGACCTGAAAGTTTTTCGTGATCTCGGCCATGACGCGATCGGACTGGAGGGCGCGGCGCGGTTTGTCGAGATGGCACGCGCCTACAGCGGCTGCGCGGTATGGTTTCAGGATTTCTTAAAACTCGAATTGCCGGCGGAATTCTTCGACGGCATCTTCGCCAACGCTTCCCTGTTTCATGTTCCCAAGCGGGATTTGCCGCGAGTCCTGCGCGAGCTTTGGACGAGCTTGAAAGCCGGCGGCGTGCTCTTCAGCTCCAATCCGCGTGGTAACAATGAAGAGGGTTGGAGCAGCGAGCGCTACGGCTGCTACCACGATCTGGGTCGCTGGCGTGCCTTCGTCAGCGCCGCCGGCTTCGTGGAAATCGCCCACTACTATCGTCCCGCCGGCCTGCCGCGCGAACAGCAACCCTGGCTCGCGTCGGTTTGGCGGAAGTCTGAAGCGAAGAAAGAACTCCCACTCCGCTCGCCATGAAAATTCCCGCCCGCGATTCTACGTCGAAGCGTAAACTCCGTGAGCAATCTTTCTTTCCATTGCGCAATCGACGGTTGGGTTAAGTTTGGGGTTCCTGCTGAATCGTACCGGGGAAAGATTCCTCGCAGAGTTTATCCCGAGTCCCGCCGAAGAACGAGACTGTGTCGCAACGCCTTCAAACCGACTCGGTGTCATGCTGATTATTATCAAAGCGAAGTATCCGCTTTTGGGCGACTTGCAAGAAAACGGATTCTTCGCCTGCGGCTCGGAATGACATCTGAACACAGACTCTCCGTTGGGAATGACAACAAAGTAACGGATCTGTCTCGAACGCAGCGATCTTACGTTAACTGAACCACTACCAATTGACAGCGGCGCTGCCAATCTATTAAGGTGCAGTTAAATTTGCCGCTGATTACCGTCCAAGGAGGACTGAGACATGGCCATAGCGAGCGATCTCATTATTTCGTCGGATTCTCATGTCATGGAACCCGTGGATCTCTGGAAAAAAGGCGTTCCGGAAAAGTATCGGGAGACGGCGCCGCTCTTTCCGCCGCATCAGGTGGGCGAAGGCTTTCAGCAGCACGCCGGTGGCTGGGATCCACGCGCTCGGGTGAAGGAGATGGAGCAGGACGGTTTGAGTGCGGAAGTGCTCTATCCCACCTTGATGCTCGATCTCTTCGCGCTCGACGATGCTGGCCTGCAGGAAGCCTGTTTCCGCGTGTATAATGACTGGCTTATCGACTACTGCAGTGTCGATAGCGATCGCTTGATCGGCATTCCGGCCATTCCGGTTTACAACATCGACAACGGCATCAAAGAGCTCGAGCGCTGCCGCAAAGCCGGGCTGAAAGGCTGCATCATCTGGCAGGCGCCCCATGCGGACCTGCCCTTCAAGTCGGACCATTACGACAAGTTTTGGGCGGCCTGCCAGGATCTTGATGCGCCCGTGAGCCTGCACATTTTGACCGGCCACAGCTACAACAAAGACAAGAACCGCAAAGGCGTCGAGCGCTATCGTGGCAGCGTCAATCTGAAGCTCATGGACATCGCCAACGCGCTCTTCGAGCTCATTCACTACGGCATTCTTGAGCGCAATCCAAAGCTGAAGATCGTATCGGTGGAAAACGAAAGCGGCTGGATGCCGTGGATCTTTCAGCAATGGGACTACTACTACAATCGCTTCAAGAAGCAGAACCCGCCGCCGATCACGCGCAACCCGAGCAGCTTCGTCAAAGATCAGATCTACGCGTGCTTCTTCAACGATCACGTCTGCGGCGAGAATCTGAAATATTGGGGCCAAGACAACATTATGTGGTCGAATGATTTTCCGCACCCCAATTCGACCTGGCCCAATTCGATCAAGATTATCGAACGCGACCTCGGTCATCTACCGCCGGAAACCCAGCGCAAGGTCGTGTGCGACAATGTTTGCCGGCTGTACGACATCGACGCTTCCAAGCTGCCGAGGGTCGAAAAGAAAGCTGCATAGAGAGTCCGCGTCATAGCGCAGGAGCAGAACCACTTTGGCCGGCATCAAGAAAATTCTCCATGCGACCGATTTCTCCAAAGCGTCAGCGCGCGCGCTGCAGGAGGCGATCAAACTGGCCAAAGACAACGATGCGCAACTTTTGTTGGTTCATGTAATCGAGCCGACCCCCTACATGACCGGGGCTGAGTTTGACGGAGCGGAGATTTACGCCAGGCTCGAAGACCTCGCCCGGCGTAACGCCCAGTCATCCATGAGCAAGCTAATGGAGCGGCTCAAAAAATCCAGGGTCAAAGCCGAGAGCTTGTTGCTGCGCGGCTCGTCTCACGAGCAAATCGTCAAAACGGCCAGGAATAAGAAGGCCGATATGATCGTCATCGGCACTCACGGCCGGACCGGATTGTCGAAACTTTTCATGGGCAGCGTCGCCGGCAAAGTCGTCGCGCTGGCGACCTGTCCGGTCATGACGGTCCGCGGACGTTAGAACAAATGCCGGGAAACTATTCACTCGACGACTTCATTCAAGATCTCGATCGTATCACGCGCTCCGCAAGGTCTCAGGAAAAGATCGTCGCCGCCGCCAAGCCGCTGCTCGCCAGACTCGTGCAGCAGCCCGCATGGATCGGGCCAAATTACCGGAAGCGTGGCGCGACTTCCTATGGCCGCTACATGCTCCACCGCGCGCCGCTCTTCAATATTTCCTCCGTCGTATGGGGCCCGGGAGATAACGCCAAGGCCCACAATCATGACACTTGGGGAATGGTTGGCGTCGTCGAAAACGAGATTCAGGAAACCCGTTTTCGCCGGATCGATACGGGCGCACGAGCCGATTATGCGGAACTGGAGATCACGGCGGTGATCCATAATAAAGCGGGAATGGTCTCTTGTCTGATCTCGCCGAACGACGATATCCACGAAATGAACAACGTCACCGATCGCGACACCGTCGAGATTCACGTTTACGGCAAAGATCTGACCGATATGTCGCGGCTGCGCTTCGACGTTCCGAATAAGACTGTCAAAACCTTCGCCAGTCCTAAATACGACAACTGCTGACGCGCCCTTCAGTTTAGTGCGTTAAATTCACTTCCCAGTCCAGGTAACGCTGCATCTCTTCCTTGTTGCCGCGAATCGATGGAGACAGCACCACGTCGTTGGTTTCGACCAGGCAGCCGGTGGATCCTTGCTCGGTGGCGAAGCCTTGCGCCGACCACGCGCGCACGCCGCCGTCTAGGACCTGGACGTTCGTGTAGCCCATTGCCGCGAGCGTTTGGGCGGCAAACACGGATTGCCGGCCATCCGGACAACTGACGACGATGGATTGACCGCGCTCGGATAACTGCTCGGGCAAGCGACTTTCAATCCAACCCCGCGAAATCCACCGGGCCCCGGGCACATGAGCGGATTCAAAGTCGACGCTCGAGCCGACATCGAGAATCAACATCGAACCCTGTCCAAGCCCAGCCTTCAAGGCGGCGGCACCGATCCGGCGCGCCGCATCTTTCGCCGCGGCAAATCCCAGCGGCTCCTCTTCCTGCGCGCCGACGACGAGTTCGCCGGCGGTTTTTGACCACGCGCTGATTCCGCCATCGGCGACGCTAACGTTGGGAAAACCCATTTGGCGGTACCAATAGGCCGCCATCACGGCGCGCGCCGATTCTTGACTGATGAAAACGATCGGCGCGTTGCGCACCGCGATGAAATCATCGGCGCGCTGCACCGCTTGACCGCCGGGAACGTTGAGCGATCCGGCCACGTGGCCGGCGGCGTACTCAGCTTCGGAGCGCACATCGAGGAGATAGTGCATATCGCGCTTTGTTCCCACTAGGCGCGCCAGGTCCTGAACTGTAATCGACGGGATCCCTTCTTCCGCGGCAATCCGCCGGGCTGCGGCGGCGGCGTTTGCGCGGCTCGTTGGCGGCGCGGATGGCACAGGCCGTGCCGGATGATGCTCGAGCTCGAAACCGGCGAGCACCCAGCCCATTGTGCCGTTGCGCAGCGCGCGGACGTTGGTCAAACCCAGCCGTCTCAGCGCGGCGGCGCCAATGATGCTGCGGGTACGCCCGGCGCAGTTGACCACCACAGCAGCGTCTTTTCGCCGCTTCAACTCGTCGGCCCAGAGAATCAGATCGCCGCCGGGGACGTTGATGCCGCCGGGGATGCAAAATCTGCCGAACTCTTCCGGAGTGCGCATGTCGAGAATCACCAACTCGGCCGAACGCTCCTGCAGGCGCTTGAGTTCCTCCGGCGTTAGCTCGGGAACGTTTCTTTCGTGCTGGACCTTTTCACCGAAGGCTTTGCTCGGCACATTGACGCCGCTGACGACCGGGCGGCCGTTTTTTTGCCAGGCGTTGAGACCGCCGTCGAGAATCGAAACTTGCTGGTAGCCGAGCGCCAAAAGCGTCGCTGCCGCCAGCGGCGCCCGGGCTGCCCCCTCATCGTAGACGATCACCGGAATGTTTCGATCCGGCACCAATGCGGCGATGCGGAATTCAATTTGACTGCGCGGCAGCGACGTCGCATGGGGGATCTGGCACTCGTTGAACTCCCCGCGTTCGCGCACGTCAAACACGGCGTAGAGCTGGCTCGACGCCATTAGGTTGGCGAGATCTCCACATGAAAGAGCTGTACCCATGATTGTTTCTCCCGGACGCGTTGCGGCGATTCACTGCGCGCGCCTTGACCTACTCTCGGTTTCTGTTCTACTTAAGCGGAAGGCTTTTTCAAGGCTTCCGGAGGTTTCTTGTATGAATACGCATTTTGAACGATTCGAGGGACTATTTATCCCTCATGTCACGCCTTTCGACAACACCGGCGCGCTCGACATTGGGAGTTTGACGCGATTGACCGAGTATTTTGCTTCCCTTCCCGGCGTTGCCGGTCTGGTTTCCTGTGCGCGCATCGGTGAAAGCCCGGTGCTGCACATCGACGAAAAACAGCGTGTTTACGAAATCTCCGGCAAAGCCGCCCGCGACGGCGGTAAAGTCCATATCGCGACCATCGCACCGCAATCCACCGACGAAGCCGTCCGCCTCATGCGCAATCTCGAAGGCTTGCCGGTGGATGCCGTCATGATCTTCCCGCCGCTGCTGTTTGCCTGGGGCAAAGTTGACCCGGATCTCAAAGTGCGTTTCTTCGAGGATCTGGCGCGCGAGACCAAGGTTCCGATCGTGCTCTTCCAAGTGCCGGTGAGAAGTTACTATTACGACCCCGCCACGATTTGCCGCATCGCCCGTCTGGAGAATGTCGTCGCCTTCAAGGAAGCTTCTTTCGACATCGATCTGTTCACCGACACGGTGCACGCGCTCAAAGCCGCAAAAGCTGAGATGCGGATCTTGACCGGTAACGACCGCTTCGTTGCCGAGAGTTACAAGATCGGCGCCCGCGGCGCGCTGATCGGCGTCGCCAACGTCGCAACAGATAAGTGGGGCGCCATGGACAAAGCGGGACGTAGCGGACAATTCGAGCTGGCTGCGGCGATCCAGCGTGAGCTTGAGTCGGTGAAAGAATTAGTTTTCAGCGAACCGATCGTCGAAGCGGTGGCGCGCATCAAAATCGTGCTACAGCACGAAGGCCTGATCCAAAGCGCCAAGGTCCGGCGTCCTCAGCTTGGCATCTCCGATGATGAGAAAACGCGATTGCTCGAAAGCTATCAAACGTTGAAACGAAACGAATTTCGTACCGGCGGTGAGACCGAAGGGGCACGGAATCGCGCCGTCGGGTAGTACGATATGTGCGCCAGCGAAATTATCCGCAAGTGCCTCCCAATGCTTCTTCCTTAGGAAGGCCTTCCAGGTGTTTCAGTTCTGGCGGAGAAATAGCGCTTTTTCAAGGATCTCGATCGCCTTCCGGCTAGGCGGGCAGGATATTTCGCGGCCTGTGGTAACCAACGACAGGCGCTAAGCTTTGCTTGGCCTAGGAAAGAAAGCGCCGCCGTCCGGTCAACAAGCATCTCGCCTGAACGGCGACCCGGAGTAGACGGTGTAATTTGAGTGAAGAAGAGTTCATTTCAGTTGCAGCGCTGAAGATTTGGTCGATGCATCGCGGCCCAACGCTGGCCGGCTCCATTGTCGCCAGATAAATCGCTTTTGTTCCAATCGCTATTGGGTCACGGGCCATCCCGAATCGTAGAGGGCGTCGAAGGCGAGGCCCCACGGCGGACGCAGAAAACCGAGCGCGCGAACATCCTCGAACCAGAAGCCGTAAGGGTTGTGGCGGGCGAACGTCCCACCGCCCATCACTCTGCAAATGCGGCGGAGGACAGATTCTGCCAGTTCCGATACGGACGTCTTTCCGCGGATAACCGACAAAAGCGGCGAGGTCTCGCGCTCCACGGCGCGCAGCATCCCCTCGTATGCCTGAGCGGCTAACCAAGCCTCCATCTCTGCACGGGACCACTCCACGCGCTCGTACGGCCGGAGAGAATCCTGCTTCGGGGCG
>DATBMR010000195.1:0-4564 GCA_036554745.1 Binatia bacterium
GGGGCAGAGCATCGGCCGGTTCTTTGTTGACCTAAGTTGCCAACGACTCAAGCGTCTGGCCGATGAGATCGCCCGCCGCCATCCGCAGGCTCGGTCACTATGGATTCCCGGCGGGCTTCAGGCGGTCGCCGCCGACGGCACGCGGTTTGCAGCCGAAGCAACCATTTCGCAAGCGGAGACGCAAGGCGAAGTCTTTTACACCTTGATATTGAGGAACGTCAATGAGCGTGTGGAGGCGGAGCAAAAAATTCATTCTCTCAAAGCCGAAACCGACTATTTGCGCGCAACCATCAGCTCGCTCGCTGGTTTTGAGATTGTCGGGCAAAGCGCGGCGCTGAAAGCTGTTTTGGAAGATGTTGACCAAGTCGCGGTGACCGATACGACGACCTTGATTCTCGGCGAGACAGGAACCGGCAAGGAATTGATCGCCCGAACGATTCATCAACGAAGCCGCAGGGCGAACCGGCCCCTGATAACGATCAATTGTGCTGCCATTCCTGCGGCGCTCATGGAAAGCGAATTCTTCGGTCATGAAAAAGGTGCCTTTACCGGAGCGACTCAAAGACGCGAAGGGCGTTTCGCCTTGGCCGATCAGGGGACGATTTTTCTCGACGAAATTGGCGAACTATCGCTCGATCTGCAGGCCAAACTCTTGCGCGTTCTCCAGGAAGGCGAATTCGCGCCTGTTGGCAGTTCCCAGCCTCGCAAAGTGGATGTTCGGGTGATCGCCGCTACCAATCGGCGATTGGATCACGCCGTGGAGGAAGGGAAGTTCAGAGCTGATCTTTACTATCGGCTCAACGTCTTTCCAATCCAACTGCCGCCGCTGAGGGATCGGCGGGAGGATATCGCACCGCTTGCTATCGTATTCGCCAAAACATTTGCCCAGAGAATGGGACGGCGGCTCGAGCCGCTTTCAGAAGAATGTCAACATCGACTTACGGCCTACAGCTGGCCCGGCAACGTCCGAGAGTTGCAGAACGTGATCGAACGAGCCGTGATCACCTCTTACGATGGTCGTCTGAACTTGGACAAAGCGTTACCAGACGGTGTCACGATCAGGAGCGGAACGGCGCCGGCGAGGCCGACCCCTCAGAAGTTGTCGGGCGCTATTCTCCAAGTGCACGAGCTTCAGCAGTTGGAACGGGCCAATATTCAGCGCGCATTGGAAACCACTGGATGGCGCGTGGCGGGCAAAAATGGCGCCGCCGAGCTTCTCGGTATCAATCCCTCGACTCTGAACTCGCGCATTCGCGCCCTCAACATCCAAAAAAAGCTGTCCATGGGATGAGTCTTCGTACGGCGATTGTTCGATTGGATTTCCACAGATCGAAGTTTGAGTCGGTGATCTAAAAACTGTTTCCGGTTGATCCGGTCACACGCTAACCAATGCGATCAGTCAATAGCGGACAAATTCTCGCAGAGAAGCCCTTGCAAGCGGCAGATGAGGGAGCGGTTCTGCGGGAAATCTTGGAGGGCACGGCGAAAGAAACGGGGGAACGTTTCTTTGCGGCGCTAGTTGAAAATCTTGCTAAAGCCCTGGGGACCTACGGCGCCTGGTTGACCATTTGGCATGGCGAGAGGCGCTTGCGGGCAGTGGCTTTCTGGCTCGGCGGCCAATTCGTCGACAATTATGAATACGATCTGGCCGGCACACCGTGCGAGCCCGTATTCAGAGATGGCCGCTTGGTTCATGTTTCGGACCGGCTTGTTGATTTGTATCCCAATGATCCCGACCTCAGGCCACTGGGCGCCGTCAGTTACTTGGGCGTTCCTCTGGTCGACCTCGACGGTCAAATCCTTGGCCACCTCGCCGTTCTCGACACACGCCCGATGCCGGAGGAACCGCGACTGTTAGCGTTGTTTCGCATCTTTGCCGCGCGCGCAGCGGCCGAGCTGCAGCGGCTGCGAGCCGAGCAACGGCTACGGGAACGAGAGGAAAAACTGCGACGACTGTTCGACAGCGCCATGGACGCGATTGTCGAGTTCGACCGCCAGCTTAAGATTACCCGCGTCAATCCTGCCGCCCAGAAGGTATTTCACCGTACCGAGAACGAAATGATGGGCGCTAACTTCACCGAGTTCCTTGCCGAGCAGAGCCGCGACAAGGTCTTAGCTCTCATGCGCGAGCTTGATGCCCAACGAGAAAGCCGCCGTTCGCTGTGGATCGCGGGCGGCCTCCGCGCGTGCCCCCTGAAAGGCGAGGAGTTTCCGGCCGAAGCGACCCTATCGCGCTTCGAAATCGATCGCCGAGCTTTTTACACGGTCATACTCAGAAACGTCAATGATCGGCTGGCAGCGGAAAAAACCATTCATTTGCTTACAGCGGAAGCGGAGTATCTGCGCGAAGCGGTCAGAACGCTGGGCGGGTTCGATCAGATTCTTGGAGAGAGTCCCGCTCTCAACGAAGTGCTTCGCGACATCGAACAAGTTGCTGGCGCCGATACTACCGTGTTGATTTTGGGCGAAACTGGGACAGGCAAAGAATTGATCGCACGGGCCATTCACGCCAGCAGCCGGCGGCAAAACAAACCCTTGATCACGCTTAACTGCGCAGCCATTCCCGCCGCGCTCATGGAAAGTGAATTTTTCGGCCACGAAAGAGGCGCCTTCACCGGCGCGACCCAGAGGCGCCAGGGGTGTTTCGCGCTGGCTGACCGCGGCACGATTTTCCTCGATGAGATCGGCGAACTATCGCTCGACTTGCAGGCAAAAATCTTGCGCGTACTGCAGGAGGGCGAGTTTACGCCGGTCGGCAGCTCTCAGACGAGGAAAGTCGACGTGCGAGTCATTGCCGCGACCAACCGCGATCTGAAAAAGTCCGTCAAGGAGGGGCGCTTCAGGGACGATCTCTATTATCGACTGAATGTTTTCCCCATCGAAGTGCCGCCCTTGAGAACTCGCGGCGATGACATTCTCTTGCTCGCCGCCGCGTTCGCGTCTAAATTTTCGCAGCGGATGGGTCGGGAAATCGAACCTCTATCCGAGAGCGATAAGAAACGCCTCAAGAGTTACACTTGGCCCGGCAATGTGCGCGAACTGCAGAACGTCATCGAGCGCGCGGTCATTACCGCTCAGGAGGGCCGCCTCAATCTCGACCGCGCGTTACCGGATGCAGGAGGCGAGACGCTCCGTGAGTCCGGAGCGCGCGAAGTGACCGAGGATAGCTCCGAACGGATTTTGCCAATCCGTGAGCTCGAGCAACTCGAACGAGAAAACATTCTGCGTGCATTGGAAGCGACTGGATGGCGCGTCGCTGGCAAAGACGGCGCCGCCGCGCTGCTCGGCATGAATCCGTCGACGCTCAACTCCCGAATCCGTGCGCTACGCATCGCGCGGCCCAAATAGATCCACCCATTTCCGGATTAATCGAAGATCAGAGGGTTAGCGACTTGAATCCCATCAAGCAGCGTGGTTCGGCTTTCTGTCTGGTCTCAGCCGATCACCTTTGCCCACCGCGCCGCAGCGAACGAGGGAATCAAATTGGCTACGCCCCGTATCAATTCAGCCACACCGCGGAGCGCCTTCTGCCCCTCCGCGGCTGCTGATCCTGCAGAAAATTATTTTGTAAATCAACTCCTTCCTCCAACCCTGCGGCAGTAACTGTCATGGCATCGTTCGTGCTCTATGGCGACTTCGGGGGGGCGATCACGCTCGAGTGCGGTGTCTCTGAAGCTCGTCACACAATTCAACATCATTGCGGCTGATCCGGCTGACGCCAACGGCAACCGGGAATCCAGACCAAATTACTCTGGATGCCTTGCCGGCATAACGACTGGGTAATTGCCACCTCTTTCGCCCGGATAGCGTGGGGCAAGGGGCATTGAGCAGAGAGTAGCTGCGGACAACGCAGAACGAATCTTATGAAAAAAGTTATTTGGTTTGCCCTTGGCGCCATGCTCTTTGCGCTTTGCTCTCAGGTCAAGGCGCAGCAATCATCGACGATTCCTCGAATCGGTTACCTCGGTGGTCCTTCGGCCGCCGCAGAGCTGCGTGAGGGCCTACGCGCACGCGGCTGGATCGAGGGCCAGAACATCCTTATTGAGTACCGGTTTGCGGGCGCAAAACCCGAGCAACTCTCCGAGTTCGCGGCGGAGTTGGTTCGTCTCAAAGCTGACGTCATCGTCGCAATAAGTACCCCTGCGGCTCAGGCTGCCCGAAAAGCAACCGACACAATCCCGATCGTTTTTTCGATGGTGAGCGATCCGGTTGCGAGCGGGCTGGTGATCAGTCTGGCGCGGCCCGGTGGAAACGCCACGGGGCTTTCCAACATGCTGCCGGAGCAGAGTGGAAAGCTGCTGGAGTTGCTCAAAGAAGCGGCTCCGGGAGTTTCTCGTGTGGCGGTCGTTTGGGATTCGGCCAATCCAGGCAAGATACTCGAACTGAAAGAGATGCAAACCGTGGCCCCGCTGTTGGGTATGACGCTTCAGTCACTCGAAATACATACCGAGAAGGATGTCCAAAATGCTTTTTCAGCGATCAGCAAGACGCGGTCAAACGGGCTCGTCACCTTCATCGATGCGGTGACGGTCTCTCACCGACAGAAAATCGTCGATTTTGCATC
>DATBMR010000267.1:0-40879 GCA_036554745.1 Binatia bacterium
ATTGGCGATATCTTGACCGTTGCGGCATATTGCAGAGCATGCTTCAAGAAAAGGGGCTCTTTGGTGATGCTGCGGCGAGGCTGTCCAATTTCGCCTAGCCTACTTCCGACAGCGCTTGAAAGTTCCAATCTGCCCGCCGGCGAGTGAATTAAAAAGCTTTAGCGCCGCGCCAACAGTTTGCGCTGCAGAGACTGTCATAGCCGCTGCATGCCAAACGCATGCAGCGAAGCGACCGCTTGACATTTACAGACACCGCCGTCAAAGCGCCTAACTTTTAAACATCTCACGGTTCCTAAAAGTGCGTTCACGCTTCGCCGACACTCAAGGTACGGAACTTGCTATCCAAGCCGTCGAACTCAATTTGTTTAGCGGAGTGTCAACGTCAGATATGAGCGGTAGGAATAATGAGTGGCCGGTCGGATTCAAGGGACTGGTGGGGATCGCCGGCTGCGTGATCGGTTTGGGTGTCGTGTACTTTGGCTATGGTATCGGCACCGATTCGCCCGAGAAGAAAGCCGCCTCCGCACCGGTCGCCGCTGCGCAAGCCGAGCGCAAAAGACCCATCCGTGCGATGAACATGGCGCTGGGTAACATGGTCTTCTTCGCGCGCGATCTTGGCTTCAAAGTCAAGAGCGTCAACGACCGTGAGGTCGATGCCAATAAGATCGCCGCGCGCATCGAGGGCCAGTTGCACGAGATTCGCGAACTCTACCGCCAAGAGGTCGTTAAGCATCCTGCTCTGGCTGGCAATTTAACGGTGCAATTTAACATCGGGCCAACCGGCGACGTCAGTCAGGTTCGGGAATTGTCTTCACGTTTTAATGACCCCGACTTCAAGCAAGCGGTAATCGCGGCGGTGTCCAAATGGATGTTCGGAGAACTTGCCGGCGATCATTTGCAAGTCAACTGTCCGCTTCTGTTCGTCCATGAAGGAATGGACATCACGACACTCGTGGAGTGGGAAAAATCTTTCGCCCATGCAACCGAACCCACTGTCATGGCGGCACGGCCCACGGCTAAGGCAGCGCCGGTTTCAACTACGGCTACGGCTCCCGGCAATGTGAAAGAATTCAAAATCAAATACGCAACCTCGCTGCGTACAGATCCAAACTTCTCGTCCGCTTCCCTGGGGTCACTGACTGTTGGCACAAAAGTTAGCGTGCTGGGACGCCGGGGTGATTGGCTGGAAGTTCGTTCAATCAACGGCCCGCCAGGCTTTATTCGCAAAGAGTTCGTTACCGCCGTCGAAGTCGCGCGCAAATAACTGCCCTACATTATCAAGCTTCTTGCGGCGGCTCGCCGCGCTCGCCGCCGCGCATGCCGCTCCAGCGGATAGAGCAAAGACGGCCGACGTAGCCACTTCTCGTCGAGAGCAATTTGTGATGGCTTGGCGACGTGGGTACAATAACGCGAATTGAAAAGCCCTGCGCTTATTCTTATGTCCATGCGCATCTACCGTCGCCGGAAAACTGCTGAACGGGCAGCCACACCTGAGACCGTGTTTCGCGAGCGTCGCTATTTTCTCAAATTCGCCGGTTGGGGTCTTATGGGTTTGTTTCCAGCAGCGTGCGGTCCAGCGCAAGATGCAGCGAACATCGGCGCGCAGGAACATCCCGCCGGAGCCGACCTCTACCCGGCAAAGCGCAACTTGCGCTATCCGCTAGATCGGCAGGTAACCGCCGAATCCTACGCGGCGTCCTATAACAATTTCTACGAGTTCAGCACGTTCAAAGCGGGAGTTTACCGGAAGGCAGCGCGCTTGCGCACCTCGCCATGGCAGGTCGAGGTCGGCGGTCTGGTCGAAAAGAAGCGGGTGTTTGACGTGGACCAGCTCATGCGCGCACTGCCGCTCGAAGAGCGGCTTTACCGCCTTCGCTGTGTCGAGGCGTGGGCGATGGCAGTTCCCTGGACCGGCTTTCAAATGCGCGAACTGATCAAGCACGTCGCGCCGTTGTCGTCAGCTAAGTACGTTCGCTTCGTTGCGTTCATGAGCCCCGAACAGGCGCCCAACCAACGTACCTCCTACGGGCGGTGGCCTTACACGGAAGGATTGACGATGGCCGAAGCCATGAACGAGTTGACGTTGATCGCAACCGGCATCTACGGGCATCCTTTGCCCAAGCAGCATGGCGCTCCGCTGCGCCTGGTGGCGCCGTGGAAATACGGCTTTAAAAGCATCAAGTCGATTGTCAAAATCGAATTCACAGCCGAGCAGCCGCGTACCTTCTGGAACAGCAATCGTCCCGCCGAATATGACTTCGTTGCCAACGTCGACCCGGCAGTGCCGCACCCTCGCTGGTCCCAGGCAAGCGAAAGGCTGATCGATACCGGCGAGCGCCGCGCCACGCTTCCTTATAATGGATACGGAGAGTGGGTGGCGCACCTGTATGCTCGAGGATAGCGAAGTTCTATGCTCGAGAATAGGATCGCGGATCGTGATTCCGGACCGGCGAAACGGATTGACTACAGGATTATTGGAGTTATGGGTTGTCAGTGCATCTGCTAAATAAGTTGCCTCAGCGCCTTGGCCAAGATCTCGACATTCTCTTCGCGAGCGCCGTAGCCCATCAATCCGACCCGCCAGATTTTCCCTTTGAGCGGTCCTAGCCCGGCGCCAATTTCGATGTTGAATTCATCGTACAGCCGTTGGCGCACCCGCGGATCATCGACGCCCTCCGGAACCTTGATCGCGTTGATCATCGGCGCACGGATCCTTTCGGCGACCGCCGGTTCGAGCTCGAGCTTGCGCATCTCGCGAATAAAAACCTCGTGCACGCGACGGTGCCGCTGCCAGGCCTGATCCAACCCTTCTTCAAGCACCATGCGCAAGGCTTCGTGCAGAGCATAATTCATCGAGATCGGCGCAGTATGATGATAGATGCGTTCGCTGCCCCAGTACTTCTCGATCATCGCGAGGTCGAGATACCAGCTTTGCACTTTGCCTTTGCGGTTGCGCATGGTTTCGACCGCGCGGTCGCTGAAGGTGACCGGCGACAGCCCCGGCGGGCAACCCAAACATTTCTGCGTGCCGCTGTAGCACGCGTCGATACCCAACTCGTCGACTCTGACCGGTGCGCCGCCGAGCGAAGTGACGGTATCGACCAGCAGCAGAGCCCCGCTCTCGCGCACGAGTCTGGCGATGTCGTCGAGCGGCTGGAGCACGCCCGTAGACGTCTCGGCATGCACGAGCGCCACGAGCTTGTACTTTTTTTGCGCCAAGCGCGTCTTGAAGTGTTCCGGGTCGAGCGCCGTACCCCATTCGGATTCGACGGTCTCGACTTTGGCGCCGCAACGCTGCGCCACGTCCACCATGCGAGTTCCGAACACACCGTTGACGCCGATCAGCACGGCGTCTCCGGGTTCGACGAGGTTCACGAAGCACGTCTCCATACCGGCGCTACCGGTCCCCGACATCGGCAACGCCAAGCGATTTTTCGTCTGAAACAGCTCGCGCAACATGGCCATATTCTGGTCCATGATTTCCAAAAACTTGGGATCGAGATGCCCGACAACGGGAAGCGCAAGGGCTTGAAGCACGCGGTCGTGCACCGGACTTGGCCCCGGCCCGAGCAATGTGCGAATTGGCGGATTGGCTTTAGGCGCTACTGGCATAAAATCCTCTACTCTTCTGGCTTGACGTAAAGCTCCATGCTGCCGATCTTTTCGATGGTACCGTGTAGATGATCGCCGGGGTTAAGCTTGCTCACGCCCGCGGGCGTGCCGGTGGTGATCAAGTCACCCGGACGCAGAGTCAGGCAACTCGATAAGAAGCGGATGTGCTCGCGCAGGCCGCAGATCATGTCGCTGGTGTGCGCGACCATCGCTTCCTTGCCGTTTTGCAGGACCTTGATCGAAAGATTTTGCGGTTCCTCAATCTCGTCGCGCGTCACAATCCACGGTCCGAGTGCGCTGAACGTGTCGAAGCCCTTGCGAATGTTACGCGTGTTGTGCATGCCCTTGCCCCAGGGATCGCGTTGGCTGATGTCCCAGCAGATGGTGTAACCGAACACGTGGTCGAGCGCTTGCGCCTCGCTGACTTTGCGCGCGCGTTTGCCAATGACGGCGCAAAGCTCGCACTCGAAGTCGACCAATTTGGAAATTTTCGGCAGGACGATGGTATCGCCGGGGCCGATAATGGACGAGGTTGGCTTGAGAAAAAATTCGGCCATCAAGTCGTCTTTGTTCTTGACCTCTTTGTTCGCGCTGCCCATGCGATCGACCATTTCGGCTCGATGCGCGTAATAATTCGCCGCGGCGGCCCACAGCGAGCCTGGATTGGTGATCGGCGCCAGCAGTTTGACGGAAAGCAGATCCTCGCCGCCGGAGCTGTTAGCGGCATCCCGCGCGATCTGCAACGCCGCTGGATTGTTCGCCAACGCCTCGATGATCTCCAGCATGGTATAATCCTGGCGAGCAAGACCGGCCTTGATCAGGCTGTCGCCGATGTTGACGACCTTGTTGCCGGCGACAACCCCTGCCTGATGGTTATTGTACTGACAGACTTTCATGTTCGACCTCCGCAGACGGCAAATTCACGCGCTGCCCTCTCATACCCGATGGTGCGCGCAAAGTCCAACCAGAAGAGGCGTTTGACGAGGCCACAGGCTCGTCGTATGAGAAGGATGATGGTCGCAGCGGAGAACTACGGGGCATGCAAACGATAAAACTCGGTCTCACCAATAATCCTCGGTTCCAACCGCTGATCGACGGCACCGTCAAGTCGAGCGAGGTGAATCTCAATATCGTCGTGACCACCCCGCCGGAACTCTTCTACCGCAATTTGAAAAACGATGAGTTCGACGTCTTCGAGATGTCGCTCTCCGAGTATCTCATCACACGCGAACAGGCAAACGGCGAGCGTTGGCAATGGTCCGCCTTGCCTATTTTTCCGGCCAAGGCGTTCCTCTGGCTCGGCCTTTATGTTAATACCGCGGCGGGCATTCGCGGCCTGGAAGATTTGCGCGGCAAACGCGTCGGCGTGCCCGACTACGTCATGACCGCCGCGCTGTGGTTCCGCGTATTCCTGCGCGAGCTGCATGGCATTGAGCCGCGGGACATCTCCTGGATCGTCGGACGAACCCATGATTTGAGTCACGGCGGACTCCTGAATGTGCAGATGCGACGCCCGGTCGGCGTTTCTTTGACCTGGTTAACGGCGGCGCAAACCTTCGATGTCATGCTTGACCGAGGCGAGATCGATGCCGCCTACGGCTTTGCGCCGCGCCATGATCCAAAACTCTATTCCCTGAATATCGACCGCTTCGGCGGTACCCGGCTCGAGGGCAACCCGCGGCTCGGCAAACTTTTTTCCGACGGCGGTTGCGCGGTGGTTAAATCATTTTATAACAAGACCAGAGTGGTGCCGGCGAACCATGTGATCGTCGCGCAGCGGCGCTCCCTCGAACAAAACCCCTGGCTGGCCGGCGAGCTGCTGCAACTTTTTTCCGCCAGCAAGGAAATCGCTTACGAGAGAAGCGGCTTTGGCGTACCAGATTATTTGTATTTCGCTGGCATGGATCGGACCGAGCAAGCCGCACTGTTTGGCGAGGATCCGTTTCCTTTTGGCATCGCTAAGAACCGCGCCATGCTGGAAATGCTTTTTCGTGGTTCACACGAGCAAGGGTTAACGCAAAATCTGGCACGGATCGAAGAGGTCTTTCACCCAGCGCTGCTGGACACGTAAGCTTCACGACGGAGTACGTATGGCGGTTAGATTCCCGACTGTCGACGCCGACGGTCACCTGGAAGAAAATCATATCGATTGGAAAGAGCGCTTGCCCGACCCATACAAGAGCCGGGCGCCGGAGCAGCGGCCGAGCGGCCATGGCCAACTCCGCATGATCATCGAGGGGAGAGCTTGGCCGAGACCGGCCGGCTTGGGCATTGGGGTGGGCGGACCCTACAGCCGGCCGCATCCGCGCCGGCCGGGCATGACCGATCCGCAAGCGCGGTTAATCGACATGGACAGCGAAGGGATCGACGTCGCCGTGTTGTTCGGCGCGGGTTTGGCGGGCACGTTGCCGGCGCTCGACGATGCCGGCCTTGCGTCGGCTCTCGCGACCGCGCGCAATACCTGGCTCGCCGAATATTGCGCGGCGGATTCGCAGCGGATCAAAGGCACGGCGGCGCTCGCTCAACAAAGCATCGAAGCCAGTGTCGCGGAGCTTAGGCGCAGCGTCACCGAGCTTGGCTTCGTGGGCGCATCGCTGCTTCCGAACGTGAAGGGCCGGCATCTCGGCGACCGGTCCTATTTTCCGCTTTATGAGGAAGCGGAGCGGCTCAACGTGCCGATCTGCGTCCATATGTTTCTCGGCCGCTATGGGTCCGACGCCGTCGGCACCGAGCGTGTCGATAAATTTTTCTACTCGCACTTGTTCGGTCATCCCCTCGAGCAAATGATCGCCCTCTCGGTCATCATCGGCGAAGGCGTGCTCGATCGCTTTCCCAAACTGCGGTTTGTGTTTCTCGAATCCGGCTGCGGCTGGCTTCCCTATTGGTTTGAACGAATGGACGAGCATTACGAAGTGCTAGGCGTTCAGCTCCCGGAACTCAAGAGCAAACCAAGTGAATTCTTGAAGCGCGGGCAGCTTTATTTCTCTTGCGAACCCGAAGAAGCGGAATTGGCCCACGTCATCGATGTTATCGGCGACGATTGGATCGTTTTCGCCTCTGACTACAGTCACTTCGACAGCCGCTGGCCGGGCGCGTCGGAGCCGATCGTCAATCATTTGACGCTAAGCGACGTGAGCAAGCGCAAAATTCTCAATGACAATGCGCGGCGTTTGTATCCCTTGGATTGAAAGGACAGTAGCCGATGATGCTGGATAAGCTCATGCCGCTCTTTGGAATCGGAGACGAACCGTGCCTGTTCTCTCTGCCGAAGAAGTTCAAGATGAGCTGTCAGTGCAACCGCAGGTCACTCTCGCCTCAGGCCGAGCAGGCGAGCACGCGGAAACAGTACGCGCTCGCGGTATTGTTCGGAACCGCCCTGTTGTCCGGCCTGATCATTTTACGTTCCGTTCATGCCGAGAACATCAAGATCGGGCTGCCCTCGGTGACAATCACGGCGATGCCGTTTTTTGTTGCTAAAGAGCATGGATTTTTCCAGCAAGAAGGACTCAACGCAGAAATGGTCGTCATGCCGGCCTCGCTGAATATCAAAGTTCTGCTGGCCGGCGACATCCAGTATGCCGCAACCATCGGGTCCGCCGTCGCCGCATCGATCCGGGATGTCAACGTGCGCACGATCATGCTATTCGTCGACCGGCCGCTGCTGGATCTCGTGGGAGCGCCGGGAATCACAAGCATCGCGGCTATGAGAGGGAAATTGGCCGGTATCTCATCCCGCGGCGGTTTGCACGACATTGTCATGCAGCGGATTCTCGCACAGTCCAAGATCAATCCCGACCAGGTCACCATCATCACCGTGGGCGGACAAGGTTCGATGCTGACGGCGATCAAATCCGGACGGATCGCTGCCGGTTTGCTCAATCCGCCGCACAATTTCCTAGCCTACCGCGAGGGTCTCAACCGTTTGGGATTCGCGGGTGATTTCGCGCGCCTGCCAAGCACCGGCATCGCTACTCTGGGCGAGACACTTAAACGATCGCCGGACCAGGTACGGCGCGTGACCCGGGCGCTCACCAGTGCGCGCGCCTTCGCCCGGGACCATAAAACCAAGGTGATGCCCACGCTCAAACGCGCGCTCAGGATCGAAGATGAAGAGTTGCTGTCAAAAATTTATGATTATCACAGGGAGGCTGAGACGCTCGACGGCCGAATCGACGCCGCTTTGATGCGGGAAACGATCCGTGATGCCCGCCAAACTCAAGGGGTCGCCAAAGACATTCCGGTCAATCAGGTTTTTGACTTTTCGTACTTGCCTGGGGGTTAGAAAGATCGCCTGCGCCAAGAGTCAGATTCTCTTTATTTATAGATTTGCCGCTACCGCTTCTTTCCCGCATACGCCACACCGCCCGGATTGTAGTTCAGGCTAGCGGGATGTTCGTCTAAATTGATCGACAGCACGACCGCGCTGCTCGTGCTGAGAATCATCTGACCGCTCCGGGTTAGGTCCACTTCGAGTGAATCCAATCGGTTATAGTCTGACGTGACTCTTACTCTTCGCGGACCAATTTTCTTTAGCATAACCGTGACATTCGACTGCGAAGCGCCCAGGGAATCTGCGATGACGTCGCCGTCATAAGTTCCCGCAACCGAATCCGCGAGCTCAACTGGCCCCCCGGATTTCTCTTGCAGGAGCGGCTCGGGCGTGCGCGCGCGCCAATAAAACCCAAAGCCGAGCGTTATGATAACGATGGCCGCTAAACCGATCCATCGATGCGATAGCGTTCGACGCACTGCTGGTTTCTGAAGATCAGGCGTCGCCGGTACCGACCGTGGAACGGCATGCGTTGATATGCCCGCGCACAATGAAACGAATCCGTCATGAGAACCGTGTCCCTCCCAGCCGAGCAAATCTGCGGTTTGCTTGCGGCGAAACTCGAGCGGTGGTCGTGCCCCGTCAATGACCGCAGGCACCAAGACGCCGCGATCGGCCGCGTGTGATGCTTCGTTCTTCACCCATTCCGAAGAGATCGAATTTTTCGACCAGAGCACCACGACACATTTCGCTGCATCGAGCTCCCGTTCAATTTCCTGATCGAAGGTTTGCCCGGCGACTATTTTTCGATCCCACCAGACGGACCAACCCTGCTGCGCAAGTGCATTCGCTAATCGGCGAGCTTGTGCGCGGTCCTCATTTGCGTAACTGATGAACACGTCGGCCATGGGTTTTCGCGACGATTCGGCTGTATTGAATACGCGGGGTTAAGGCGCTAATTGCCGCATCGACAAAACGCGTTCAGAGATTCTTCTTTCGCAGCTCTCCGCCGGCGAATATTCTCCGATCTTAGCGGCGAATAATCATCTGAATTCGGGCATGACCTTTTCCGCAAACAGGCGAATATTCTTCATCGCCAGCTCCTGCGGCATTCCGCCGAAGTAGAACGTGCCGGAGATCGTCGTCAGCCCCACCTCATCGCTCCACTTGCGGATCGCGTCGGCGACGCGCTTGGGATCGCCGGCGATCGCGAATCCCTGCTCGAGTTGCGTTTTGGTATCGCGTTGGGTCAACAGGCCCATTTCTTTGCGGTTCGGATCGGCCGCCTTGTGAACGTCGTAATAAGACGTGATGTACGGCCCGGCTTCCTCGATCGCCTTGTCCAGACTGCTGGACACATAGATGTGGAACTTGCCGAGGATGTCCTTGCTGATCGGATCGTGTCCGTTCTTTCGCAAACCCTCACGATAGGTCTTTACGAAGCTCGGAAGCATATGGGGTTCGCGGTAAAGATAGGGCAAAGTCATCAAGTGAAATCCGTTTTCCCCCGCCCAGCGAAATGAATCCTCCGACCGAGCGCAGCCCACCCAGATGGGCGGGCGCGGCCGCTGCACCGGTTTCGGATACACCGGAACATTATGGTAATTGAAGAAGCGCCCGGTGAAATTCACCGGGTTATCCGACCACGACTGCGTTATCACCTCTACACCTTCGTACATCCGCGCGGTGGATTCCGTTTGTTCAACGCCGAATTTTCTATACTCATGACCTTCGCTGCCCTTGCCGACGCCAAATTCCAGGCGGCCATTGGCGATTACGTCGACCATGGCGTACGACTCTGCAACATCGATCGGGTTGTGCAGCGGCAAAACATTGATAGCGACGCCGAGCCGAATCCGTTCTGTCGTGCGCGCTACCGCCGCCATGAAGGTCGGCGGATGCGGCAACGTACCTCCGTACATGGCAAAATGATGCTCGGTCACCCATATATGGTCATATCCGAGCCGATCCATCTCTTCCATCTGCACGAACATTTTTCGGTAAAACTCCGACATGGATCCGTCCAGATCGGGAATATAGGTGGGCAAGTAGTGAGCGCCAAACTTTATGGTTTTACTAGACATGGAAATTTCAGAACCTCCAGAACTTCGTCCTCACTAGATATAGGTTGGGTCGGTCACGGAGTCAACGCTGGAGACCGCTACGATCGCCTTCTACCGTCCGCGGATGTGCCGAATGCGCGTGCCAAAAATCAACGCCCGTTTTTCGCTTCGCCTGCTTGCCGGAAGCAGATTGCCTCCGATTAGAAAAATTTATTTGCAGCGCGGCGCCGACATGGCAAAATATCTCTCCACATGAAGCGCTGGCAATTTGTCGTCATCGCCGTCATCGCCGTTCTGGGGGCCGCCATCCTTGTAAGCTACCGCCTGGGTGTGCGTTTGCTGCAGGACAAAGTTGTCGTTGCCCTGGGGCCGAACAGTCACCTCACGGAGCTCAAGGTCAACTGGTTTACCGTCGAATTACTCGGCGTAACCATCGATGCTCCGAAAGGATGGCCGGCTGCTCGTACATTCGAAGCGAAGCGCGTGACCATCGTTCCCGATTTGCGCAGCCTTTTTACGCAACACATCCGTATCGCCTCGATCGTGATCGAAAAGCCCTATCTGTCCGTGCTACGCAATCCGGGCAAATTGGTCATGATTCCGAGCCTGACTGAGCGTGAGAAACAGGCACAACCCGACCAGGAAAGTACGCGCGCGGTAACAATCTCGAGAATCGAGCTCCGGAGTGGACGTCTCGATCTTTACGATGCCACTATAGCTCGCGTGCCGTATAAAACCAGAATTGAAGAAATCGCCGCGGTCATTAAAGACATCACAGTACCGGCGCGCAACAAAACCTACTTCGATCTCAACGGAGTTGTAAAAGGAGTGGGGCGCGATGGTCGGGCAACGGTGCGCGGTTGGGTGGGGCCGGCGGCACGGGACTCTTCGTCGGATATTAGCCTCGACGCGGTCGATTTGGTTGCACTGCAACCTTATCTCGTCAAGAAAACCGACGCGCGAGTAGCCAAGGGAACCCTCGATTTGAAACTCGGCACTGAAGTTCGCAACAACAATTTGGCGGGCAGAGGCAAACTCACTTTGAGGGACTTGACGTTTGCGCCGTCTGCGGACTTGTTCGACACGTTTATGGGTCTTCCGCGCAATGCGGTGATCAGCTTCCTTAAGGATCATAACGACGCCATTGACGTCGACTTTATTCTCACGGGCGACACGAACAATCCGAATTTTTCGCTGAATGAGAATTTGTCGACGCGCATCGCGACCGCGATGGCCGGCCAGCTCGGCGTAAGCATCACCAACGTTGCCGAAGGTTTGGGCTCGCTCGGACGAAAGGGAATTGAGGGCGCCGGCAGCGTGGTCGAGGGCGTCGGCTCGGCGGTCAAGCAACTCTTCGGCGGCAGCGGAAACTGATCAGGGCCCGCGACAAATCGCACGGACAATTGATAATTGTTATAAGGGACGTTCAGGTGTAACAATTTCCCGCCCGACCGAGGAGGCGTCATGATTCATACGCGCATTTGCGATCTGCTCGGCATCGTTCATCCAATCGTCTTGGGCGGCATGGGAACTGCTACGACGGCTCCACTGGTAGCTGCTGTATCCAACGCCGGCGGCTTTGGTACGCTCGGCACCTCGGCATTCAATGCCGCGACCTTGGAAAGCGAAGTTGCGGCCATTCACGAGCGCACCGACAAACCTTTCGGGATCAATCATCTGCTTTTTCAAATTCACGAAGAGATGTTCGCCGTCACGCTGCGCGCACGGCCGGCAGTCGCCGCCTTCGCCTGGGCACGGAAGGATCAAAATCTGCCCGACTATTTTCGACGCGCTCATGATGCCGGCTGCAAAGTAATGTACATGGCGGGGGAAGTTCCCGAAGCATTGCGCGCGGCCGAAGCGGGTGCCGACGTTCTGGTGGCACAAGGCACGGAAGCGGGTGGTCATGTCGGGTGGATGGCATCGCTGCCGCTGGTGCCAATGATGGTCAGAGCGGTAGCCCCACTGCCCGTGCTCTCGGCAGGCGGCATTGCCGACGGACGAGGACTTGCCGCCGTGCTCGCGCTGGGCGCCGAAGGTGTGCTGCTCGGTACGCGCTTCATGGCCACGCCGGAAGCGCCGATCCATCCAAACTTTAAACAAGCGATCGTCGAAAGCGACGGACACGATACCGTACTGACCGAAATCCCCGATCTCGCCACGCAACGGGTCTGGCCCGGCGCCATGTCGCGCGCGAAGCGCAACAAATTTATCGAACAGTGGGCGGGGCGCGAATGGGCGCTGCGCCAGAACGCGGCGGAAGTCGGCAAGCAAGCCGCCGCTGCGCGTGCTGCCGGGGACGTCGACTACGCCTCGATTTCCTATGGCCAGGACGCCGGTTTGATCGCTTCAATCAAAAACGTCAAGGAAGTCGTCCAAGACATCGTTGCCGAAGCCGAAGAGATTCTGCGGCGCCGCCTACCGAGTCTGTTGCGCTAACAAGGCATGGACTCGGTAAGACTGGCTCATCGCTTTCTCTGGTCACCGTTCGGTCAAACCGCTAGGCCATAATAACGGTCTTTGCTGAGCACCGGCGTCATTGCGACACCATCGCTGCTGAGAAAGATCCCTTGGTTATCAACCCGAGTTAAACCATCGGAGTTTGCCAGCCGTGCCTTGACAGGTAAATTTGTAGAAATGCCAATGGGTCGCGCAACGGTTCATGAATTGTGCGAAACCGATAATATCAGCGCGTACGCGCAGATTTCGCTTAAAAAAATTGCGCAGATAAACGGCCCCTACAATCGTGAGGCTTCGATCTCGAATCAGCGCGGGCACTAACTTTCGAAGCAGGTGGAAGCCGTACAAGAGCGTCGGCAGCGCTTTGCCTTCATTGGCGCGCCGACTGATCTCGGCGCGGCGGCGTTTGAAATCCGGATAATCATTGATCGTAAAGTACCGGTCCAAAAAGTTTTGTGGATCGTACAGGCGTTTAAGCAGTCCCCAATACCCCTGCTGAAGCTCGGCGGCCGTCATCTGCTTCGGCACGATATTGCAGTTGGAATCATCGAGCCTGAGACGGCCCTCCTTCTCCAAGCGTTCATAGAGAGGCGTTTTCGGTACTGCGGTGAGCATGCCGACCATGGCTAGAAGAATTCCGTTGTCCTGAATAAAACGATATTGGTCGTCAAAGATAGTGTGGTCATCGTTGTCGAAGCCGACGATGAATCCGGCGTTCACTTCCAACCCCGCGTTGCGAATCCTTGCGAGCTTTGCGGACAGCGAATCGCCAGCAGTATTCTGAAATTTTTTGGTCTCCTTCAGCGAGGCTGCCCGCGGTGTCTCGATGCCGATAAATACCGAGCGAAAATTTGCCTGGTAGAGCAGTTCCAGCAACTCGGGATCATCCGCTAAGTTGATGCTCGCCTCGGTAGTAAGGCGGAGAGGATAGCCAAGCCTCTTTTGCCAAAGAATGATCAACCGGAGCAGCGCTTTAGCAGCCTTCTTATTGCCGATAAAATTATCGTCGACGATAAAGCACGAGTAGAAACCCGCCCGGCGCATTTCTTCCAATTCTTCCAACACCTGTTCCGGATGTTTGGTTCGCGGGCGACGCCCAAAGGTCACGATGATGTCGCAGAACTCGCACTGGAACGGGCAGCCGCGTGAGAATTGGAGCGCTCCCGAAGCATAACGGTCGACTTTGAGAAGGTCGAATCGAGGCTTTGGGACCTTTGTCATGTCTGTTGGTTGGCGCTGTCTGTAGAAGGTATCGTGGTTTTCGCCGCGGCCGACGGCGCGGACAAATTGCGGCCATGTCTCGTCGGCTTCGCCGGAAAAAAGAACGTCGCAGAGTCCGTCGAAAAACTTCTCGTCCACGGAAGCGTATGCGCCTCCGACGGCAGTGAGAACGTTCATGGGACGCAACTTTTCAAGAATCTGCCGCATGCGTTCTTTCTGCACGTTCATGCCGGTGACGCCCACGATGTCGAAAGCCTTAAGCTCGCCCCACGGGATCTCTTCGACATTCTCGTCAATAAGACAAACGTCTTGATCCGGAACTAAACCGGCAAGATAGGGCAGCGCTCCTGTGATCATCGATGATCTTTTCTTGCCGGGGTAAAGCGGCAGGGCATAGTCGAATCCCCAGTAAGAGGGCTCGAACTTTGGATTGATGAGACAGATTTTTAGGCGTCTAGACATTTCTTGACTGCGCCGGGATCGTGCATGACCGGACACGAGCCGTCACGATCACGAGGCTCGGTTCGGCTCCCAAGCTGCTGCTAAGGCGTTCACTGGTACGTTGACAACGTAGCCATGAAACAATCGCTGGAGTCCTCGCGCAGTTTACCACTTTCCCTAGACCTCGCCGTCGGTTGCCAGATGACTACTTATTTTTAAATTGGTTAATAAGCAAGATCGACCGGTCCTATGTCTGCGAACGGGCGTTTTCTAAACAATCGCCGGGATTATTTCGCGCCATGACCTCGTGGCAAATTCAGCGGGCGTCGCTTAGACAAGAATCACCGTCTCAGGCGCCGAAGAACTCGACAAAGCGCTTTTTGATCTCCTCCGTGCGCGCCTCCAGTTCGGCCGGATCAACGGGTAAGAGCTTCAGGTCAGTTAGTTTCGGCTTGTCCGCAGGGTAGGTCACCTCGGGATGAGGAACATACAGTCCTTCGCCATCCGCCAAAAACTGCTGGACATCCTTGCTGAAGATGAACTCGGTGAACAGCTTCGCCGCGTTCGGGTGAGGCGCGGAGTTGGTGATCGCCGATGGTGAAACGACGAGGGGAATCCCGTCCTGAGGATAGATGATTCCGATTGGGTTCCCTTTCTTCCTTTGCGAGTAGAGAAAATATTCCGCGCCATTGGCGCCCACGACGCGTTCTCCCGCAGCAACGACCTGCGCCGGATCATGAACCGATTGCCGCAAATGGGGCTTATTTTGCGCAAGCTGTTTGAAGTAGTCCCAGCCATAGAGATTCACTAAGGCGAGCATGTACGTGGCGACGGCGCCGCTGTATCCTGGATGGGCGGTCACGAGCTTTCCCTTCCACTTCGGATCGAGTAGATCCTTCCACGTTTTTGGCGCATCTGCGCTCGCCAGTAGTTTTGAGTTATAAGACATCACGATCAAGAACGCCCGCCATCCGAAAGCCATCCCGTCTCGATCACGGAATGATTCAGCGAAACGCTCAGCGCCCAGCGGCGCATATTGCGCCAGCATGCCCTTTTTCTTCAAAAGCACATAATGGCCAACGTCGGACGAGTTAAAGACATCGGCGTTTTTGATGCCGGCCGCGGACTCCTGCATGAGACGCTGCAGAATCCGCTCGGAACCAGAGCGATGCACTTCCACCGTTACACCGGGATAGGCCTGCTCGAAAAGCTTCCCAACTCGCTCCGCGGTGAAGAGAGTCGCGCCGGTGTACCAAACAACTTTTCCTTCTTTCCGCGCTTCGGCGACTCTCCCATCTTGCGCCGGACATGTTGCAGCAGTCATTACGATGGTCAGCAAGCTCAAAATCACAACGCGCATGCGCCGATTTCGCTCTAATCGCATCGGAGTCCTCCCTAGACAGCCTATCGATCCGTTGTTAACAAGCGCCCGTGTGTCCCGGATCGCAGAGCACCGGCAGATGACTTACTTCGGCTGCAGCCCTTCTCGTTTGGCTGTTTCCGTTGCAGTCTTTCTGTTCTTCTCTATCATCGAGAGAAACTGAGACGGCGATAGATACTGGGCGATCCCGCCGGTTTTTTCGATCCTTTCGATGTAGGCTTTAGACTTCAGTACCTTGTTGGCGGCGTTCACGAGCGTGTCGATGGCGGCCTTCGGCGTCCCTGTGGCTACGAAGCATCCGGCCCAACTATCGAGGAAATCTCCCTTGACGCCTAGCTCAGCAGCGGTAGCCACGCTGGGAAGCGATTTCATCTTGTTATCGCTAAGAAACGCCAACGTTCTCATCTTTCCCGCCTGCTCGTGCGGCAACGTCGCGATCGCAGTGCCGACGACGAAGTCGATGTGTCCTCCTAGCAGAGCCGGGATATACTCACCGCCGCCTTTGTAAGGCACGTGTTTGATTTTGATGCCCGCGCTCTGCGCGAAAATCGCCGTATTTAAATGACCGCCCACGCCAGTTCCCGCCGTACCGTATGATAATTTTCCGGGGTTCTTTTTGGCAGCATTGATCAGATCTTGGAGGGATTTGAACGGGGACTCAGCGCGCACCGTGAGGCCATCCGGCGCCGAAGTAATATAAGCAACGGGATAGAAATCTTTGCTCGAATCGTAGGTGACGTCTTTGAGCACGATGGGTGCCAAAACCATCCCGCCGAGAGTGTTGACCAGCAAGTTGTAACCGTCCTTCGGCGCCCGAAGAATACCGCTGGCCGCGACACTGCCGGTGGCGCCGCCTTTGTTGACTGGCGTAAACGTGACGTTGAGCACCTTCGACATTTCGTCAGCGAAGATCCTTCCCGTAAGATCGGCGAAACCACCCGCAGGAAAAGCGACAACCATCTCAATCGGCCGAGATGGGTATTTGTCCTGGGCCACCGCCATCGGCGGCAAGGCAGCGAGCGCGAGCACCAAAACTAACAAAAGCCGGGTTGTTGTATTAGACGACGGCATGTTCTCCTCCTTTTGATCAAAATCCTAAAATCCCTCCGGGAAGCCGGATTTGTAGCCAAAGATCGAATAGCGCGTAGCTGCCTAACGCGGCACCGCTCGCGAGGGCAAGAACCGTCGGCCACTTCGGCTCATCGCTGATACCCAGCAGCAAGGTTAAGAGCAAAAATGTCGTCAAGATAAAGCCGACTCTTTCCAATAAGAGACCGTAGAGTACGAGGGCTCCTAGAATTAGAAACACTTTCGGCCACCTTAAACTGCCGAGCGTATGGGGCATCTCGCTGGCCGCTCGAAACGAATTGGCAAGAATTACAAGCGATAAAATCGCCAGAATTAACCCGGACCAGAATAAGATGAAACCGGAACCCGGTGCGCCCGCGCCACCCAACCCGAGTAAGGACGCTCCGTAACATACTGCGCCTGCCAACACAAACCAGAAAACTGCGCTGATTGTGTCAAGTCTTCTCTTAGTCATCTTCGCTGAGTCCATATCCCGGTCTTACTTTGTTCAGTAATGGAGCCGCGAGCGCGGCCAAGGCGAGCAATATGAAAACGGCCGATATGGGCCGCTCAAGAAAAATCCGAAAGCTACCATCCGAGAGTATCAGAGAGCGCCGCAAATTTGTTTCGAGCAGCGGGCCGAGGACAAAAGCCAACACCAAGGGAGCCGGCTCGAAATCGAATTTTTTCAATAAAAGGCCTAACAAGCTAAACCAGATGGCGACGAAAATATCCGCTGTGTTGTTGTTCAGACTGTAAGCGCCAATCAGGCAAAACAAAATAATAAAACAAGCCAGGTAAGCATAGGGGATTTTTAAGAGCCTGATCCATAGAGGGATGAGCGGCAGATTAAGAATCAACAGAAGCGCGTTGCCTATGTACATGCTCGCGATCACTCCCCAGAAAAGATCCGGCGAGTTCTTAATCAACAAGGGACCGGGAGTCAGACCGTAGATCATAAGTGCGCCGAGGAGAACGGCGGTCGTGGCGCTCGAAGGAATGCCGAGACTCAAAAGCGGAATGAAAGTTCCTGCCATCGCGGCGTTGTTGCATGCCTCCGGTGCTGCGACTCCTTCGATCTCACCGGTGCCAAACCGCTCCGGATATGAAGACAGCTTTTTTTCCAGCGCGTAGCTCACGAATTGCGGCACGATGGCGCCGACACCGGGTACAAGGCCGAGAAAGAATCCCAGCAGCGATCCCCGCCCGATCGGACCCGCAGACCGCCGCCAGTCTTCCCGGTTAGGAAAGAGCCCTTTGATCTTTCCGGAAAAGACTTGAGCCTTGGTACGCACTCCGAGGTTTTCCAAAACTTCGGCGATACCAAACAGCCCCATGACCATGGCCGGAAGGCTGACGCCGTCAGCGAGATCGAGCGAACCGAACGTAAAGCGAGGCGTTGCGGTCATCGGATCCAATCCGATGCATCCCAGGATGATGCCGAAAACAGTCATCACAAGAGCTTTGGCCATGGACCTTCTTGCGAGATACGCGACCACGGTCAGTCCCATCACCATGAGGGCAAAGTATTCCGGCGGGCCGAACTTGAGTCCAAACTCCGCCAATGTAGGCGCCAGAAAGACTAGACCGAAGAGGCTGATCGTACCGGCAAAAAAAGAACCGAAAGCGGATATCCCAAGGGCAGGACCGCCGCGACCCTGACGGGCCATTTGATAGCCGTCGAGACACGTCACGACCGAAGCCGCTTCGCCCGGAATATTCAGCAAGATCGATGTTGTCGAACCGCCATACATGGCGCCGTAGCAAATGCCCGACAGCATGATGATGGCGCCGACCGGATTGAGTTCAAAAGTAACCGGTAACAGCAAAGCGATCGTCACCGTTGGCCCCAGTCCGGGAAGAATCCCGACCAGGGTCCCCATTGTGACGCCAAGAAAGCAATAGAAAAGATTGTGTAGTTGCAGTGCTACGGTAAAGCCAAAGCCCAGGCTGGCGAGAGAATCGAGCATGAGCTGCAACGATGCCGAATCGGTTTCTTAACTGCGCAGAGCGAAATTTGCAATCCGAGATAAAGTCAAAATTTTGAAATCCTCAATTCCCAAGTGGATGGGCGCCGCTCCATTTGGAAAAAACACAAATTCAATCGCGCTATCTTCCGCTGACTTTTTGATCCAGAAATTGGCGCCATCCGTCCGCGACCTTATCCTTGAGTTCGCGGCTGGCGCCGCTAACTTTGGGAAACTTTTCGCGCCACTCGTAAGGCCGCGTCGCATCGATCACGGCGCGCGAGCTGTGGCCGACCCGGTCCCGCGGGATGCGCGGGTCGAGCGGCCCGCTCCAGGCGCGCCGGAGGATCTCAATGGATTCTACAGGATCGGACCGGCTGCTCAGCGCCCACAGGAATTCCTCCGAGTTGGTAATGTCGATGTCCTCGTCCACCACCACGACGTAGCGCCCAAGATAAGCGCCCGACCGGCATTGGCTGGCGATCAGTCCGGCCTGGCGCGCGTGGCCGGGGTAGCGCTGCTTGATTGAGAGCACAGTTAAAAATCTCCCGCCCGCAGGATGGCACCATACCCCTTTGACGTCGGGCACGCCGGCTTCGTCGAGCGCATTCCAGATGAGCGACGAGCGCATCAGCGAAAAATGCAAATTATCGCCGCTCGAGGGTTTGAGGAGCGGGAAACCACAGAGGATTGGCTGGTTGCGGAAGTACAGCGCCTTGACCTGAATGACCGGCACCGCCGGCTGATTGCTCGCGTAGTAACCGGTCCATTCGCCGAAGGGCCCTTCCGGCATGACGTCTTCCGGGGCGACCTCGCCCTCGACCGCAATTTCGGCATCGGCGGGGATGGGCAAACCGGTGATCGGGCCTCTCACCACTTGCAGCGGGTTGCCGAGAATACCGCCGGCGTAGTCGTACTCATTTACGCGATTGGGTACATCGGTGGATGCGACGACAAAATTAATCGGATGATGACCGAAACAAACTGCAACCGGCAATGGCTTTCCTTGAGCGTGATATTTGTCCTTGTGGACACGGCCATGTTTTCCCGGTGACATATGCAGCGCCAGTCGATCGGGGCCATGCACCAGAATTCGATAGGTGCCGACGTTCACCCAACCTTCTTCGGGATCGCGCGTGATCACTAGGTCGTCGGTGCCGATGTAACGCCCGCCATCAAGCTCGTGCCAGCGCGGCACGGGAAAGTTAAGAACGTCGATGTCTTTGCCTTTGCGAATATTTTCGAACAGCGGGCCGCCGGAGACGGTTTCGGCGGTAAGCGGCATGATTTTTTTTACCTGGCGGCGCCAAGCTTGGATAAAATCCATGTCGCTCAATCCGGCTTCCATACCGAGCGTGAGCGCCAGCCGATCGGTCGACGAAACCAGATTCGCCGCGACGCGATAACCCGGGGGGTAATCCCTGATCTTGTCGAAAACGATTGCCGGCCGGGTCTTGGAGCGCTCGTTGATAATTTCCGTAAGCGTTGACAGCTCCAGATCCCAGTGGACGTTTTCGACGGTCATCAACTGGCCGAGCTTGTCGACTTCGTAAAGCCACGTGCGTAGGTCGGGCATGGGGTAATCTTTCCGTCTAACAGTTTAAAGCGTTCAAGCGGTTCAACCGTTTGCGCTCAGTTCAATCCCCCACCTCGATCTCCCCGACGCGGGGAAGGATAAAGAGCGGTTTGAGCGGTTTTGAACATTTTGATGTCTTTAAATTTTTGTTGCCGGTACTTGTGGCGCTTGGGTCGTATGGAGTGAATTCTCCGGCTCCTCGCGATAAAGATTGAACGCCTCGACAATCGGGATGTCATTCACAGAGAACAGAATCGCTTCGTCGCTCTTAGAGCGATTAATATGCTCATGCCACGCCCAATTGGGAATCGCGAAGCAATCATGCGGACCCAACTCATGCAATACCTCCGAAGCAAAATTGGAGTGCTGGAGTGATTAGTTTTGGAAACCCCACTACCCCATCACTCCAACATTCCACCACTCCGTCCCCTAAAATCCCCTGAGACTCACCCCCAGCCCTTCCCCTTCCGGTACGCTGATCCCGCCTTTCTCGACCGACAAACCGAAGAACGGGTCGCCGGTGATCACTTCGAATTCGCCAAGCTCGCAGAGCGGAGAAATTCCGGGCGTGCTCGCGGCCAGGTGTATCGCCGCTGCATCGCCAACCATGCTGCCCGCCGTGTTCGACAGCGCGCAGCGGATCCCGCTCGCTTCACATAACTCGGCAATGCGTCGCACTTCGCCGATGCTGCCGATTTTGGCGATGCCGGTATTGATCGAGTCGACCATGCGGTTTCTGATCAACCTCTGCGCGTCGGCGAAGCTGCGGACCGATTGGTCAGCCTCGATTTTGATAGGCGCCTGCTTTTTCACTTCCCACAGCGCGTCGAATTGATCGCGCGGCACCGGCTGCTCGAAAACTTCGACGCCGTGATCCGCCAATCTTTTGGCGAGCCGGATGGCGGTCTTCGCGTCATAGGCCTCATTGGCGTCGATCTTGATGAAAACATCATCGCCCACAGCTTTGCGCACGGCGGCGACCCGCAACAAGTCCCTTTCGATCCTTCCGCTGACCTTCAGTTTTAGCGCCAGTCCTTCCGTTGCGAGCTGCTGGGCTTCCGCCGCCATTACTTCGGGATCGCCGACGCTGACCATTTTGATCACCTTGATTTCGCTTCGGTACCGGCCGCCGAGCATCACAGAGAGCGGCATGTGGTAGCCGCGGGCGAGCGCATCGTACATGGCTGTCTCCAGAGCCGCCTTCGCGCGCGGATTTCCGGTGAGCACGTGATCGACTGCGGCGCGGATACGCGCCAGGTCCTCAAGCTCCTCACCACTGAGCTTGGGTTTCACCACCGACTCGATGACATGCTGTGCCGTCTGCGGGGTCTCACCGGTGCGCGGGAAAAGATCGGAGTAGCCGTACCCCTCAATCCCGCCTTCGGTGACGATTTTGACCAGCAGGCCGCGCGCGACAGTGAAATTATTGGTCGCCGTCACCAGCGGCTTGGTGTACGGCATTTCGAGTATCTGCGTTTCAATGCGAGCGATCTTACCGATTTTCATGGGATGGGTCCTTTGGCTGGTTCGCTCGTTGATGCTTAGCATAGATGAACCGCTAGCCGCCAGCCGCAAACTCGCCGGCAGTCGCGGCGTCACATCTCGACCGAACGCAAGAGAAGTTCCTCGGCTTGTTTGAGATCGCTCGCCCCGGTGGCGCACAAAATCGCGTCGCGGTAGCCGTACGTCAACGGTGTAATCACGCCTTGGTCGATGTTCTGCGCCAGATAGCGAATCGCATTGCGCGCTGGGTTGTTGCGCACGCTCTCGATGGCGAACCGAGCCAGGCACTCCGGATTTAGCTGTTCGGTGCGAAGCGTGCATTCAAGATCGCAATAGAGCACCCGGCGAAACCCGCCCAATGCCATGCGCTTGAGACCGGCTCGCGGCGGCTTTCCTTCCCTTTCCCAAAGCCACCCCTCGACCTCGTCGATCGCGTCGAGCCGCGCGTCCAACACCAAGAGCCTACCCTGCACACTGGCTCCGGAATCGTGAATCACCAATGTTGGGCCATCGCCGCGCAGTTTCGCTCTGCGCGCGTATTCGACCGGCCAGGGACTTGCGCACGGAATGCGGGCAACGATGTGCGGCGCAATGCTTTCTCCCGGATCACTCAGCAGCGACCCGTAAGCAAAGATGGCAAGATTTTCTTCCGAGTAACCCGACACGTTTTCCGCCTTTCCCCTGAACCTCACAGCGCCGGACATTCGTTGGCAACCTGCGGTGTGGCAATGCTCTGTTGCATTCGTGCCGACGCCCCGTGCTATATTCGATTCCGAGTCGAAAAGGAATCGCCTATCCCATCATGAAAGTGCTGCTGGTCCAGCCGCCGGTCCGCGACTTTTACGACACTGACGTGCGTTTGCAGCCGATCGGCCTCGCTTACCTCAAATCGGCCGTCAGAAATTTCCTGCCCGGCATCGAGATCCGTATCAAGGACTTTCATGGCAGCGATAAACGCAAAACCGTACCGATCCCGAAAGAGCTTGGTTATCTGCGTGATTACTATTCAGTCTCCGATAAGTCGCCGTTTTCCACATTTCACCAGTATTATCATTTTGGCGACTCGTTTGATGAAATTGAAAGAGTAATCGCCGATCTCAAACCCGACGTCGTTGGCATATCGTCGCTGTTCACGCCCTATTATCGTGAAGCCCTCGAAGTCGCCGCGAGGGTAAAGAAGCGCCTGAACGCGATCGTCGTCATGGGCGGCTCTCACGCCTCGGCGGTGCCGGAGTCGCTGCTGGCATCACCCAACGTCGATTATGTCATTCGTGGTGAGGGCGAAAGGCCGTTTGTCGAACTCTTGCGCGCGATTCGAGACCAGGCCGGCGTCGAGTCTGTGCCCAATCTCGCTTACAAGCGCGACGACGAGTTCGTCCTTAATCCAGTAGCGAGCAATTTTTCGATCGACGATCTGCCGATGCCGGATCTCAGCGACTTTGCTCCGGGCTCTTACGCACTTGCACGCAAAGCTCTGACCTTTATGATCACGTCGCGCAGCTGCCCTCACAAGTGCTCTTTTTGCTCGGTCCACACGACGTTTGGGGCAAATTACCGGCGGCGCTCGCTCGACCGCGTCTTGGAAGAAATCGAACAACGCCGCCGGCAAGGATACCAAGTCATCGACTTCGAGGATGACAATCTGACCTACTACAAACAAACGTTCAAGGAACTCTGCCGGCGGCTGATCGACCGGTTTCCCGATCGCGAAATGGAATTTGTCGCCATGAACGGTATCAGCTATTTGAGCCTCGATGATGAATTGCTCGAACTCATGTATCGGGCGGGTTTCTCTCGCTTGAATCTGGCGCTGGTAAGCTCCGACCGAGCCGTGCGCGAGACCACCAAACGCCCGCATACGCTTGAAGCCTACGTGAGAGTTGTGGAAACCGCCCACCGGCTCGGCTTCAAGATCGTTTCCTATCAGATCCTCGGTCTGCCCAATGAAACCTTGGAGAGTATGATTCAGACTTTGGCGTTCAACGCGCGCTTGCCGGTCCTGCTCGGCGCCTCGCCGTTTTATCGTACGCCGAATTCTCCGATCGCGCGCGGCCTCGAGTTAAATGAAAGCGATTTCGTGAAGGCCCGCCTTACCGCGTTGGCGATCGAAACAGGCTATTTCAGCCGCGACGATGTCTACACGCTCTTTGTAACGACCCGGATCCTTGATTTTCTTAAAGGCCTGCCGCTCGGCACTGATATGAGTCTCGCCGACTTACTGAATTATCCATTCTCCGACCGCCGCACACGCATCGGTTTGGCGGCCCTGCGTCTCCTGGCGCGCACCGGCCGATTGTATTTTTCCACTCGATCCACATGGGTCGAGAACCGGCACTTTCGACGCGAGGTTTTTCAAGAGGTGCTGGCGGGCGCGGCAACGGTCGCTTGCCAAAACGGCTGCAGTATCGACGTCCGGAACATGCGGGGCGAATCGTGCGCGTTGCCCGCATCTACCCCGGAGAATACACTGACGAAAACTTTTGTGTCTTTGCCGCTTAACTCGTGACGTCGTAACTTGCGAGGCATCGATCCACTAAAGCTTCCGCCGCCGCCCAATCGAAGTTTCGGAACTCGCGGCCCTGGATCGCCGCTGGCTCGCCCGCATAAAACATCTCGTACTGGAGATGGCGCGAGCCAAATTCCGATCCAAGCACATCCCACAGGAGCTTCAACAGCTTCACGCGCTCACGGCCGCTGGCGTTTGGCCAGCGCACATAGCGCTCCATATCCGCCGCCGAGTCGCTCGCACGAAGCTCGCCAACGGTCGCCGGCAGCTGGATCAGGCTTCCGCCCATCAGGCCGCGAACCTGGTTGAGCAGCGCCGGATACATCGCCTGCTGGAATACCTGGCTCGCATAGAGCAAAGAATCTTTGGGGCGCATGACGCCAAACGCATCGGGTTCCGCCGCGGCCTCGGCGCCGAGAATCATGCCCTCCACCAGCGAGACGCGGGTGGCGAGGTCGCCCAGTTGCGCGATCGTTTCGCTGCTGGCGGAACGCCCGCTCAAATCCATGCAACGTTTCACCAACCCGACGAGAAACTGGAGTTTGGCCCACGAGCGGATATGCGCCTGAGTGTTACCGAGAACGTGCGCCGCAGTGACGCTGAACTGACCGGCCGTCAGCTCAATGTTCTTGTAAATGAACACATCTTCCCAGGGAACGAATACATCGTCGAAGACGACCAGTGAGTCGGTCTCGTCGAAGCGGCTCGACATCGGGTAATCAAACGTGCTCCCGCATCCGAGCCCGTAAGGGCGCCGCGGATAAAGTTTCAGACCAGGCGCACCGGTGGGCACCACGCAGGCGATCGCGTAGTCTTCGTCGCCCGGCTTGAGCGGCAGGATTACCGTAACCAGGATATAATCCGACATTACCGACCCTGTGCCGAGCATCTGCGCGCCGCGAATGACGATGCCGCTATCACGCTCGGCGGCAACTCCGGCGTAGAGATAGGGCTCGGCCTGCTGATGTGCCGGCTTGGCGCGGTCGATTGTGGGATGAACGATGACGTAGCTGACATAGAGGTCTTCATCGGCAGCCTTGGCAGCAAAGCGCAACAGATTCTCGGCGAAAATTTTTCCGCCGCGCGCATAAAATGCGGGGGATCCGGCAAAGCCAGCGAAAAACGAAGCGACATGGTCCGGCGAGCGTCCAAGGAAGCCGTAGCTCGCATCGGCCCAGAATTTGATGGCGCGGCGGCGCGCAGCTAAATCTTCGCGCGTGCGCGGCACCAGCCAGGACTTGTTAATCGGACGGCCATCCCGCGGGGAGGGATACGTCATCAACTCGCGGTTCGCCGCATCGTCGGCGAGATCGTAGAGTCCGGCAATCGTACGTATCCCGGCGGCAAATGCCGGATGTGCCGTGACATCGACAACCCGCTCACCGTTAAACAACACCGTGCGGCCGTCGCGCAGGCCACGCACGTAATCGCTACCGCGCCGAGTCATACTGAGCGTTTTATCGCTTAAAGTCGGGAGCAATCAAGTTGCCGAGAGCATCTGATTGGAATGGATGCACTAGCAGGCTACTGAAAAAGACTCATATCCTGCGTTGCGCTCGATCGTCTCGCTACAACGTACTCGCTAAGTACGCCTCCGCTCGCCGATTTTTCGCGCGCCTTGGCTCTGAGATCCTTTGAGCAGCCTGCAATCCGGGTTTTTCATCAACCTGCTAGGGCGCAGGAGCTGCCGAGCGCCGCGAAGGGCCGGGCGGCGGAAGCGCTCGAAAACCAATCAGTCCAATTCCACGCCCGGCAGAAGGCGCCGCTGCGCTTTTCTCAATGGGAGGCGGGTACGGTCGTTGGGTACGACCCTGGCGTAGCAAGGCTCTGCTCCGGCATTGCTTCAGCTTTCGGTTCTGGCGCTGGCAGCATTTTATGGCCGTGGCCCACCATTCCCGAAAGAAAGTTGAAAGCACACGCCCCACAAACGAGCGCTGAGAGCGGGACTTGCTCGGCACAGCTCGGACATTTTTTTGATGTCGGCACGCGCTTCCGGTCAACCATCCTGAGGTATTTCCTTCGCACCATTCTGGCAAGGAGGGAAATGAAGACTGACGCGATCGCGGAGAAATGAAGAAAATCTATCACCGAGTCTATCATAGGTGTAATTCCACTGAGCACTGCGAGTCTTTGCTAAGCATGTAAATTCAACAATCGCTTTGTAGGCCCCTTCAAGGAACCAACCGTAACTAGAGCAACGGTAATGCCGACCGTTAACGCTCCCTCATCAACCCAAAATGACACGGATATTCCGCAGTGCTCCAAATAACCGCTTGCCAAATTGCCTCAACACCGCTCAGCTTTAGAACAATGGGTCTGTTTCGCCCGCATCAGTCGAACATGTTGAACGTGCTTTGATCTGGGCCGCGCACCGACCCTGCCCTTGGAACAATAAGTCCATTCTTTCTTGTTTTCACAATCGCGTTCAGAGTAAGGTGTGCTCCCAATAGAGCCGGTCAACCCGGACCCTGATTGAAAATGAGAGAGCGCGTCCGGTTCTGGCATATTTCGGAAGATCGAGATTTAAAACCTGCAACGCTAAGGGTTAGCGCTCGGAGGAGGAATCTCATGGCGCAGCACATTCACGGACCGCTTTACTACGAACGAATGGGACGAGAGGGACCGGTGATCGCGTTCATTCACCCCAATCCCATGGACCAGTCTTGCTGGATTTTTCAGCTGGCGCACCTGTCGACCTGGTACCGCTGCATTGCCATCGATATCCCGGGCTACGGCCGTTCGCCTAAGGCCGACGCCGAGTTGACGATGACCGATATGGCCGAGGCTTGCTGGGCAGCGATTGACGAGGCGGCGCCCAACGAGCGCGCAATCCTGGTTGGCTGCTCGGTCGGTTCATCGATCGCTCCGTATATGTACCATCAACGTACCGAGAAAACTGCGGCGCTCGTGCTCTCAGGCACAGGTTACAATCCCGCCAAGGAATTCACCATTCGGCGGATCGATAACTACACGGCCAGTGGCCTCGACTATCGCTGGGCTTACACGTTCGAGGATCTCAGCCCGGCGTTTCGCACGACGCCGCTCGCGCATTTCTTCGCCAACCTCTTTATCGAACGCAACGAGCACGCCGACGTGCAGACGATCATCCACCAGTTCAAAGCGCTCGCGCAACCATACCCGGAGGGCCATCATGAGCGCATCGCCTGCCCGACAATTATTCTCACTGGTAGTGAGGACGCGAGCCATCAACGCGCCTTTGCGCTGCAGGCGCGCATCCCGAACTGTGAGCTGAAAGTTCTGCCCGGCGCCGGCCACGCTTGCCAAATCGAGCAGCCCTGGCTATTCGATCGTTTTATGATCGACTTTCTTGCCAAACACGGCCTCTTTCCGGGAAAAAACCCAGCCCGTTCAGAGCGCTAGGAAGCCGGGATTGGCCGGCCAGGACACCCACCAGCTACTTTATTATTCTTAGGTGCTGGCTCGGAGCACCCTCGCGCTGGCGCGCAGCGGTTACGGCAAGTAACTCAGGTCGATCAAGCTTTTGAGTTCGGCTTGCGTCAGCGGCTGCTTCAAAAAATTGTTCCTGATACCGTCTTCGATGGTAGCCTGCACGCCGCGAATCGGTTTTAGCGTCATCGCCTCTCGACTGTAGTAATCCCACGTCTGGAGTACCGCGGATTCCGGAAATTTAAGCTCGGCGCGCCGAATCCAAATTTTCGCGGCGTCAGCTTTGTTCGCAAACATATAGTCCAGGGCTTTTTGCTGTGCGCGAAAGAAGCCACGTACGGCGTCGGGATTCTTGCCGACGAATGCGGTATTGACGAAATGCACTCGCGGGGTAATCTCCCTGAGCGCCTTGATCTCTTCGCCCTTTACAACAACGCGGAGTTCACCTTTTTCGACCCGGTCCAGCTGAAACGGCGCCACCGACCAGCCGGCGTCGGCCTGGCCCGTACGGACGGCGGTATAGACCTCCGGGATGCCTCCGAGAGAAACTGGTTCCGCCGGTTTGAGTCCTCGGGCTTTGATTTGGTCCGCGATGGCGAGCACCGCCATGTGGCTGGAAGCGCCGGGGCGGCTGTAGGCGACTTTTTTGCCGGCGAGGTCATCCATCTTTCGGATCGATGTATTGCTCTGCACGTACCAAAAGGCATCCATCCCAGTGATCTCGGCAGCGGCAATCTTGATCGGCGCCTTCTTTACGAACGCACTGATAACCGCCAGGGTCCCCGTACCCAGCCCGATCTGGGCGTCTCCGGAGACCACCGCTTGCACGTTCTCGCCGCCACCGCGCGTAAAGACGGCATCGACCTCGATATTGTTTTCTTTATAAAAGCCTTTTTCTTGAGCGACGTAAACGGGCAATGCAACCGTAAACAGGATACGATGCGGCACCACGACGACGATCTTGGTAGGCGCCGCGGCGCCCCAGGAAGTCGGGGCTCCTACCAGGTGAAGCCCTAGGACCAATAAAGCCAACAGGACGTTTTGTCGCACGTCTGAGAGTCGCTTGTTCATCGCTCGATCTCCTTACGTTCTTTGCTCCGTCTGTTTGAAGCTCCTGATCGATTCTTCTCTGAGCGCGCCCCAGACTTGCCCGACCAGCCGGCCGAAGCGCTCCGAAGCGATAATCGTCGAATCGCGCGGATGAGGCAAGTCGATATCGACGATTGCTTTGACCTTACCGGGACGCGCCGTCATCACCATGACACGGTCGGAAAGTTGCACCGACTCGTTGATATTGTGCGTCACCAGGATGATCGTCTGTTTGAGCTCATCGCGAATGCGCAACAGCTCCTCGCCGAGAATGATCCGGGTCTGTTCGTCGAGCGCGCCGAACGGTTCGTCCATCAGCAAAAGCTTCGGTTCGAGCACGAGCGCGCGGGCGATCGCAACTCGTTGTTTCATGCCGCCGGAAAGCTCGGACGGATAGCGCTCCTCAAAGCCTGAAAGGCCGACGAGCCGAATCATCTCGCGCGCATTGGCGCGCCTTTCGCGCTGCCCCATACCGCGCATTTCAAGGCCGAACTCGACGTTTCCAAGAGTGGTCCGCCAAGGAAACGTAGATTCTTCCTGGAAGACCATCCCAATCCACGGATGTGGGCCGTTCACGCGTTCGGTACCGACCATCAACTCGCCGGAGGTTGCCGGCAATAGGCCGCCGACTATACGAAGCAATGTGGATTTTCCACAGCCGGAAGGACCGATGATGGAAAAAAATTCACCGGAGGCAACGTCCAAAGACACGTCGTCGACCGCGACGACCTGCCCCGCGCCATTGTCGGAGTTGCCGAAGGTTTTGCACACATGACGCAGGGTTAATATAGCCATCGACTTCGTCGCATTCAGCCCTCGACCGGTAGCGCCTACAAGACACATAGGCGGATTCGGACGGGCCGTCAAGGAGGACCCCAAGCTGAGAGCGCCAAAGGATCGAGTATTGCATCACGGCAGTCAGGGTTTTGGACATCCCACCATTCCACCGTTTGTTTCCGTTCCGTCATTCCAAGCCCGGGTTGGTCATGAACACGGACGCGGCGAGTCTCTGTTTAGTTTCGGGGTGGCGAACCGTGCGCTTCAAGACAAAGTCGAAAAGCAACGGATTGTAGTCGTAGATCTCGTTCAAGGCTTGGCGCTCTGCGGCGGTGATAAAGCCGTCGCGGACCAGGGCACGCGTCCAGATCAAAGAATTGATCGCCGGCAGCGGGTAGTCGCTGCCGTTGACGAGGCGAGAGTGCAGATCCTGGCGCTTGAGCAGAGTCGCTAACGGAACCGGCATGCGGTTAAACTGCAGCATCGCGGAGATTTCCCCGAATAGGAGCCCTCTGTACTTTGGCTCATCCATCATTCGGAGAAACAGCTCGAAGCAGCTTGCGGTTTTTCCGGCGCCATGGTCGAGATCCTCACAGGTGCCGAGGCTCGCGGCGTGGGCGATGATGACGCGAACACCCAAGTCGAGCGGCCGGCGCAGCAATAACGGGTTGCCAAGCCGCTGATCTTCATCCGCCTCGACCGCCTGCTCTTCGCCACCATGGGATAGCAGGATCATGCCGTGCTCTTTCATCTTACGATAATACGGCTCGACGGCCGGATTGGCGGGGTCGATCCCCATCGCATTGGGGAGCCACTTGACGTATCTGATACCGGCTCTTCCCCACTGATCGAGTTCCTGCAACGCGTCGAGGCGGTAAGGATGAATTGAAACCACCGGCAGGAAAATATCAGAGTATTGAGCGGCCAGGCCGACGACATACTCGTTGGGAACATACATGTAGGTTTTTCTAAGATTCACTGACCCAGCGGCGTTATAATGCTTGTCGAAGGCGAGGATGCGGAATTTGCCGCCGGGTTTGATCGCGCGCGCGAGGCCAACCAGCCTGTCGAGATATTCCGCATCGGCATTTTTCTCATCGCGGATGCCCGAAGCACTGGCATAGATCCAGAATTTTGCCCGATCAAGATTCACTCCGCTCAGCGATCGGGGATTGACAAACGCGCTCTTAACGCTGGTACCGATGGCGACGATATGCGTGTGATAATCGACGAGGCGCCCAGCGTCAAGGTCGGTGAAGGCTTGGGTGATAAGCTTCTGCGCCGCCTGCGAGGCCATTTTCTCAAGCTCCTCCGGCTCATGCCGAAACGCGCCGCCGAGCCGATCGATCAGACAGCCCGACAGAATCAGCGAGCCGAACAATGCCGCTGCATGTATCAGTGCACGGCAGATCACCAACGTCATCCCTTACTGGAGCGCAGTTTTCATGACCCCTAGGCGCTTTTCAAACAGCTGCACGGCAATTGGTAAAATTTGACCGTAAGCAAACTATTTTGCGTCATGCCGCATGAAGCGGAAATCACGGGTTTCCGTAAGAATGCCCGGAAATACCCAATCACGCTTGGTATGTAGTTTGCGGCATGTCCGGAGTAACTCTCGAACCGAACCTGGAGAGCGATCCATGAAGATATGGCGAGAAAACCTCATTGACTCAATCAATCATCGAGGCTGCGACATCCGCGCGGCATCGTACTCAATCGGTCCTCGATCCTGGCTCCCCGAAGCTTGTGTGTCGCTTGCAACTGAGTTTGGACTGCGCAAATTGTGGATCCGCAGCTTCGCCCATTGCTTCGGCGCTGAACAACTCACGTTCCCAAGCAAGGGCGACGCCGACAGTTGGGCGCTCGGCGCAGCGCGAAAGATCATCGACCGCGCATTCGAATCATAAATTCGCCATCAACCAGGCGAAACCCGTCTGGCCCAACCACGTGCTCGCCGCCCCCACCGGCTTAAGTACGTTCTCTTTCTTCTTTAATTTTTCTACGGTTTAGCCTCCGAGCTTGACAGGGTAAAGCGCCGTTTGTATGGAGACAATAGCTGGCGCTAGAAGCATGGAGGGCGTATGGACCTGCAGGATTTGAGTCAATGGATGAAGGAGCGCAACTTGAAGGGCCACTGGGAGCACTCGGATTGGTCCCAGACGGTGAAGCCGTATTTGTGGAAGGGCAAGGATATCTTCCAAGCACTCGATTGGGCCGGCGAGCTGATCACCACCGGTGAAGCGGGGCGGCGCACCATCCAGATGAGAAATCCCGGTTTGTCCGCCGGTATGACCAATACCGTACACATCTCGGTGCAACTGGTTAGGCCTGGCGAAGTCGCCGCGGCGCATCGGCACACCGCAGCGGCGATCCGGTTCATCGTCAAGGGCACGCCCAACGCATACACCGTCGTTGAAGGCGAGCGCTTCCCCATGTTCGAAGGCGACTTCATCACGACGCCGAACTGGACCTGGCACGATCACTTTAACGATTCGACGGAGCCGGTCATGTGGCTCGATGGTTTAGATGTTCGTCTGGTGACCCACTTTGGCGCGATGATCCAGGAGAATTTTGCCAAAGCACAACAGCCGCTTGAAAAGCCGGAAAATTTTTCATCAAAGATCTTTGCTCACGCCCGCCCGACATGGATTAAGAATTCTTTTCAAGCACCGCCTTATCGCTATCCATGGGAGGAGACCCGAGCAAGCCTGGAAGCCTTGAGGGAAAGCGCGGGAGACCCGTACGATGGGGTCATCTTGGAATATGTCAACCCGGTCGACGGCGGGCACACGCTGCCGACCTGCTCCTGCTCGATCCAACTGCTTCGGCCCAAGGAGAAGACCAGAACTCATCGCCACACGAGCACGACTGTTTACTACGCATTTCGCGGCAGCGGCATGACAAAAATCTCGGCCAATGAGTTCAATTGGGAAAAGAGCGACCTCTTTGTCGTACCCTCGTGGCAATGGCACTCCCACGAAAACACGACAAGCGATGACGCGATTCTCTTTTCAATCAACGACCGGCCATCGACCGAAGCGCTCGGTTTGTATCGGGAAGAGGCGGAAAGTTAGCAGGCCGCTGAAAAACGGCCATCGGCTTCGTTGCGTTCGTCCGATTTCGCTTCAACGCAACCGGAGTACGCCTCGGCTCATCGACCGTCGCGCCGCGCATCACCATTTTTGACCAGCCGGCAGAGTAAAACTCCGCAACATCGAATCGAGAAGTCTGTTCGTCGTGGATGCGCAACGCCATCCCCTATCATTGATCATCAAAGAAGTATCTGCCGCGCCGCGTTTTCTCCTGCTAAGATCCCGGTCACCACGGCTTGCATGAGACCGCCGGTATAGCCGCCGCGGTAACCACCCATCAGGCCGCCAATGGCATCGCCCGCGGCGTAAAGTCCGGGTATCGGTTCGGCACTATGATTCAAGGCTTCGCCGCGGCCGTTGATGAGAATCCCGCCCATCGTGAAGGTGATGCCGGGTATCACTTTCAAGCCGTAATACGGTGCGTGCAAGACTTTCGGTTTCCCGGTCCGCGGCACCGGAAGCGATGCGGCTGCGCCTGACTGTACGGCGCGATTATAGGATTCGACGGTTTCCTTCAGCGCGGCTGCATCGATCGAAATGGCAGCTCCCAGAGCCTCAATCGTCGGCGCGGAGAAGATTTCGCCGTCGTTATCCATCAGCCACGGATTGGGCGCCGGTGTTTTGACCGAATTGGCAAGGACGTCGTCCCGGGCGGCGTCCCAAGATGCATCATCAAAAATCAGCGTGGCTCCGCCCACGTCGGCAGCGCGCGCCAGTTCGTTGGCGACCGCGACATCGCCACGCCCTTCGTCGACAAAGCGCTTTCCCTTGCCATCAACGAGGAGTCCCTCATCGACGAAGGAATCGAGCCTCGGATAAGGCCAGAAGCGGTCATCGACGAGTGCCTTACGCGACATCAGATGGCCATAAAAATATTGCAAGTTGACCGCTTGGGCGCCCACTTCAAGCGCCATGCGCAAACCGTCGCCGGTACACTGCTTGGAACCGCGCAGCTTGCAATGATCGGCGTTGGCACCGATATAACGTTTCAACATTTCTTTGTTGGCGCTGAAGCCGCCGGTCGCCAGGATGGTCGCTTGGCAGCGTAAGCCGATCGCCTCACCGGATCTGCTGCCACTCACACCGCAGACGCGGTTGTGCTCGAACGATAGTTTCTGTGCTTCGACGCCGTTTAAATAAATGCCGCCGAGTTGGACGAACCGTTCTTTGAGTTTAGTCAGTGCGCGGGTACCGACGTCTTTCTTGTAAACCGGCGCGAGGGAAACCGCACCCGACTGGTCGAGCCAGATTCTACCGGGCGCGCTCTCGGTGACTTTGACGCCGGCATTGATCAACCAGTCGACGGCGCGACCGCAAGTTTCCGACCAGGCTTTTACCAGGTCCGAATAGGCCACTCCCTCGGACATGACGAAACCATATAGCTCCTGGGGATTCGTTCTCGGACTCTTGCCGCCGGCACGAAGACTGCCGGACGCCATCAAGATATTGCCGTCGCCCATTTCGCCGGCACTCTTGTCGATTAGGATGACTCCTGCGCCCTGTTCGCAAGCACGCACGGCGGCGCTGAAACCGGCCAGCCCCGCGCCAACAACGAGGACATCGGAACTAATCGGGTTCATGGTGTCTTGAGGTCTGGTACGCTACCGCTTTGCTCCACCGCGCGCGGGGGAAGTTTGCGGGAGGGAGTCACGGCAGCTTGTATCCCAGCTCTTTCGCAACTTCCGTGGCGAGTCTGCTGTCGGCAACATCGGTAAAAGCGATTTTCCGATCGACGAAACGGCCTTGCGCTTGCAGCGAACGGACCAGGTTATCGATGCCGGAACGATTGGGAACGCCGTTAAGGTTCAACGTCGTTTGAAAGGCATCATAGGTTTCGCTCGCCGCCTCCTTGTCCATTTTGAGGAGCTTGATGATAAGCTCGACAGTTTTAGGCTTGGATTGCCGAATATCGTCTTTGGCGGACTGAAGCGCATGGATGACGCGCTTAACCTCCGCTGGCTTTGACTGAATGGTTCTGATCAAGGTGGTCAGTCCGCCGCCGGGCATCTCCACCATCGCCCCCACATCCATGATATTCGCGTAGCCCTTTTTGGCCGCACTGAAGGTCACTGGCGGCGACAGCAGCGCGGCATCGACAAATCCGGATTCAAGCGAGTTAAACACTTGGATCTGGGCGCCGGGTATGCCGACCATGGTAAAGTCTTTCGGGTTGGCATTCGACTTCTCCAGCGCGATCACCAAAGCGACGTGGTTGGTGCCGCCCGCGCCGCCCGAGATTGCGATTTTTTTGCCTTTCAACGACGCGAGCGTCTTGTACTGCGGTGGCGCCATTAGCCAGTAGGAAATGCGGTCCGAGGAAAACCAGATCGCGCGTGACTGAAGGCCGCTCAAGGTGGCGGCGACGGAAGCAGGACCGACGCCTGCGACGTAATCGATATCGCCCTGGGCCAGCGCCGCCGCAGCTAGCGACGGGTTCATAATAATCAACTCCACTTCCAGACCACTGGCGCTGAACTTGCCCCAGTCTTTGGCCGCCAACAGCGGCAGCGCCGTAATCGTGAAGCCTGCGTTGGAAATTCGGATCTTGTTGCGCCGCTCTTGAGCCTCGGTGCGATCACCACCCGCGCAGACGTACAGCAGCGCGACAAAAAGCGTCACCAACAGACGATTCAGATCTCGGTTACAGAGCATTCAAGATCTCCTTGGGCGGGTCTCCTATGGAGTTTTATAGCCCAATTCTCGCGCGACTTCCGTGGCCAGGCGGTCGTCGGCGATTTCGTTAAAGGCGACTTTGCGGTCGAGATGGCGGCCTTGGGCTTGGATCGCCTTTACCAGAGTCTCCATGCCCACCCGACTCGGAATGCCGTTGGAACTCAGCGTTGTCAGAAACTGATCGTAAGTCTCGCCGGCGGCTTCCCTGTCCATCTTGAGCAGCTTGACAATTAACTCAACGGTTTTGGGCTTGGATCTCTTGATTTCATCTTTGGCCATTTGCAGCGAACGAATGACGCTCTTGGTTTCGCCCGGCCGGTCCTGAATCGTTTTCACCAGTGTGGTCAGGCCGCCGCCCGGCATGTCTACCGACGCGCCGACGTCATAGACCTTACTGTAACCCTTTTTTTGGGCGCCAAAGGTCACCGGCGGTGAGAGCAGCGCGGCGTCGACGTAACCCGACTCCAAAGAGATGAGCTGTTGAATCTGCTGTCCCGGAATCGACACCAGGACGTAATCCTTGGGATTGGCGCCGGCTTTTTCCATCGCCAAGTTAAATGCTACGTGGACGGTGCCGCCTAAGCCGGTGATGGCGATTTTCTTTCCTTTCAAGCTTTCCAGCGTTTTGTATTGCGGCCTGGCCATCAACCAATAGGAAATTTTATCCGAGGAAAACCAGATCGCTCGGGTCGGAAAGCCGCGCAACGTGGCGTTCACCGACGCCGGACCAACGCCGGCCTGATAGTCGATGTCACCCTGACTGAGCGCCGCGGGCACGATCGAGGACTGCATGAGAATGAGCTCCATGTCGAGGCCGTTGGCCGTGAATACGCCCCATTCCTTGGCGGCTAAGAGCGGCAATGCCGTAATGGTAAAACCGGCGTTCGAGATTCTTAATTTAGCGCGCCGCTCCTGAGCATAACTCGACGGCGTGGCAGCCAGGACGAGACCAAAAATTGCCATCGCCAGCAATCCGCGATAAAGCCGAACGCAGAATTTTATCATGGCACATTCTCCTTGACGCGATGGAAGACCACGCCCACCGGTAACAGTTCTTACGCAATTTGCCGTTGCTTGACAACCTTTCTGTTCCTTGAAACTATCGCAAAAAGTTTTTGCCCGCAGGAACGAATCCCTCGATGAAAACCACACCGGCAGTGCACGCGGACCGAGCCAAGCTCGACCCGATCACTCTTGAAGTCATTCGCCACGGCATCATTTCGATCTGCGACCAAATCGATGCCAACATGACGCGGACGGCGTTCAGTCCCTATATCTACGAATACAAGGACTACGCCGTCGCCTTCGCCGGCGCCGCCGGTGAATTGCTGGCGCAATCGACCGGCGGCATGCCCGTCTTCGTCGCCGACTCGGTGGGCATGGCGGTGAAGGACGGTTTGACGGTCTATGGCTCCGAAAATCTGCACAAGGGAGACGTGATCGTGTGTAATCACGCCGCCGTGCAGGGTCAGCATCTTAACAACACCGTGATGTACACACCGGTCTTCGCCGGACCGAGGGGCGATCAGCTAATCGGTTTTTTCGCCGTCAATTGCCATTGGATCGACATCGGCGGCTCGGCGATTGGATCGGTTTCTTACTCGTCCACCGACATCTTTATGGAAGGATTGCAGTTGCGCTCGATCAAGCTCTGGTCCAAAGGACAGCCGATCGAAGAGGTCTACCGGGTAATCGAGAACAACACGCGCTTTCCGCAGGAACTGCTTGGCGACATCGAAGCGCAGCTCGGCGGCTGCTTGCTCGGCCGCGATCTAACCCAAGCGATGGCCGACAAGTACGGCGCGGGGGTATTCCTTGGCGCCCTCGACACCATTCTCGATCAGTGCGAAGCGGCGACGCGCGAAAAGATCCGTGCCATCGCCGACGGCATTTACGAGCATGAAGCCTTTCTCGACAACGACGGTGTGCGTGATGAAAAGATCCCCATCAAGGTGAAGGTCATCATCGCCGGCGACGAGATGACCGTCGATTTCTCCGACATATCGGATCAAGTCAAGGGCTGCATCAACTCAGGCTATTACGGCGGCGGGAGGACCTGCGTGCGCGTCGCTTTCAAATATCTGATCGCTACGGATGAGCCGGCCAATGAAGGAACTTTCAGACCGGTCAAGATGGTTTTGCCGCCAGGCAAGTTGCTTAGCGCGGCGCCGACCGCGGCGATGGGCCTCTACAGCATTCCGTTTCCGACGGTCATCGATTGCATCATTAAAGCATTGGAGCCGGCTTTGCCTGAGCGAGTCACCGGCGCCCATTTCGGCACCTTTTCGTCACTGAGCTTCGCCGGCAAACGCACCGATACGGGCGCGCTATTCAAGGCAAACGACAGCGGCCACGGCGGATGGGGTGCATGCGCAACCCATGACGGCGCGGGGCCTTTTCGTACCATGGCGCACGGCGACACCAGGCTGATTCCGATCGAGCTCCAGGAGTCCATGTATCCGTTTCGTGTCGAAGAATTCTGCCTGCGGCAAGATGCCGGTGGGCCGGGAAAATGGCGCGGCGGTTTGGGATTCGAAAAGCAATATCACCTGCTTGCGCCCTGCGAGCTGTGGGCAAACTTTGATCGCATCGGTTGCCCGCCGTGGGGCGTGCAGGGCGCAAAACCAGGGCGGACCGGCCAAGTGCTGATCTTCAGGAACGGACAAACGCAACCAGAGCTGCTTTATAAGACCGAAAATCTCCCCTTACAGGCAGGTGATCGCGTACGGATGCACACCGCTGGCGGCGGCGGTTACGGCGATCCCCGGCAGCGCCCGGTGGAATTGGTTCAACGCGACGTCCGGCGCGGCTTAGTTTCGCGTGAATCGGCGCGCGCCGACTACGGGGTCGTGTTTAATGATGACGACACCGCCTCCCGGCCCTGACGTTTCGAACCGTACTGAACTATTAGCCGGTGAACTTTTGAACGAAAGCTTCGTATGAGCTACGTCATTGCGGTCGATATCGGCGGCACCTTCACCGATCTGGTGGGTTTCGATCACGAAGCGCAACAGGTCGTCTATGCCAAGAGTCCGACGACCTACGACAATCTGGTTGACGGCATTCTCGACTGTTTCAGAAAAGCCCAAATCAAACCCGCCGAGACGTCGCTGGTCAATCACGGCACGACCCTGGTGATCAATTCACTGATCCAGCGTAAAGGCGCCAAGGCCGCTCTAGTGACGAGCAAGGGTTTTCGCGACATTCTGGAAATCGCGCGCGGTAATCGACCCGATCCGTTCGATCTCCACTACCAGCGCGACGAGCCGTTGATTCCGCGCGAGTTGCGCCTCGAAGTCGCTGAAAGAATGGACAGCCGAGGCGAAGTGGTCACCCCGCTCGATATCGCGGCTCTGAAAAAACTCGCCGATGAAATCAAGAAAGTTGGCGTCGAGTCGGTAGCGATCTTTTTCATGAACTCCTACATTAACCCGGCCCACGAGGAGACCGCCGCCGAAACACTCAAAGAACTTTTGCCCGATGCCTACGTAACCTACAGCACGGATCTGACGCGGGAGTGGTATGAGTATGAGCGCTGTTCGACCGTGGCCGCCAACGCTTATGTCGGGCCGCAGGTGAGCACCTACGTGCGCAGACTCGACAACGATCTCAAGCGGCGGGGCTTCGGCGGTGCGCTGTTCATGATGGGTTCCAATGGCGGATTGCTCTCCGCCGACCGTACCTGTCGCCAACCGATCGGCTTGGTGGAGTCCGGTCCCATCGGCGGCTGCATCGGCGCCGGAGCTTACGCCGAAAAACTGGGATACAAAAATCTGGTGGCCTTCGACATGGGCGGCACGACGGCAAAATGCGCCCTGGTCGAAAACGGCCGCTTCTCTGTCAACTCGATTTATTACGTCAACGGTTACGTCAAAGGCTTCCCGATCAAGTCCGCGGTCATCGATGTCGTCGAAGTGGGTTCGGGCGGCGGTTCCATCGCCTGGCTAGATTCACAGAAGCGTGTGCACGTCGGACCGCAGAGCGCCGGCTCCTCGCCGGGACCGGTCTCTTACGGCCGCGGCGGGACGGAGCCAACCGTGACCGATGCGAATCTGGTTCTCGGCCGTCTCAATCCGGCAAATTTTCTCGGCGGCGAAATGAAGCTCGACGTTGGCGCCGCGCAAGAGGCCGTCCGAGAAAAAATCGCGACTCCACTTGGCTACAGCGGCGACCGCGGCATCACTCAGATGGCCGATGGGATCATCTCCATCGCCACCGTGCTCATGGCCGGCGCGATCCGGAAAATTTCGGTGGAGCACGGACTCGACCCGCGCGATTTTATCCTCTTCAGCTACGGCGGCGGCGGGCCGCTGCACTCCTGCGCACTGGCGCATGAGCTGTCGATTCCGACGGTGGTGATCCCGCCCGAGCCCGGAAATTTTTCGGCGATCGGTATGCTTCTGGCCGATGCCCGGCTCGATTCCTCGGAGACTTTCGTTGGTATCCTGAACGAGAAATCCGTTCCGGCAATCGCCGAAGTCTTCGCTGCGATGGAAAAAGAAGCCGCGACTGCGCTGGCGGCGGAGTTTGGCACTGCGGAGGTTTTTTTCGAACGTCACGCAGAAATGAGATATCGGGGGCAACGGCACAACATCAAAGTTCCGGTGTCGGGTCTCAAAGACGTGGAGCAGATCCGCGATGCATTTGAACGCGATTACAAACGGCGTTACGGCCATGCCGATGCGAAAGCACCGGCGGAGTTCCAGGCGCTCCATTTGTCGGCCTTTGCGCGTCTCAAACAGCCGGAGATTGGGCGCTTACCGCGTGCCACGGCAACCATACAGCCAGCGCAGACACGTCGCGTCTATATCGGCAGCGCCGGCGGCTGGCTAGATGCGCAGATCTACCATCGAGACGCTTTGGCACCAGGTTTCGGCAGCAGGGGTCCGGCGGTCATTGAAGAGTACGGATCGACCACACTGGTATGGCCGGGGGATCGGTTCGAAGTCGGCGAACTGCAGGAGATCCGAATCCACTGTTCGGGAGCTTGAGCGCGACAAATCAAGCAGGCCGGCCGTTGCTCCTTTTTCTGTTCTTCCCCCTGACGGGGAAGATTAAGATGGGGGATCAAAGTTCCAGTATCACGCGATCCAATGCACCTCTCCCCTTAAGGTGAACAGAATCGACAAAAAGACTAGAGAAATGTTCATAGGCTACGCATAATATGACCAGACTTTCCGTCGACCCCATCACGCTAGAGGTGATCCGCCATGGTGTGGTGTCCATTACCGATCAGATCGACGCGAATATCTCCCGCACGGCGTTCAGTCCTTACATTTACGAGTACAAAGATTTTGCCGTGGGCTTGGTGAGCGCGGGAGGTGAGTTGATTGCGCAAAACACCGGTGGCATGCCGGTGTTTGTCGCGGACTCGGTGGGGATGGCGGTGCGTGACGGGCTCGCCGTCTACGGGCGCGAGCGGCTGCACCGCGGTGACGTGGTCGTGTGCAATCATGCGGCCATCCAGGGCCAGCATTTGAACAACACGGTGATGTACACTCCGATCTATGCCGGGCACAACTTGGGCACGTTGATCGGCTTCTTCGCCATCAATGTCCACTGGATCGACATTGGCGGCATCACGCCGCGCTCGAGCGACATCTTTATGGAAGGGTTGCAACTGCGCTCGATCAAGCTCTGGTCGAAGGGCGAACCAATCCAGGAAGTCTACCGGATTATCGAGAACAACACGCGCTTTCCCGTCGAACTGCTAGGGGACATCGCGGCGCAGCACGCCGGCTGCGTGCTCGGGCGAGATCTCACCCAAGCGCT